>NZ_JAAKZZ010000550.1 GCF_011045075.1 Streptomyces boncukensis
GGGCTGGCCCACCCCGGCCCAGGGCCCCGGCCCGTACGGCGCAGGTCCCGGCGGCCCGGCTCCCGGCGGTCCCGGCAGACCGGGTCCAGGCGCCGGGGCTCCCCAGGGCCCGCCGTACGGCGGCGGCGCCCCGGGCCGGCCCCCGTACGGCGCCGCGCCCGGCGAGCCGGAGTACTTCGGCGGCCAGCCCGACCCGTACGCCAACAACCCCGGCCACACCCAGCAGTTCAGCGTCCCGGACCCGTACGGCCAGGATCCCTACGGCCAGGACCCGTACGGCCAGGACCCGTACGGCGACGGCAGCACCTACGCCGCAGGCAACACCCCGCCCCCGCCGTCCGGCCCCCGGCTGCGCTGGAAGGACCTGCTGCGCGGCATCGTCACCCGCCCCGGCGCCACCTTCATGCAGATGCGGGACTACCCCATGTGGGGCCCCGCGCTGATCGTCACGTTCCTCTACGGCCTGCTGGCGGTCTTCGGGCTGGACCAGGCGCGCGACGAGGCGATCAACACCACGATCTCCAGCGCGATCCCGTACGTCATCATGACCGGCGTCGCCGTGGTGATCGCGGGCCTGATCCTGGGGTCGGTCACCCACACCCTGGCCCGGCAGTTCGGCGGGGACGGCACATGGGCGCCGACCGTGGGCCTGGCCATGCTGATCATGTCGCTGACGGACGCGCCGCGGCTGTTCTTCGCCATGTTCATGGGCGGCACCGCGTCCCTGGTGCAGATCATCGGCTGGCTGACGTGGATCGCCGCGGGCTATCTGTTCACCTCGATGGTGAGCCGGTCGCACGACCTGCCCTGGCCGAAGGCGCTGGGCGCCTCCGCCATCCAGCTGCTCGCGCTGCTCGCCCTGATCAAGCTGGGCACGCTGTAGGCGTTCAGCTCTCGCCGCGGTAGGGCGGCCTGGGGCCCAGCTTGGCGTGCCGGGCCTGCCGGTGGCGCTCGGGCGCCAGATGCGGGGTGAGCAGCCGCAGACAGGCGAGCGCGGCGACCGGCGGCAGCGCCCCGATGATGACGCCGGTGGGGTTCCGCGGCACCTGGGTGAGGTACAGGCTGATCGTCACAGCCGAGAACAGCAGCAGCACGGTCCAGGCGACCAGCGCGTTCCACCGGCGCACGCTGCGCACCCGCAGGATGGACAGCACGGCGGCCAGCCACGGCCCCTGCACCAGCAGCGGCCACCACGGGGAGAAGTCGCCGACGACCGGCGCCGCCACCGTGCGCAGCGGCCCGCTGGTGACCGCACCGCTCAGCACGCTGACGGTCAGGAAGATCACGAACGTGGTGGCGGTGAGCGCGAACGCCACACACATCCGCACCAGTTCCCGCACCGGACGGTGCCGCCGGGTGCCCGACCCGCTCCCGGCTGCGGCACGTGCCCGGAGCCTCGCCAGCGCACGCGCGCCCGCACGGCGCTTGCGGTGCCGCACGCGCCGGGGGCGTACGGGTGGCTCGGGGCCGTCGAACTCTGCGTCGGCGTCGCGGTCGCTGTCGCGGTCGCTGTCGCGGTCGAGACCGAGGGCGGGGTCGCCGTCCCCGTCCGGACCGTCCGCGTCGTAACCCGCGTCGTACTGCCCGTACGGCTCGTACTGCCCGTACGGCTCATACGCTTCGTACGGCGCCGCGGAGGCCGCGTAGCCCTCGTAGGCGTAGCCCTCGTAAACGTAGCCCTCGTAGGACTCCTGCTGCTGCTCGTACGGCGCCGTGTAGCCCTCGTACGGCGCCTGCTGCTGATACACCCCCGGGGACGGCCCCGCCGACGGCTGGTGCTGGGCGGCGGCCTCCTGGAGCAGACGGGTGAGCTCGCTCTCAAGATCCCAGTGCTGCCCCGCCACCGGGTCTCCGGGCGGCGGGGCGGTCCAGGGGCTGGGGAACTGGTCGTACTGAGCGAGGCGTTCGGTCACGCCTGCGTCAACGAGTCCGCACGGCTCACTCGACGTGGCGAACGAGTGAAGCGCTGCGGCATTGCGGTGATGGAAAGGGCGATTTGCACTCTTTCCGGTGCGTGTCCGCAGCTACGTCCAACGCTGTTCGGGCGGGCCCGCAACCCTCCGGGGCCGCCGTCCGCGTAACCGGCGTCCCGCGTCCCGCATCACGGTCTTGCGGTCGCCGATCCCGGATCTCACACGTGCCTGTGCCATGAGGTGCGCCCGCTCAGCGGTCACCTGCTGTTACCAGCGGTACTTACCGACAAGTAGGGGAGGGGGGAGGCCCCGCGCACCGCACAGACGTACGGTGATCCGTATGGAACATGGCATGGCGGACATCGAACCGGGCCTGCGGCTGCACTACGTCACGGCGGGCGAGGGCCCGCGCACCGCCGTGCTGCTGCACGGCTTCCCCCAGACATGGTGGGAGTGGCACCACGTGATCCCCCGCCTGGTGGCGGAGGGCTTCCGCGTCGTCGCCCCGGACTACCGGGGCGCGGGTGACTCCTGGCGCCCGGCGGGCGGCTACGACAAGCGCACCATGGCGGGCGACATCCGCACCCTGCTGCGCGAGCACCTGGGCGTGACGGAGCCGGTCACCCTGGTCGGCCACGACATCGGCCTGATGGTGGCGTACGCGTACGCCCAGGCGTACCGCGACGAGGTCGCGCACCTGGTCCTGGCGGACGCGCCGCTGCCGGGCACGGCGGTCTTCGACCGGCTGCGCGCCGACCCGCGCGTCTGGCACTTCGCCTTCCACGGGCCCGGCGCCCGGGACATCGCGGAGCTCCTGGTGGCCGGGCGCGAACGCGCCTACCTGCAGGCGTTCTTCAACGCGCGCATCGCGGACCCCTCGGCGGTGCCCCCGGAGGACTTCGAGGTGTACGTCACGGCGTACTCGGCGCCGGGCGCGATGCGCGCCGGGTTCGAGGTCTACCGCGCCTTCGACCAGGACGCCGCGGACAACCGCGCCGCGCTGGAGCGGAACGGGAAGCTGACGGTCCCGGTGCTGGCGGTGGGCGGTATGACGAGTACGACGGGCGAGGTGATCGGCGACATGGCACGGGAGGTCGCCGAGGACGTCACGGTGCTGCGGGTGCCGGGGACGGCGCACTGGATCCCGGAGGAGAACCCGGCGGAGCTGGCGAGGGCGATCAGCGCCTTCACAACCCGCTGACCTGCCCGTCCCGCCGGACGACGGGCGGCTCGACGGACCACGGGAAGTTGATCCACTGATCGGTGCGCTTCCACACGTAGTCGCACGCCACCAGGGAGTGCGGCTTCTCGTAGATGACGGCGCTGCGCGCCTCGTCCACGTGCTCGGCGCAGAACTCCTGGACGAGCTTGAGCGTCTTCCCGGTGTCGGCGACGTCGTCGGCGATGAGCACCTTCCGCCGGCTCAGGTCGACGACGTTGGGCACGGGCGGCAGCATGACGGGCATGTCGAGGGTCTCCCCGACGCCCGTGTAGAACTCCACATTCATCACGTGCAGGTTCTTGACGTCGAGGGCGTAGCCGAGCCCGCCGGCGACGAAGAGGCCGCCGCGCGCGATGGACAGGATGATGTCCGGCTCGTACCCGTCGTCGGCGACACTCTGCGCCAGCTCGCGGACGGCCTGCCCGAAGAGGGGGTAGGTCAGGTTCTCCCGTTCCTCGCTCACCGCGTCCCTCACACCTGGGTCCGGTGGAAGTTGACGAAGGAGCGGGAGGGCGTGGGCCCGCGCTGCCCCTGGTAGCGGGAGCCGCACCGGGCGGAGCCGTACGGGTGCTCGGCGGGCGACGTCAGCCGGAACATACACAGCTGCCCGATCTTCATCCCCGGCCACAGCTTCATCGGCAGCGTCGCCACGTTCGACAGCTCCAGCGTCACATGCCCGGAGAAGCCGGGGTCGATGAACCCGGCGGTGGAGTGCGTCAGCAGCCCGAGCCGCCCGAGCGAGCTCTTCCCCTCCAGCCGCGAGGCGACGTCCTCGGGCAGCGTCACCACCTCGTACGTGGAGGCGAGCACGAACTCCCCGGGGTGCAGAATGAACGGCTCGTCCCCCTCGGTTTCGATCAGCCGCGTCAGATCGGCCTGCTCGACGGCGGGGTCGATGTGCGGATAGCGGTGATTCTCGAACACCCGGAAGTACCGGTCCAGCCGCACATCGATACTGGACGGCTGCACCATCGCCGGATCGTACGGCTCGATCCGTACCCGACCGGTGTCGACCTCGGCCCGGATGTCCTTGTCTGAGAGAAGCACGGGGCGAGACTACGCGCACGGGGCGGGGCCGGCCCAATCGGACCGGCCCCGCCCCGTCACACCCTCAGCGCTTCTGCGCCGCTACGGGAACCGCGCTCCGGAGCCGCCCGCACTGCGGACATCGCAGCAGCCGCCCCGGGCCGATACGCCTGGCCCCAAGATTCTGCATCGGGAACGTCGAAGTGCTGAACACATGCCCTTCGGCACACCGGACGACGGTGGACTCCATCGCTTCGCTCTCCCCAAGTACGTGGACGCCGTGGACGACAAAAGCCACATTAGGGGATAGGACCGACAGCCCTCCTCCACCACTCCGCACCCCCACCGTACGCCCC
>NZ_JAAKZZ010000551.1 GCF_011045075.1 Streptomyces boncukensis
CCCCAGGGCTGGGGGATGTGGCCCTGGGGCGGGTGCGCCATGTCGAGGGTTCATGGCGCGGTGGCGCACCTGAGCGGTTTCGGTGCGCCGGCCTGGGTCAGGGGGCGGCCAGGACGCGGCGGCTGGCTTGGCGTCGGTGTCGGGTGGCCTGTCGTGCGGCGTGGCAGCGGGCGAGGAGCGCCCGGCACCGCGCGGCGCGGTGGAGCCCTGCATGTGTCGGCGGGGGCGGGGCGTAGCCGTAGTACTGCCCGCAGCGGTCGCACTGCGGGCGCCCCTGGTTGTTGATGCGGATTGCGCCGCCGCATCCGCACTTCACCGTCGTCATGGTCCCTTCCTTTCCGTGTAGGTGAGCAGGACGGTGGTGGTCTTGGCCCAGATCCTCAGCCGGTCGGCCGGGCTGCCGGTGGGGCCGGTGCGCAGGAGCCTGCGGGCGAAGGCGACCGAGGAGAGGCCCACGTCCCGTCGGCGGGTGTCGGCCGGCAGGCGCTCGGCCGCCTGTTGGGCTTCGGGCAGCAGCTCGGCGACGTCGGCGCGCAGGCGGCACAGTGCGCGGGCGGTCGGATCGGGGCCGGGCTGGTGCTCGGCCAGGAGGAGGGCGGCGGTCACGTCTCTGCGGGCGCGCATGTGCGGGTCCTCGGGGATGGTCATCAGCGTCACCGTCCTCCTCGCCGCTTGCGCTGGTCGCAGGCGTCGGTGTCGGTGCACAGCCAGATGTCGGCGCCGCCGCGGGAGGGGGAGTCCTTGACCGCGCGGTGCTCCAGCTCGGCGCGGCGTTCGGTGGCGCCGCAGCGCGCGCACCGCTTCGTGGCGTCCATCACCGCTCCCGCCCCTGCCGCCGCCTGCGCGCAGCCCGTTTGTTATCGAGGCGGACTGCGGCGATCAGCGCGATCACGGCCGTGAGGACGACGTCGTCGTCCGGGAGCGGGCCCAGGTCCAGGCCCTGCTCCAGCCAGTCCCCGAACAGGTCGGAGACCTTCATCTGCTGGCGGACGCGTTCGGCGCAGTACTCGGCGAACGCGTCGGCGGCCGGGGCGAGGATGGGTCGGGGGAGCTGGTGGTAGTGCCACGCCTTGTACGCGGCGAGGTATTCCCGGCCGGCCGGAGAGAGGGCGCGGTACTCGTCGAGCAGGGGGGCATGGGTGCCCAGGGCGGCGAGTTCGGTCTCGGCGTGCTCGGGGTCCCAGGCGTCTTGGAGGACCTGGTCGATGGCGTCGCGGAGTGTGCCGCTCAGGTCGAGGACGCGCGAGTGGTCGCTGGGGAATTTTGGCACGGCGGGCTCCGGTGGTGGGTTGGGGGCGCAGGCACAGGTGTAGGTGCCGCGCACGGCGATCGTCGGGGGCGCGTCCCCGGGCGTGGGTTCGGTCCAGGCGGTGACGCGCGGCGGCGTCCCGCAGTGCGGGCAGGGTGCGGCCTCGGCGCGCACCACCGCGGTCACGGCCGCGACCGCGCGGGCGGCGGTACGGCGGGCACGCGGGCTCACAGCCGCGGCCTCGTCTCCGCGTACCGGACGGCTGCGGCGTCGAAGACGGCGCGTTCCTCGTCGGTGGCCGCGCGCAGGTCGCCGATGCGGGTGGTGCTCTCGACCGCGTGCGGCAGGATGATCCGCACCCAGCCCCCGGCGAGCACCATTTGCACCCGGCCCGTCCAGCAGGACACCGGCGGCGACTCCCGCGCAGCGACCTCATCCACCGCATACGCGCCACGCTCGAAGCGAGCAGTGTCCGCGCTCGTTACTGTCCGCACCATCAGACTGCCCTCGGTCAGTGTGCGGGAACGCCTGAGTTCGCAGACTCAGGGGCCCCATCGACATCAGTGATTGCCTGATCACTGACCGTAGGTGCGCCGCAAGTGGGAACGGAGTACAGTCTGTCCCCCTGCTTCGAGGGGTACAGACCGTACCTGTCAGACCGACAGTTCGAGGGTCCGGCCGAGATCTCTTACGTCATCGGCGATCGTTGCTGTTGGATGAGCCAGCATCTCTGTGACCATGGACCGGGCGAACAGGGAGAACTCAAAGGTGTCATGAGAGCGCCCCCGCGCCTTGAGCATCTGGTAGACGGCGGCGTCTCGGTCGTGCTGGCGGTAGTGCGCCCGTGCCACTTCCACCAGATAGCGAGACTGACGCGTCCGGCTGGGGATCGCTGCCGGGTCGATGTTCCGTGCCGCATCCAGGGCCTTGCCGGGCTGCTGAAGATCCAGATGCATGGTTACGACGTAGTGCTCGACCATGCCGGAGCCGATCATAAGCCAGGGGTGGTTGTATCCGTCGAGACTCCGTGCCGCCCGGTACGCCTCGTCATGGTGGCGCCATGCATCCCCGGCTTTTCCCGTCTTGGCATGGGAGAGGGCAACGGCGAGCTGCATAAGCGCGTAGAGGGCCCGGTGCTCGGGAGATGAGTCGGGCCGGAGCATGTCTGCCACGTCCAAGGCAAGCTCTACCCGGGCCTCAGCGGCTTCTCCGGCGTCTCGCCATACGTGATTCATGTACCAGGCGGCGCCAGCCAGGGAAGCTGGATCATCGGCGTCCTGCGCGGTCAGCATGGATCGGTCACTCGTCATGTAGACGAGTTCCGGAGCCGGTTGGAAGGAGCAGTAGAGCTGCGCGAGGTGGTATACGCGGGCGAGCTGGCGGGCGAATCCGCGCCGCTTATTGCTGTCGTCGGCGGCGTGCTGCGAAGCGCGGCCGTCTGCGATGAGGCGCGGCAGCATGGGAGCGATGGCTGCCCGCTCGCAGTGTGAGGTGTGCCAGGCGCGCCAGGCGCCATCGACGCGCACTGTGAAGTCGTCGACGCTCACGGAGTCGCCCTGTGTAACCCAGTAGGACACCATCGCGTCCTGGATGATCTTCAGCGAATCGTGGATGTTCTTGGCGTAGACGCCTCGTACCAGGCGAGCGTCTCCCGTCAGTTCGGAAAGTTCCTCAACTTCCAGGGCTTCGGCCAAGCGCAGGAGCATGGGAAGGCGCGGCATGTGAAGGCGGTCGTTCTCGATGGACTTGACCCATTCCGTGCTGCGGCCGACCAGTCCGGCGAGTACCGGCCTGGTCTTTCCCAGGCGCTCCCGGTGGTGTCGTACCCGCTGGCCGAACGTCTGGGAGAGGTTGTCAGGGGTTTCGGGCATACTGGTCTCCGTTCCTTGCTCGACACTTGGAACGGTACGCCTCCCCAGGGCCCGGGGGCGACGCTGCGGCCTCTACTCCCCAGCGAGTAGGGGCCGTTGACGTGTTCGGCGTGTGGGGCTCCGTGGCCGCGCTCCTCATGCTCCACCGGATCCGCCTCGGCTGAGCGGAGGTCCAGCCCGAGACGCCGCGCGTGTGCTCGGGGTGCGGGTGGGCGCGGCGTGGCGCACGCTGTGGTCATGGCCGCGCCGATCATCGTGCACCCGCCCGACGCCGAGGGCGGCTGGCGGGTCGTCGCCGGGGGCCGCACCCTCGGGACCGCCCACCACGTCTATGACCTGCTCGACCTGCTCCAGGAGGTCGGGCTGGAGCCCGCGGACGTGCACCTCGACGACCCCGGGCTGATCGAATGGCGCGGCGGCGGCGCCTACTCCTGGGAGCCCGGCTCCGGCGACAGCGCCTGACCGTCGAGGAGCGCGTCCGGCCGGCACATGTCGCACACCCAGCCTGACGCCGCGAGCAGATCGCGCGCCTCGGCGGCGGTGATCCGGCGGGCCTGCCAGCCGCCGCGTGCGGACCAGCAGGTGCGATGGTGCAGCGCCCACCACAAGCCGCGTCCCCGCGTACCGCGAGTCTGCACAGCGACCCACTGCCGCCCCTCCTCGGCACCCACCGTCGGCACCGCGCGGTAGTCCTCACCCGGAATCGGCGTGATGCAGTCGGCGTGCACGCTGATCGGCGTCGGGCCCGCCTTCTGCTCCGTCGTCCCGTCCTCCGACACGTACCGCACGGGCATGATCGCCTCGCACTCGTACCACCAGGCGCCATCGGCCGTGCGGCGGCGGGCGGTGACGATGACGTCCAGTTATGGTCCTTAGCTTTGTGCAGCCGGTAAGGGGACTCAATCGTGCTCCCCGCGCATGCGGGGATTGAACGGCCCGCTACGGCGGGCCGTTTTCGTTGTCCGCCGCCGGACAGAGCCCGGCGGATAGAGGCCGTCACGCGGACTGCGGCACCTCGCCCGCGTCGATCGCGCAGATCCACCGCAGTGTCGTCGCCGGGACCGCGAGCGCACCGTCCCACGCCATCATCGCCATGTCCGCCAGCGCGTCGATCACCTCGGCTTCGCACCACGGGGCACCCGGGCCGGCGGGATCCATGAGGACGGCCGCGGCTTCGGCCACGCCGGGGACGGGCAGCTCTAAACGGCGCGCGGCGTCGGCGAGCGCGCCCGACACGTCCACCTCGCTCGCCATGGGCCTCAGCCCCCTAGGACTTGTCCGGTCGATCATGTTCGGAGCCAGATGGTGAGGGCTGCGGCGGTTGCGGTGCCGAGGTAGATGTAGCCGCGTTTGTCGTAGCGGGTGGCTACTGCTCTGGCGTTCTTCAGC
>NZ_JAAKZZ010000552.1 GCF_011045075.1 Streptomyces boncukensis
CGGCAGCCCCCGTCCGGCGCGGTCGTTGGCGTCGCGTTAGCGCCAGCACCGGCGCGGGGCGGCTGCTGGACTCGGCGGCATGCCGCTCTCCGTGCTCTCCCTGACCCTGGGCATCTTCGCCCTCGTCACCACCGAGATCCTGCCCGTCGGACTGCTGACCTCCCTGGGCTCCGACTTCGCCGTCTCGGACGGGATGGCGGGGCTGACGATGACCATGCCGGGCCTGCTGGCCGCGCCGGCGGCCCCGCTGCTGACCGTGGCGACGGCGCGCGCCGACCGGCGGCGCGTGCTGTGCGCCTTCATGGCGCTGCTCACGCTGGCGAACGTGCTTGTCGCGGTGGCGGACGCCTACTGGCTGGTGCTGGTCTCCCGGGTGCTCGTCGGCGTCACCATCGGCGGCTTCTGGTCGGTGGCCGCCGGGCTGGCCGGCCGGCTGGTGCCCGCGCGCTCGGCGGGCCGGGCGACGGCGGTGATCTTCTCCGCCGTGCCGCTGGGCTCGGTGCTCGGGGTGCCCGCCGGCACGTTCCTGGGGGACCTCGCGGGGTGGCGGACGGCGTTCGCGGCCATGGCCGTGCTGTCGGCGGGCGTGCTGGCGCTGATGCTCCTCGTCCTCCCGCCGCTCCCGCCGCCCGCCGAGACCACCCGGCCCGCCGTGCTGCGCGCCCTGGTCCGGCGGCGCGGTACGCGGCTGGCGCTGCTCGTCACCTTCCTCGTGGTGCTGGCCCACTTCGGGACGTACACCTACGTCGGCCCGTTCCTGGAGCGGGTGACGCGGATGGGGCCCGGGAGCGTCACGCTCTGTCTCCTCGCCTACGGAGTGGCCGGGGTCTGCGGGAACTTCGCGGGCGGCTGGGCGGTCGTGCGGCACCCGCGCGCGGTGTTCGGCGCCGCCGCCGGGACGACGGGCGGCGCGCTGCTGCTCCTGCCGCTGCTGGGCGGGAACGCGGGCGGGGCCGCGGCGCTGCTGGCCGTGTGGGGCTTCGCGTACGGGGCCGTGCCCGTCGCGTCCCAGCGGTGGTTCGCGAACGCGGCGCCCGGGGCGCCGGAGGCCGCGTCCGTGCTGTTCACGGCGTCCTTCCAGGCGACCATCTCGCTGGGCGCGCTGGCGGGCGGCGCGGTCGTGGACGCCTCGTCGCCGCCGGCGCTGATGGCGGCGGGCGGGGCGGTCGCCGTGCTCGCCCTCGCGGTCATCGCGCTGCCGGCGGCTGCCACTCGGCCACCAGCCGGAGCAGCCCGGGGAAGCGGGCCTCCAGGTCCGCGATCCGCACCTGGTTCCGGCGCGCGGGACCGTACTGCCGCTGGCGGATGAGGCCCGCGTCGCGGAGGGTGCGGAAGTGGTGGGTGAGGGACGACTTGGGGCGGTCCAGCCCGAACCAGGTGCAGGTGTGGTCGAACTCCTCCGACTCCAGCAGCAGCTTGCGGACCACGCCCATCCGCAGCGGGTCGCTCAGCGCCGCCATCACCGCCTCCAGCCGGATCTCGTCGCGCGCGGGCTCGGGCAGCGGCTCAGGCACCTCCCCGGCGGGGGGCGGCGGCTCCTGGAGCCCGGGGACCGTACCGGACATGGCGGCTCCTCCTCTCGGATCCTCTCGGATCCTCTCGGAACGGGACTCCATTGTACGAGTTGATTCGTACCGCTGAAGCTGGTACGACTTCTCTCGTACTGACTGTACGAGTTTACTCGAACCACCGAGCGCTGGAGCCCCCATGCCCCCGTACGCGCCCGCCGCCGAGGCGCCGCCCCTGCCCGCAGCGGACACCGCCCCCGCGCCCTCCCGGCGGTGGATCTGGCTCGCCGCCTGGCCCGTTGTCGCCGTCCTGGCCCTCTCCAACGAGCCCGCACCGCTCTATGTCCTCTGGCAGCGGCAGCTCGGCTTCTCCTCCGCCACCCTCACCCTCGTCTACGCCTTCTACATCGCCGGGCTGCTGGGCACCCTCACCGTCGCGGGCACGCTCTCCGACCGCTACGGGCGCAAGCCGGTGCTGCTGCCGGGGCTCGGGCTCGGCGTCGCCGCCGGGGTGCTGTTCATGACGGCCCACTCGGTGCCGGCGCTCTCCCTGGCGCGGCTGCTGAGCGGCGTCGCGGTCGGCGCTTTCCTGTCGGCCGGGCTGGCGGCCGTCTCCGATGTCGCGGACCGCGCGGACAAGCGGCTGGCGGGGCTCGTCGCGTCCTCGTCCATGGTCGGTGGCGCGGCGGTGGGCCCGCTGCTCACGGGGGTGCTCTCGGAGACGCTGCCGGGCCCGTCCGTCACCGTCTTCGCCGTCCAGATCGCGCTGCTGCTGGCCGCGCTGCCGGTGGTGCTGCGGATGCCGCTGCCGCAGCGGGCCCGCGCGGGCGGTGCGGCGGGCGGCGGACGCTGGATCCGGATCCCCAACGCCCCGCGCGCCAACCGCCGCCAGCTCCTGCTCGGCCTCGCCGTCTTCGCTCCCGGCATCGCCGCGACCGGGTTCGTGCTCTCGCTCGGCCCGAGCCTGCTGGCGGAGCTGCTGCACACCAGCAGCCGGATCCTGTCCGGGGCCACGATCTTCGTGCTGTTCGCGGCCGCGACGGGCGTCCAGTTCGCGGCCCGCCGGCTGCGGACCCGCACCGACCTGCTGACGGGCGCCGCGCTGACCGTGCTCAGCATGGCCCTGCTCGTCCTCGCGGTGGCCGCCACCTCGGTCGCCGCGCTGCTCGCCTCCGCCGTGCTGGCGGGGCTCGGCCAGGGACTCAGCCAGCTGGGCGGCCTCACGATGCTCGCCGCCGACGTCCCCGCCGGCCGCCTCGCGGAGGCCAACGCGGCGTTCACGGCGGGCGGCTATCTGCTGGCGGGCGTCCTCCCGGTCGCCGCGGGCACGCTGAGCGACGCCACGACGCTGACGACCGGCACCACGGTGTTCGGCGTGACCGTCACAGCCCTGGTGGCGGCGGGCGCGCTCGCGGTCATACGGGGTACGCGGGACTCCTGACCCCCGCACGTCGCGCCCCGCGAGGGGCGCGGGGAACTGCGCGCCCGGCCGCCGAAAGGCGCCCCCTCAGCCGCCCGCGTCGAGCGCCCCGCGCCACACCCGCACCGCGTCGACGTCGACCGGTCCGTCCCACCCGCCGGGCCGGGCCGCGCCGCCGATGTGGAAGGCCCCGACCCCGGCGTCCCGGAGCCCCGCGAGATGCTGCAGCCGCAGCCCTCCGCCGACCAGCATCGTCGCCCCGTACCCCGGCTCCCCTGAGCGGGTGCGCGCGGCCTCCTCGTACAGCACGGGCAGCCCCTCGGCCACCCCCTCCGGCGACCCGGCCGTCAGATAGGTGTCCAGACCCGGCACCTCGGCGAGCTGCTTGCGCGCGGCGGGCCGGTCGACGGCGCGGTCGATCGCGCGGTGGAACGTCCAGCGGCAGCCGTCCAGCTCCTCGGCCAGCGCCGCCACCGCCACCATGTCGGGCTGCCCGGCGTCGTCCAGGAAGCCCAGCACGAACTCCTCCGCGCCCTCGGCGCGCAGCTGCCGCGCCCGGGTCCGCAGCGACGCGACATCGGCCTCGTCCCCGGCGGCGAACCCGTCCGTGAGCCGCAGCATCACCCGCAGCGGGATCCCGCACGCGGCGCGGATCGCGGCGAAGGTCTCCCGGGAGGGCGTGAGCCCGTCGGCGGCGATATCGCCGACCACTTCCAGCCGGTCGGCGCCCCCGGCCTGCGCGGCCGCCGCGTCCTCCGCGCTGAGCGCGATCACTTCCAGCAATGGTCTAGACATATCTCACACCTTGCCATACCCCTGGGGGCCCTGGAAGACAGCGATCATGCCGGACGACAATTGTCCGTATGTCCACCCACCCCCCGCAGGACGACGCGCAGCACGAGGCCCTGCTCTCCCGCTGGAACGCGCTGCTGCACCACGCGCAGCAAGGCGGCACCCCGGACGGCGAGGCGCCGGACCCCGCACCGTACGGCGAGGACCTGCTCGCCCGCTGGAGCGAGCCGCAGCGCCGCTACCACACCCCCGCCCATCTGCTCGCCGTCCTCGACCGCGTGGACGAACTCGCGCCGCACGCGGGCCCCGGCCTCGACCCGGTCGCCGTCCTGCTCGCGGCCTGGTTCCACGACGCGGTCTACCGCCCCGACCGCTCCGAGAACGAGGAGCGCAGCGCCCGCCTCGCCGAGCGCGCCCTCCCGGAGGCGGGCGTACCGGCCGCCACGGTGTCCGAGGTGGCCCGCCTGGTCCGGCTCACCGCCACCCACGACCCGGCGCCCGGCGACTCCAGCGGCGAGGTGCTGTGCGACGCCGACCTCGCGGTCCTGGCGGGCGGCCCGGAGGCGTACGCGCACTACGCGGCCGGGATCCGCGAGGAGTACGCGTTCGTGCCCGACGACGCCTTCCGCGAGGGCCGCACCCGGGTGCTGCGCCAGCTGCTCGCCCTGGAGCCGCTGTTCCGCACGGAGTACGCACAGAGCGCCTGGGAACGGACGGCCCGCCACAACATGCACACAGAACTGGAGCTGCTCACTTGACCCCTGACACCACCTCCGCCCCCGCCC
>NZ_JAAKZZ010000553.1 GCF_011045075.1 Streptomyces boncukensis
GTATTCTGGAGGCGGGCCCGCCCGGGGCGCCCGCCCGCAACCGCCTGCCGCCGCCCCGGACCGAGATGAGCTGAAGGACGTTGAGGGACAACTCGCGCAGAAAGCTGCCGGCCGCCCGCCGCTGGGCGGTGGCCGCGGCCGTGGGGACGCTGCTGGCCGGGTGCGGATCGGACGGGTCGGACGGGTCGGACGGCGGGGGAGCCGCCGGGGACTCCGAGACCACCGAGGTCAAGGCCGCGCCCATCGAGCCGGCCCGGAAGATCACCGATGTCAAGGGGGAGACCGTCGCCACCAAGGCCCCGCCCCGGCGGGTGGTCTGCCTGGTCGCGCTCTGCGACGACATGCTGGCCGAGCTCGGCATGACGCCCACCGCCACCAACTCCGAACTGCTGGCCCACCCCGAATTCCTCGGCAAGCAGAAGGCCGGGGAGATACCCGTCGTGCCCGGCGGCTTCGTCAGCCCGGAGGCCGAGGCGATCCTCTCCCACAAGCCGGACCTGGTGATCGGGCTGAAGGACACCCACGGCAAGCTCGCGCCCGCGCTGCGGGGGCGCACGGTCTTCTGGCCGGTGGAGCCCCGGAGCTGGCAGGACAGCGTGCGCTATCTGCGGGACCTGGCCGCGCTCACCGGACGCACCGAGCAGGGCCGGAAGGCCGAGAAGGCGTTCCGGACCAAGCTGGCGCGGGCCGAGAAGACGAAGAGCGGCAAGACCTCGCTGATCATCTTCGGCAGCGACGAGAACTTCGGCGTCGCGACGCCCGGCACCGACGTGGCCGCCGGACTCTTCCCGAAGCTCTCCCGCTACCCGTGGAAGAGCCGCGGTGTCGAGGGCAGTTACAGCCTGGAGGAGATCCTCGCGCGCGACGTCGACGTGCTGTTCGTGGAGACGCTCTCGTTCGGCGGCCCGGCGAAGGAGAAGCTGTCCCGGAAGCTCGCGGGCAACCCGCTCTGGTCGAAGATCCCGGCCGTGCGGAACGGCGAGGTGCACGAGGTCAACTCCGAGGTGTGGGCGAAGGGCCGGGGCACCCGGTCGCTGTCCCTGGTCCTCGACGAGGCGACGGCCGCGCTGAAGTGAGCCGCCCGCGCTGGTCGCCCCGCCCGGCATCCGCGGTGCCGCCTGCCGTGCGCCGCCCGCTGGCCGCCGCCGGGCTGCTGCTGGCCGTGGCGCTGTGCGCACTCTGCCTCGGCACGCCGTCCCTGTCCCCGGCCGAACTGCCCGGAGCGCTCGGCGGCTCCGGGCTCACCTCGACGGTCGTCACCGAGCTGCGGCTGCCCCGGCTGGTCCTCGCGCTGGTGGCCGGGGCCTGCCTGGGTGCGGCCGGGCTCGTCCTCCAGGAGGCGCTGCGCAACCCCCTGGCCGTGCCCGAGATGCTCGGCGTGTCCAGCGGGGCCGCGCTCGGCGTCGCCGCGCCGCTGGTCCTCGCGCTGTCCCTGCCGGCCGCCGTGGAGCCGCTGCTGGCCCTGGGCGGCGCGGCCTTCGGCGGCGTCCTCACCCTGCTCGCCGCCGGTTTCGGGCGCAGCCCCTCCGCCGTGCTGCTCACCGGCGCCGCCGTGGCGGCGGCGCTCCAGGCCGCGCTGCTGGTGCTGATGGTGCTGGCCGACCAGCTCGACCTGCAGCTCATCTACCGCTATCTGCTGGGCAGCCTGTCCGCGCGCACCTGGGACGACGTCACCGGGCTGGGGCCGTGGCTGGCCGTGTCCGTACCCGCGCTCGTGCTGTGCGCGCCCGTGCTGTCGGTGCTGCGGCTCGGCGACGACGACGCGCGCGCGGTCGGCGTACGGGTGCGGCGCGCCCGGCTCGCCGCGCTCGGGCTGGCCGTCCTGCTGATCGCGCCGGTGGTCGCGGTGTGCGGCCCGGTCGCCTGGGTCGGCTTCCTCGCCCCGCACCTGGCGCGCCGGCTGCGCCCCGGCAGCGGCGCCGCCGGCTGGCTGCCCTGGTCGGCGGTGTGCGGGGCGCTGGTCGTGGCCGGGGCCGACCTGCCCGCGCGGCTCGCCCTCGCGCCCGTCGAGACCCCGGTCGGGGCGTGGACGGCGCTGCTGGGGGTGCCGGCGGGCGTCGTCCTGCTGCGCCGCGGCGACCGCGGCCCGGCGCGTCCCGGCAGGGGCGTGGGGAACCGCGTGCACAGCGCGACCGGGCCCGCGGTCCGCGACGGTGAGTCAGGGGCGGTCCCTGCGCGGAACCGGGAGGCCGCGTACCGGGCGCCGGCCGCGCCCCGCGCCGGGGTCCCGGGAGAGGCGGTGCGGGAGTGACCGGCGCAACACAGGCCGCCGCAGCGCGCCGTGCCCCGCGCCGGACCGCGCGCCTGTTCGTGCTGCTGGCGCTGCTGGCGCTCGCGGCCGGGTGCGCGGCCCTCGTCGCGGGGCGCGCGCTGCCGGCGAGCGGGGTGTGGGAGGTGCTGCGGGGCGGAGGGGACCCCACGTCCCGGCACATCGTCCTCAACCTGCGGCTGCCCAGGGCGCTGGTCGCGCTGGTCGCGGGCGCCTCGCTCGGGCTCGCGGGCACCGTGCTCCAGTCCGCGCTGCGCAACCCCCTCGCGGGCCCCGAGGTCACCGGCGTCACGCCCGGCGCCGTGCTCGGCGCCGTCGCCGCGACCGGACTCGGGTTCGCGGGCTGGCACTCGCCGGCGGCCGTGGTGGTCGCCGCGGGGCTCGGCGGGTTCGCGGGCGCCGGGCTGCTGTGGCTGCTCGCGGGGCGCGAGCGCGGCGACCCGGCGCAGACCGCGGTGTACGGGGTGCTGGTCTCGGCGGTGCTGTCCGGCCTGACGGCGGTGGTGCTGCTGGTCGCTCCGGGCGAACTGGGCAGCGTGGTCCAGTGGCTGGTCGGGTCCACCGAGGGGCGGGTGTGGCCGCACTGGCGGCTGCTGTGGCCCTGGGCCGCCGTCTGGGCCGCCGCGACATACGCCCTGGCCGCGCCGCTCACCCTGCTGCGCTGCGGCGACGAACAGGCCGCTGCCGCCGGGGTGCACACCGGCCGGGCCCGGATCGCCGCGCTGGTCTGCGCGGTGGCCCTGACGGCGGGCGCCGTCTCGGTGGTGGGCGCGCTCGGCTTCGTGGGGCTGCTGGTGCCGCATCTGGCGTTCGCGCTCCTCGGTGCGGACCTGCGCACCGTGCTGCCCGGGGCCGCGCTGCTCGGCGCGGTGGTGGTGTGCGGGGCCGACGCGGGCGCGCAGGGCCTCTCCCAGGGGCTCGCGCACGCCCTGGACTCGGACCGGCTGAGCGTGCCGGTGGGCGCGGTCACCACGTGTGCGGGTGCCGTGCTGCTGCTGATCGTGGCCCGCCGCCGGGTCGACGACCGGTGAGCGGGGAACTGTGCGCGCAACCACGACCACAGCCGCGCTCCGCCGGGCACGCACGAGAGAGGGAGGACAGGATGACCCCCACAGCGCCCCGCGCGCAGGGAACCGTACAGATACGCGGGCTCCGCTTCGGCTATCCGGGCCGCGAGGTGCTGTCCGGCGTCGACATGGACGTGGAGCCCGGGGAGCTCGTCGCGCTCGTCGGGCTGAACGGCTGCGGCAAGAGCACCCTGCTGCGCCTGTCCGCCGGACTGCTGCGCCCAGCCGCCGGCCGGGTCCTGCTGGACGGCGACGACATGGCCGGGCTCTCCCGCCGCGCGGCGGCGCGCCGCGTGGCACTGCTGCACCAGTCCGCGCCGCCGGTCCCGGGTATGACGGTGCGCCAGCTCGTACGCCAGGGCCGGTACGCGGCGCGCGGCCCGCTCGGCATGCTGCGGGACGGCGACGACGCCGTCTGCGCGCGGGCCATGGCGGACGTGGACGTGACGGCGTGGGCCGACCGTCCGGTGGACTCCCTCTCGGGCGGCGAGCGGCAGCGCGTACGGCTGGCGATGGCGCTCGCCCAGGACACCCGCGTCCTGCTGCTGGACGAGCCGACCACGTATCTGGACCTGCGGCACCAGCTGGAGGTGCTGCAGACGGTGGCGCGGCTGCGCGCGGAGCGGGGTCTGACGGTGCTGATGGTGCTGCACGACCTGGGGCACGCCGCCCGCTTCGCGGACCGGATCCTCGCGCTGCGGGACGGCCGGGTGGCCGCCGACGGGCCGCCGGACGAGGTGGTGACCCCCGGGCTGCTGGCCGAAGTGCTCGGCGTGGCGGGGCGGGTGGGGCGCGATCCGGTGGGCGGCTGGCCGGTCTGTTACCCGGATCACCCGCTTCCGGCGCCCCAAGACCTTGTCAAATGAAAATCATATTCATTAGTGTGTGCGAGGCGTCGCCGCCCGGCGACGTGGCCACCCAGCGCACCTGGAGGTTCAACACATGGAGCAGCAGAAGGTGTTCACGCCGATCCACGAGCAGGGCCAGCTCGCCCACCTCTCGGCCTCGCACTCCAACGCCCTCGTCGAGAACCCCTTCGACGACGTGGTGGAGGCCGACGACAGCGCCGACGCCCAGTAGCACCGGCGTAGTCGCTGTCGCAGCCGCGGGCCCGTCCGGACGCCTTCCCGGGCGGGCCCGCCCCGCCCCACCGC
>NZ_JAAKZZ010000554.1 GCF_011045075.1 Streptomyces boncukensis
GCCCCCGACACCCCCTGCCGGCACCTGAGCGGCGGGCCGCGTACGCCGCGGACCGCGCACGCCCCCGGGCGAGCGGCGGCACGCCCGGGAGCGTATTGGCGGAGGAATGCCTGGCTCGTCCCTGCATAGGCTGCTTTGCCGTCGGACGAAGACACTTACGAGCCGCCCCCGGGTTCGCAACCGTCGCCTTCGCCAGGAAGAATCGGGCTCCGGGCCGCCGGGTCCGGCACGGCAGTGAGAAGCTGCACGGGGCGGACCGGACGCGGACAGGACGCGGGACGCGGCAGGCAGTGTGCCAGGCAGGCAGTGTGCAGGGCAGGGCGGCCGCGCGGGAGCAAGGCCCCACGGGGAGGTGGCAGGCAAGTGGTGGAGCAGCTGACGCAGCACGATCCGCGGCGGATCGGCCCGTTCGAGGTGCTCGGCCGTCTCGGTGCCGGCGGAATGGGGCTGGTCTACCTCGCGCGCTCGGCCTCCGGGAGGCGCGTGGCGATCAAGACGGTGCGCACCGAGCTCGCCGAGGACCAGCTGTTCCGTGTGCGCTTCACCCGCGAGGTCGAGGCGGCCCGCGCGGTCAGCGGCTTCTACACGGCGGCCGTCGTGGACGCCGACCCGCGCGCCGCCGTGCCCTGGCTGGCCACCGCCTACGTGCCGGCGCCGTCCCTGGAGGAAATAGTCAGTGACTGCGGCCCGCTCCCCGTCCAGGCGGTGCGCTGGCTGGCGGCCGGGGTCGCCGAGGCGCTGCAGTCCATCCACGGCGCCGGCCTCGTCCACCGGGACCTGAAGCCGTCCAACGTCCTCGTCGTCGAGGACGGCCCCCGCGTCATCGACTTCGGCATCGCCTCCGGCGTCTCCAACACCCGTCTGACGATGACGAACGTCGCCGTCGGCACGCCCGCCTACATGTCGCCCGAGCAGGCGCGCGACTCCCGCAGCGTCACCGGCGCGAGCGACATCTTCTCGCTCGCCTCGACGCTGGTGTTCGCCGCCACGGGCCACGCCCCGTTCCATGGCGCGAACCCGGTCGAGACGGTCTTCATGCTGCTGCGCGAGGGGCCCGACCTGGAGGGCCTGCCGGAGGAGCTGCGCGGGCTCATCGAGTCCTGTATGCGGATGGCGGCCGAGGAGCGCCCCTCGCCCGCCGACCTGCAGTCCCAGCTCGCCCCGCACCTGTTCTCCTCCGGCAGCGACGACACCGGCACCGTCTCCGCCTGGCTGCCGCCGACCGCCGTCACGCTGATCGAGCGGCGCAGGGGCGGGCGCTCCTCGCGGATGCGCCCCGGGCACCCGGCAGGGCCCGCCGGGTCCGGTGCCCCGGGCGGCGGGCCGGAGGGCTCCGGCGCCCCCGGCACCGGCCGCGGCGGCCCGCCCGCGGCGCCGCCGATGCCGGCGCAGCCCCCCTCGCTGGAGCCTCCCGCGGCGGCCTCGCCCGCGATGGAGCCGCCCGCGATGGAGCCGCAGCCGCCCCGGCCCGGCTCCGTGCCGGTGGCCGGGCACCCGCCGCCCGCCGAGCCCGCCTGGCAGGGCAGCCACGGCGCCCCGGCGCCCGCTCACGGGATTCCGGCGGGCCCCGGCGGCCCGGCGGCCGTCGGAGCCGGCACCGGGGCCGCGGCGCCCGTCACGGCCCCGCACGGCGGGCATGCCGACGGCGGTCCGGTGCGGCTGCCCGGCTCGCAGGTGCCCATCGGGCCCGGCCCGCGCCGCACCGACGAGCCGGCCCGGGATCCGGACTCGGGCTCCGCCACCGGCTGGGTGCGCCCGCCCAACGGCGCGCCCCCGTACGCCCCGCAGCCGGCGCAGCCGCCGCCGGTGGTGGCGGACGCCGCGAGCGGGGCCGGGGCGCCCGCGCCCGCAGCCCCGGTGCCCCCGCCGCAGCAGTACGCGGGCGGGCCGCACACGCCGCCCCGCACCCAGCACGGCCCGCCGACCGGGCCCCCGGCCCGCACCCCGTCCGCGGCCCCGCAGCGCTGGCGGCCCTGGCGGTTCCGGATGTCGAACGACGTGTGGGGCTCGCCCGTCGTCGCCGACGACCTGCTGTACGTCACCTCCTTCGAGGTGCACGCGCTGGACGTGGCCAGTGGGCGCAGGCAGTTCAAGACGCGCGAGGTCGCCTGGTCGATGGCCGTCTCCGGCGGCCGCGTCCACGCCTCCGACGGCCCCAGCCTGTACGCACTGGACGCCGCCGACGGCTCCGAGCGCTGGCGCCTGGCGACCGAGGGCTGGGTCTACTCGCTCCAGGTGAACCGCGGCACCGTGGTGACCGGCACCCGCGGTGGCGGGGTGCAGGCGTGGGAGGCCGCGAACGGCGAGAAGCTGTGGGAGGTCTCCGGCGCCCAGGCCGACTTCGAGACCCGCGAGGCCGGGCCGGTCATACTCGACGGCGCGGTCTACATGTGGGGCGACGGGCGGCTCTACGCGCTGGAGGCGCGCACCGGAACCGAGCAGTGGTCGTACCCCGTCGGGGACGCCTCGGCGACCGGCGGCGTGCCGGTGCGGGTGACGGCCGGGGACGACGGCGCGGTGTATGTGAGCGCCGGTTCGCGGGTCTTCGCGCTGGACGCCGCGACGGGCGCGGAGCGCTGGCGCTTCGACGCGCCCGCTGCCTTCCTGTGCCCGCCGGCGCATGTGCCGGGGCCCGCCGTCACGGGCGGCGGCATCTACCTCGCCGACTACCTGGGCACCGTCTACGCGCTCGACGCGGGCAACGGACACGACCGCTGGCGCATCGCGACGGAGGCCCGCCACTCGACCGAGCCGGTCGTCGCGGCCGACGGGCTCGTCCATCTGGGCAGCGGCAGCGCGGTCTACACCCTCGACGCGGTGAGCGGCACGCCCCGCTGGCGGTTCGCCACGGGCGCCGATGTGGTGGGGGCCCCGGTGGTCGCGGACGGCCGGGTGCACTTCGGCTCGGCCGACCACTGCCTGTACACGGTGGACGCCGTGGGCGGCCAGCTCCGCTGGAAGCTGGCGACGGGCGGTGAGATCACCGGTTCGCCGGTGACGGCCGGCGGCGTGGTGTACGCGTGCAGCAAGGACCGGTGCGTGTACGCGCTGGACGCGGTGAAGGGGACGGGCCAGTCCCGGTCCTCCGGGTGACGCGGGGCCGTCCCGGGACGGGGGCGTGCCCGGCCTCGGTCGCCGCCCGGCACGGTCCGCCGGCCGGGTTCGGCGGCGGGGCCCGAGACGGCCGTCGTACCAAGGACGGAAGGGGCTCCATACGGCGGCCGTCGCTTCGAGGAGGGCACATCGGTCCGACGGGGCGCTCCGGACCATCCGTTGCATGATCCGCTTCTCACGCTACGCCGCCGAGCCCCGTTCCGCCACGGCTGACGTCCCGGCGGGCGGATACGGGACGCGGGCGGATACGGGACGCGTCACCGCACCCGCGGACCCTCGCGGCCCTGCGCCCCGCCCCTCCCGCGGCCCGCGAACAGCTCGGACTGCCGCTCCGGCGGCAGGTTGCCCAGCGCGATCAGCTGCGGTGCCTGCGCCCTGGCCTGGGCGCGTGCCGCCTCCTGCGCCGCCCACACCGCGCGCACCGTCCCCTGCACCGCCTCGGGCGGGTACGAGGCGAGGACGCGGGCGCAGCGGAGCGCGGCGTCCAGCGCCCCGCCCGCCGGAGTCAGCTCGGAGACCAGCCCGGTCTGGTGGGCGCGGCGGGCGGAGAGGCGTTCCGCCGTGCCCATGAGCGCCATCCGGGCCACCTCTCCGAACGGCATCCGCGCCGCCATGCCCATCGCCTCGTAGGCGCTGACCATGCCGTAGGTGGTGTGCGGGTCGAAGAAGACGGCCTCCTGGGAGGCCACCAGGAACTCCGCCTCGCTCAGCAGGTAGAAGGCCCCGCCGCAGGCCATGCCCTCCACCGCCGCGACGACCGGGATCCACAGGTCGTTCGCCTTCGGCCCGATGGACAGCAGCGGGTCCTCGATCGCGTACGGGGAGGCCGGCTGGCTCACCTGCCCGTCCGCGACGGCGGCGCGGTCCACGCCGGTGCAGAACGCCTCCCTGCCGTGCCCCGTGACGACTGCCGCGCGCACCCCGGCGTCGGACCGCAGGGTGCGCCAGACGGCGGTCAGCCGGCGGGCGTCGTCGAGGTCGAGCGCGTTGAGCTTCTCCGGTCGGCACAGGGTCACCGTCGCGACGCCGTCGTGGACGTCCGTCTGGATGCTCATGGGCGCTCCAGCCGCCAGCGCGGAACGGTCACGCCTTCGGGGAGCCGGTGGAAGGCGACCTTCACCGGGGCTCCGATGCGCAGCCGGGACGGTGCGACGGAGTTCAGCGCGGCGTCCGGTGCGGCGACCAGGTTGCCCGCCAGCCGGATGCGGGGCGCGTCCGCGAGCTCGACCAGGACGGCGTTGTAGGGGGCTTGTTCCGCGTAGCCGGGAAGCAGCGGGGGGTGCGGGATCACATACGACCACACGCGGCCCCGCCCGCTCATACGGCGCCACTCGCCGGCGAACGACTGGCAGTGCGGGCA
>NZ_JAAKZZ010000555.1 GCF_011045075.1 Streptomyces boncukensis
CCCCGTCCCCCGCCGACCCGCCGACCCGTCACCGGGAGCTGCTCGCCTGGGTGGACGGCATCGCCGCGCTCACCGAGCCCGACCGCGTCGTGTGGTGCGACGGCTCCGAGGCCGAGTACGAGCGGCTGTGCGAGGAACTGGTGGCCAGGGGCACGTTCAAGAAGCTGGATCCGGTCAAACGCCCGAACTCGTACTACGCCGCCTCGGACCCCAGCGATGTCGCGCGCGTCGAGGACCGCACCTTCATCTGCTCCGAGCGGGAGGAGGACGCGGGGCCGACGAACCACTGGAAGGACCCGGCTCGGATGCGCGACATCTTCACCGGGGAACAGGGCGTCTTCCGCGGCTCGATGCGCGGCCGGACCATGTACGTGGTGCCGTTCTGCATGGGCCCGCTGGGCTCCCCGCTGTCGGCGCCGGGCGTCGAGATCACCGACTCGGCGTATGTGGCCGTCTCGATGCGCACCATGACCCGGATGGGGCAGCCGGTGCTGGACGAGCTGGGCGAGGACGGCTTCTTCGTGAGGGCCGTGCACAGCGTGGGCGCCCCGCTGGCCGAGGGCGAGCGGGACGTGCCGTGGCCGTGCAACCCCACCAAGTACATCTCGCACTTCCCGGAGAGCCGCGAGATCTGGTCGTACGGCTCCGGCTACGGCGGCAACGCGCTGCTGGGCAAGAAGTGCTACGCGCTGCGCATCGCCTCCGTCATGGCCCGCGACGAGGGCTGGCTGGCCGAGCACATGCTCATCCTGAAGCTGACCCCGCCGCGCGGTGAGGCCAAGTATGTCGCGGCGGCCTTCCCCTCGGCCTGCGGCAAGACGAACCTCGCCATGCTGGAGCCCACGGTCCCGGGCTGGACGGTGGAGACGATCGGCGACGACATCGCCTGGATGCGCTTCGGCGAGGACGGGCGGCTGTACGCCATCAACCCGGAGGCGGGCTTCTTCGGCGTGGCGCCCGGCACCGGCGAGCACACCAACGCCAACGCCATGAAGACGCTGTGGGGCAACTCCGTCTTCACCAATGTCGCGCTCACCGACGACGGCGACGTGTGGTGGGAGGGCATGACCGAGGAGCCGCCGGCCCGGCTGACGGACTGGAAGGGCAACGCCTGGACGCCGGACTCGGACACCCCGGCGGCCCACCCCAACGCCCGCTTCACGGTGCCCGCCGGGCAGTGCCCGATCATCGCGCCCGAGTGGGAGGATCCGCGCGGCGTGCCGATCTCGGCGATCCTCTTCGGCGGGCGGCGCGCCACGGCCGTACCGCTGGTCACCGAGTCCTTCGACTGGCAGCACGGGGTGTTCCTCGGCGCCAACGTCGCCAGCGAGAAGACGGCGGCCGCCGAGGGCAAGGTCGGCGAGCTGCGCCGCGACCCGTTCGCGATGCTGCCCTTCTGCGGCTACAACATGGGCGACTACTTCGCCCACTGGCTGAAGGTCGGCCACGACGCGGCGGACGCCGCGAAGCTCCCGAAGATCTACTACGTCAACTGGTTCAAGAAGAACGAGGCGGGGAAGTTCGTCTGGCCCGGGTTCGGCGAGAACAGCCGCGTGCTGAAGTGGATCGTCCAGCGGCTCAACGGGGAGGCGGAGGGCGTCGAGACGCCCATCGGCGTGCTCCCCCGCGCGGCGGACCTGGACACCGAGGGGCTCGAACTCTCCCGCGCCGAGCTGGACTTCATCCTCGCGGTGGACCGGGATGTCTGGCGCGACGAGGCGTCCCGTATCCCCGAGCATCTGGAGACCTTCGGGGAGCACACCCCGAAGGAGCTGTGGGACGAGTACCGGGCGCTGGTCCGGCGCCTGGGCTGACGGGCCGCCCTGAAGGGGCGCGGGGCTGTGTCCACAGCGGCTTCGCCGCGGGGCGCGACCAGTGACAGAACACCCGCGCCCCGTGGCGAGCAGCAAACGGGTCAGGCGGGGACCGGGTTCGCGCCGTGGGCCGCCATGCGCTCGGCGGCGGTCTCGGCCGCCGCCTCGTCCTCGCGCGAGGTCGCGACGGACAGCGCGTTGCCCGCGAGCATCCGGGCCCGCTGGTGCAGCGAGGCGACGTGCGCGGCGTCCGCGCGGCGCGCGGTGGGCTCGGCCCGCAGCGGGGCGTGCCCGGTGAGCCGTGCCACCAGGGCAACCAGCTCGGCCGCTGCCGCGTCCAACGAGGTGTCCGGGGTCAGCACGCGCAGCTCGTCCGTCACGGTCAGCAGCGCGGTGAGATGCCCGGCCAGCCGGATGTCCAGCTCCTCCTCACGTGTCCGCCGCGGGAGCCCCCGCAGCGCCTCGTCCGCCAGGGTGTGGACCGACTTGGTGCGGATCGGTTCGTACATGGATGGCCTCCTGGCTGATGCGTTCAGGAAGCCATCCTAACTTAGACTCTGTCTAAAGTTGTCTTGAGGTCAGCGGCTGTCCGCTGCGGTGTCCGCTACGGCTGCCCGTAGCCGTCCAGGAAGCGGCCGATCCGGTCCACCGCCTCGGTCAGCTCGTCCGCGGACGGCAGGTTGACGATGCGGAAGTGGTCGGGCTCCGGCCAGTTGAAACCGGTGCCGTGCACGATCATGATCTTCTCGGCGCGGAGCAGGTCGATCACCATCTGCCGGTCGTCCTTGACCTTGTAGACCGCGGGGTCGAGCCGGGGGAAGGCGTAGATCGCGCCCTTCGGCTTGACGCAGGTCACGCCGGGGATCTGGGTGAGCCGCCGGTACGCGGCGTCCCGCTGCTCCCGCAGCCGTCCGCCCGGCAGCACCAGGTCCTCGATCGACTGGCGGCCGCCGAGCGCCGCGGCCACCGCGTGCTGCGCGGGCACATTGGCGCACAGCCGCATATTGGCGAGGACGGTCAGCCCCTCGATATAGCTGTCCGCGTGCCCCTTGGGGCCGCAGACCGCGAGCCAGCCGCTGCGGTACCCGGCGACGCGGTACGACTTCGACAGGCCGTTGAAGGTGAGGGTCAGCAGGTCGGGCGCGATCACCGTGGACGGGGTGTGGGTGGCGCCGTCGTAGAGGATCTTGTCGTAGATCTCGTCGGAGCAGACGACGAGGCGGTGCCGGCGGGCGATGTCGGTGAGGCCGCGCAGCATCTCCGCGTCGTAGACGGCGCCCGTGGGGTTGTTGGGGTTGATGATGACGAGCGCCTTGGTCCGGTCCGTGACCTTGCGCTCGATGTCCGCGAGGTCGGGCATCCAGTCGGACTGCTCGTCGCAGCGGTAGTGCACGGCGGTGCCGCCCGCGAGCGAGACCGAGGCCGTCCACAGCGGGTAGTCCGGCGCGGGGACCAGCACCTCGTCGCCGTCGTCGAGCAGCGCCTGCATCGACATCTGGATCAGCTCCGAGACGCCGTTGCCGAGGTAGATGTCCTCGACGGACAGCTCGACGCCCTGCGTCTGGTAGTGCTGCATCACCGCGCGCCGGGCGGACAGCAGCCCCTTGGCGTCGCCGTAGCCGTGCGCCGAGCCGACGTTGCGGAGCATGTCCTCCAGGATCTCCGGCGGGCACTCGAAGCCGAACGCCGCGGGGTTGCCCGTGTTGAGCTTCAGGATCCGGTGGCCTGCCGCCTCCAGCCGCGTCGCCTCCTCCAGGACGGGGCCCCGGATCTCGTAACAGACATTGGCGAGCTTCGTCGACTGGATCACCTGCATATCGCCACCTTACGGGCGCGTAACGCGGGGCGCCCCGTGTTTTCCCTCACCCCCTGAGGAGAGCGGAAAGCCGCCGATACGATGGCAGGATGACAGCCACCGAGCCACCGTCCCCCGAGCGGCCGGCGTCCGTCGCCGCTCCGCGGCTCTCCGCCACCGCTGCCGCAGCGCAGTCCATCAAGCCGAAGCTGCGCGGCTGGCTGCACGCCGGCATGTTCCCCGCCGTGCTGGTGTCCGGCGTCTTCCTCACCGCGCTCGCCGGGAGCACCCGCGGCCGGATCGCCTGCGCCGTCTACACGCTCACGGCCTGCCTGCTGTTCGGCGTCAGCGCGCTCTACCACCGTGGCGACTGGAGCCCCCGGGTCACCGCCGTGCTGCGGCGCCTCGACCACGCCAACATCTTCCTGATCATCGCGGGCACCTACACCCCGCTGACCATCCTGCTGCTGCCGGACGGCAGCCGCGCGTGGCTGCTGTGGGGGATCTGGGCCGCCGCGGCGGTCGGCATCGCCTTCCGGGTGCTGTGGGTCGGCGCCCCCCGCTGGCTCTACACCCCCTGCTATATCGCCATGGGCTGGGCCGCCGTCTTCTTCCTGCCCGACTTCCTGCGCACCGGCGGGATAGCGGTGCTGGTCCTCGTGGTGCTCGGCGGGGTGCTCTACAGCGCGGGCGGGGTGGTCTACGGCATCAAGCGCCCCAACCCGTCACCCCGCTGGTTCGGCTTCCACGAGGTGTTCCACTCGTTCACGCTGGCCGCCTTCGTGGCCCACTACGTGGGCATCTCCCTCGTGGCCTACCAGCACCACTGACCCCCGCGCGGGCGGCGGGGG
>NZ_JAAKZZ010000556.1 GCF_011045075.1 Streptomyces boncukensis
GGTCGGGCCCGCCACCGGGGCCGACCCCGCCGGGCCCGACCACCTGACCCGCAAGGCGTACGTGGACTCCGTCGCCGCCTCGGGCACCTGGGCCCCGAGCGCCCTCGGCTTCACCGCCTGGTCCTTCGACCCGGCCGTCACCGCCGCCACCAGCGCGCAGTACTGCATCAACGGCTGGCTCTACCTCGTCGGCGTCCCGCTGCACGCGCCGGCGACCGTCCGCCAGGTGGTCTTCTACGTGGCCGGATACGTCGGCGGGAAGCTCAGCGCCAGCTCGTACGCCGGGCTCTACACCGGCGCCGGGCGGCGCGTGGGCGTCACCCAGTCGCTGAACAAGCTGATCCCCGCCACCGAGGGCGAGACCGTGGCCTGCTCGCTGACCAGCGCCTACGCGGCCGAACCCGGCAACTACTGGGTGGCCCTGGTCGTCAACGGGCCCAGCCCGAGCAACTCGGGACCCGGCTTCATCCGCGGCGCCAGCATCGGCGCGTGGCCCGGCGGCAGCGCCCGGATGCCGGGTGCCTTCGTACGGCACGGCCGGCTCTCCACGACCGGGCACACCTCGCTGCCCGCCTCCTTCAGCCCGTCCTCCGTCGAGGACGACTCCAACGCGATCTGGGCCGCGCTGGCCTGACCGCGCCACCCGCCGTTCCACGAAAGGAACCGCACTCCATGGCCACACCACTGACAGCGGACCGGCTCCTCGCAGCGCTGCGGGGCGAGGGCGTCAAGGTCGTCGGACACCGCTCCTGGCGGACCCACCACCGCAACGCCAAGGGCGCCTGGGGCCCGATCAACGGTGTGCTGATCCACCACACCGTCACCCGAGGCACCGACGCGAGCGTCCAGCTGTGCTACGACGGCTACTCCGGGCTGCCGGGCCCGCTGTGCCACGGCGTGATAGCCAAGGACGGCACCGTCCACCTCGTCGGCAACGGCCGCGCCAACCACGCCGGGCTCGGCGACCCGCGGGTCCTGAACGCCGTCATCCGCGAGGACGGCTCGCTGCCCCCGGCCCGCTCCAACACCACCGACGGCAACGCCCGCTTCTACGGGTTCGAATGCGTCAACCTCGGCGACGGGAAGGACCCGTGGCCCGGAGCGCAGCTGGAGGCGATCGAACGCGCCGCCGCCGCCGTCTGCCGCGCCTACGGCTGGAGCGCCGAGTCCGTCATCGGGCACAAGGAGTGGCAGCACGGCAAGGTCGACCCGCGGGGCTTCTCCATGGCGGGCATGCGCCGCCGGATCGCCGCCCGGCTCGGCTCGGCCCCCGACCGCGGTTCCGGGTCCGGTTCCGGGAAGGGCTATCAGCCGTTTCCCGGCGCGAGCTGGTTCCACCGTGCGCCCAAGTCCGCGGTCGTCACCGCGATGGGCCGCCGCCTGGTGGCCGAGGGCTGCTCGGCCTACTCGGTGGGCCCAGGACCGCAGTGGACCGACGCCGACCGCCGCTCGTACGCGCGCTGGCAGCACAAGCTCGGCTACCGGGGCGCCGACGCCGACGGCTGGCCGGGGGCGAAGTCCTGGGCAGCGCTCAAGGTGCCGCGCAGCTGACCCGTCCCGCCGGGAGTCGGGACCGGGAGTCGAGAGAGGAAGTCATGTCCGAAGCGAACAAGCGCACGTTGCGCACCCTGCTGCAGACCGTACTCGGCATCGCCGTGGTGCTCCCCGAGGCCGTCGCGGCGTCCGGCGTCAGCGAGACCCTGCCCTGGGTGGCCGCGGCCCTGGCCGTCTCCGGCGCGGTGACCCGGGTGATGGCGGTGCCCGGCGTCCAGGCGCTGCTGCCGTCCTGGCTGCGTACCCGGGAGCCGGCGTCGGGGCATCCCCTGGTCGAGCGGAGCCGGGACCATGGGGGAGGCTGAGCACGGCTCGGGGCCCAGCGATCCCGCGCAGGTGGCCCTGGAGCTGGAACGGCTCCGCGGTTCGGTGGAGGCGGGCTTCGCGCGCGTCGACGGCGCGCTGGCGCTGCTCGTACAGCGCAGTGACCAGACCGACAAGCAGCTCGACGAGCACAGCGCCCGGCTCTCCGCGCTGGAGCGGCTGCGCTGGCCGCTGGCCAGTGTGACGGCGCTGGCCGCTGTGTCCGGTGTGCTGGTCACGGCGTGGCAGAGCGCCGGGCTGTGACGGGGTGACAGCGGGTCCGGCGGGGATCCCCCGGAGGGCGATCCGCCGGACCGGCTGACGGGTCAGGACCAGGCGTTGCCCTGGTTCTGGCCGCGGGCGCCCTGCTGGCCCATGCCGTACTGGGCCGCCAGCCCCTGGCCGACCGCGGCCCCCTGCGGGGGCAGCATCTCGCTGGGCTGGACGAGGGCGTAGCCCTGCCCCATGAAGGACAGTTCCCAGCCCTCGCCGGTGCTGCCCCGGCGGCGCCACACGCCCTGGGACGACGTCTGGGCCTGCATCTGCACCCGCAGCCCGGCCGACCAGGCGACGACGGCGTCCGCGTCCGCGTTGACGTACGCGTCCGGGGTGACGGTCAGCAGCAGCGGCTGGCCCGAGGTCATCAGGGCGACCCTGCCCTGCCCGGTGATGTTGAGGTTGTAGGCGCCGGTGCCGGAGATGCCGTGCTGGCTGTCCACCGAGATGACCTCGTGGTGCAGGGTGGAGTCCATGGCCAGCACGTAGGAGGCGTCCACGGTCAGCCCGTCCTGCTCGACGTCCACCACGTGCACGTACTGCGCGAGGTTGGCGAGGAAGACGGTGCCCTGCCCGGAGCAGCGCATCAGCGGCAGGTGCTCGCGCTGCGCGCCCCGGTGCGCGGCGCGCTGCTGGTACTCGGCGTCGAACTCCAGCAGGCCCTGGTAGGCCACCATGGCGCCGCTGCGGGCGAGGACGTCGTCGTGGCCGGTCAGCTGGACGCGCAGCAGCTGCGGGTTCTGCAGCGCGTAGCGCTCCTGCGTCTGGACCTCGGCGTATCCGAAAAGCGAACTCTGCACGGTGTGTTCCCCGTCCCCTCTCAGCCCCGGATCCGCAGGCGGTCCGTGCTGTCCTCGCTCGGCTGGACGACCACGAACCCCTGTCCCGAGAACGCGATCTGGTACGCCTCGCCGCTGCCGCGCCCGATGAGCGCCCCGGCCTTCATACTGCGCTTGCCCTTCATCCTCAGCCCGCTGGACCAGGCGACCAGCGCGTCCGGGTCCACATACGTCTCGTCCTCGCCGCGCCCGCAGTCCACGACGACGGGCGTGCCGCGCGCGGTGAGCGCGACCCACCCGGTGCCGCGCACGGCGACGTTGAACAGCCCCTGGCCCGCGAACTTCGCGAGCCCCTTCACCCGCTCGACGCCCCACTGCAGATGCGCGTCGAACGCGAGGAGGTTGGTGCCGTTGACGGACAGCGACTCCTCGTTGAGGTTCACGCAGACCACGTCGGCGCCGTAGTCGGCGAGGTAGAGCAGGCCGTCGCCGCGGCAGAGCATCAGCGGGTTGTTCTCGCCGGTGAGCCACTGGGAGGCCATCTGCCGTACGGCGGGCGGGTTCGCCTCGTACTGCACGAAGCCCTCGTAGGCGACCATGGACCCCGGCCGTGCGAACAGGTCGTGGCCCGACTGCATGGCCACCTTGACCATGTGCGAGCCGTGGTTCTCCATCCGGGCGGTGACGGGCGCTGCCGCGAAGCCCGCGAGTGCTGCTGGCTGGTTCATGGGGACCTCAGACCTCGTACGGCTGGACGACGATGAAGTTTCCGGGGGCGCCGCGGAACTGGAGGTTGACCGTCTCCCCGCTGTGTCCCGGATAGGCGTGGCGGCGCAGCCGCACCTGGCTGGAGACGATCACCTGTGCGGCGGCCGACCAGGCGACGACGGACTGCGCGTCCGCGAACGTCGTCGGCGTCACCGGCAGCACCACCGGCGTGCCCCGCGTCTTGACGACGACTGTGCCGACGCCGCTGAACTGCATGGTGAACAGCGCGCCGCCGGGGATGCCGTGCCCCTCGATACGGCGTACCTCGTGCTGCAGCGACTCGTCGAAGGCGAGCACGTTCTCGGCCGAGACGCACAGCCCGTCGCCCTGCAGCTCCACCGGGTGGACGTGCGCGCTCTCCTCGGCGAAGAAGACCTGGCCGCGGCCGGTGCAGCGCATGAGCTGCATCTCCTGGCCCGTCGCGTTGCCGACGATCCGGCCGGTGAAGCCCGCGCCCTTGTAGGAGAAGTCGACCTTGCCCTGGTAGAGCACCATGCTGCCCTGCCTGGCGAGGACGGGCCGGCTGTCGATGCCGAGGTCGGCGCGGACGAGGGCGGGGTTCTGCAGCGTCCACCGCTGGCCCGTCGGGACCTCGCGGAACTTCTCCAGCGCGGCCCCGACCCCGGCCGCGGGCCCCTGCGGGACCTGCGGCGCCCCGTAGCCGCCGGGTGCGCCGGGCGCGCCGGGCGCGCCCGCAGCGAACGGGTTCGCCATCGGCTGCCCGGGTACCTGCGGAGGCTGGGGCGGTGGGGACGGCTGTCCGTAGGG
>NZ_JAAKZZ010000557.1 GCF_011045075.1 Streptomyces boncukensis
GGGTGGGGCTGACCGGCGGTGGTGCGTCTCCCACCGGCCAGCGTCGGGGTGCCCGCCCGGCGCGTCAAGCCCACCGCGCCCTCTTGCCGCCATGGTCATCACCGGCCACGCTGGTGCGGTGACCGGGAACCTTTCCGGGCAGAGGCTGCCCCTCGCCGCCCGCCGCAGGGTGCGGTGGGGGTGCCCCCTGCTCGGGCGAAGCCGCCGCGAACAGCCCCGCGCCCCTGGCGACCAGAGGCCGGGCACGGTGACCGGCTTCCCCGTGGGCGCGGAAGGCGGCCCGACCCGGGCCGGTGCGCCCTTCCCGTTCCCCGCCGCCGTCTGCGCCCTCCCGCTGTGACCGCCGGGAGAGCCCGCACGGGGCTGGTCGTCTTCGACTGCGACGGGGTGCTGGTCGACACGGAGACGCTGGGGCCGCGCATCGTCGCGGAGATGACGACGGAACTGGGCTGGCCGCTGGCCCCCGACGACGTCCGCCGGCTCTTCCTGGGCACCCCGGCGTCCCATCTGCTGGCCGAGGTACGGGCGCACGCGACGGCACCCGTGCCGGACGGCTTCCTCGCGGACTACCGCGCCCGGCTGCGGACCGCGTTCGAGGCGGCCCCGCACACGATGCCGGGCGTCCGCGAGACGCTCGACGCGCTGGAGGCGCGCGCCGTGCCGTACTGCGTCGCCTCCAGCGGCGCGCACGAGCGCATCCACCACTCGCTGACCGCGACCGGGCTGTGGGAGCGGTTCGCGGGGCGCGTCTTCAGCGCGGACGACGTGGCCCACGGCAAGCCGGAGCCCGATGTCTTCCTGCACGCGGCGGAGAAGTCGGGGGCCGTGCCCGGGGAGTGCCTGGTGCTGGAGGACAGCCCGGCGGGTGTGCGGGCCGCCCTGGCGGCGGGCATGCGGGTCGCGGGGTACGCGGGCGGGCCGACCCCGGCGGAGTGGCTGCGGGACGCCACGGAGGGGGTACTCACCGACGTGCGGGAGCTGCTGTTCCGGCTGTAGGGCGGGTCCGGCCGGATAGGGGCCGCTCCTTGCTGCGCATCGCAGTCTGCGGGGTGTGTGGCTGGTCGCGCAGTTCCCCGCGCCCCTGCCGGGGCGCGGTGTTGCTCTGCGCCCGGGAGGTCTGCGCCAGGCACAGGGCCGGCAGGCGCAGGCCCGGTGCCGGGTATGCGCGATCCGCCGGACACGCCCTGGCGGCTACGCCTCGTCCAGCGCGGCCCGCAGCCGCTCGCGGTCGGCGGCGCCGACGTACTCCGCGTAGTGGTCGTACAGCGCCTGCCGCCCGAGCCGCGCCGCCCCGGGGCCGTCCCCGGCCCGCAGGGCCGCCAGCACCTGCCGGTGGTGCTCGACGGATCGGAGCATCCACGCCTCGGCCTCCTCCCCGGAGCGGGAGAGCTTGCCCTCGATCGCGCCGGCCACCGCGTCGTGCACGGCCCGCGCGCACAGCGCGAGCAGCGCGTTCCCGCTGGCCTCGGCGAGGGATCGGTGGAACGCCGCGTCGGCCTCGCCGAAGGCCCGCGGGTCGACGGCGACCAGCTCCGCCATCCGCTCGGCGAGCCGCTCCAGCTCCGCCAGGTCCTCGGCACGGTGCAGCCGCGCCGCCAGCCGGTAGCTCTCGGCGTCGAGGGCCATGCGGAACTGCACCAGCTCGCCGAGCCCGGACAGATGGGAGCGGGCGAGCCGGTCGAGGGCCTGGCTGAGGTTGTCGGGGGACACTCCCAGCACTTCGGCGCCGAGCGGGTCGCCCGGCCGGGAGCGGATCAGCCCCGAGGACTGCAGCACCCGCAGGGCCTCCCGGATCGTGGAGCGGCCGACGGCGAACTGCCTGACCAGCTCCCGCTCGGCGGGGAGCCGGGACCCGGGCGGCAACTCCCCGCTGAGGATGCGCTCCTCGATCTGCTCGGCCACGCGCTGGTACGCGCGCACCGGCCGTACCGGTTCGAATGACACGGCGTCCGCCGCCATTCCGTCCTCCCCCAGCTCGTCCCGGTTTCCCCGCGTCCACCTCTTGACCCGCGCTGCGGCGTACGAGCACAGTACGAGAGATCTTCTGGTCTGACCAGTCGCCTGGCCGTCCGCACAGCGAGGGCAGGGGACATGGAGGTTCTATGCACACCGTCGACACCGAGGCGGCCGTCTCCCTCACCCAGGCGCTGGTGCGGCTGCGCACCGTGAACGCCGAGGGCGCCCATGCCGTGGAACTGCCGGCGGCGACGCTGGTGTCCGGGCTGTTCACCCGCTTCGGCTGGGAGCACACGGTCACGGAGGTGGCCCCGGGCCGCCCCAATGTCGTCGCCGTCGTGGAGGGCGGGGGCGGCCCCGGCCCCACGCTGATGTTCGAGGGGCACACCGACGTCGTGACGGAGGGCGACCCGGCCGACTGGTCCGTGGACCCGTTCGGGGCCGACATCCGCGACGGCCGGATGTGGGGGCGGGGCACCGCCGACATGAAGTCCGGTGTGGCGGCGATGATCTACGGGGTGCGCGCGCTCCAGGAGGCGGGGCCGTTCCCCGGCCGGGTCGTGCTGGGCGTGCTGGCGGACGAGGAGGGGATGATGCTGGGCGCCAAGGCGTTCGCCGCGTCCCCGCTCGCCGCCGAGGTGGACGGCGTCATCGTCTGCGAGCCGGAGGGGTACGAGGTGTGCACCTCGGCCCGGGGCGGCATCCGGCTGCGGCTGGACCTGCAGGGGGTGATGGCGCACGGCGCGATGCCGCAGGAGGGCCGCAGCCCCATCGCGGCGGGCGCCCGGGTGGTGGCCGAGCTGGAGCGGGTGCAGGAGTGGGCCCGCGAGCGGTACGGCACGCACCCGCACGCCGGCACGGTGACGGTGACCCCGACCGTGCTGCTCGGCGGCGACCCGGACCAGTTGAACGTCATCCCCGCGCGCGGCGTCGTCGGCGTCGACGTGCGCACCGTCCCCGGCACCGACCACGCCGAGCTCATCGGCCGGGTGCGGCGCACCGCCGAGGAGGCGGCCGGGTCGCTCGGCGTGGACGTCGCGCTCACGGTGGTGGACGACCGGCCCGCGATCGAACTCGCCCAGGACCACCCGGTGGTGGCGGGCCTGGTGGCCGCGCACACCCAGGTGCACGGCTCCGCGCCCGCGTTCGGCGCCGTGCCCGGCACCACGGACGGCACGATCCTCACCCGGGACGCCGGGCTGCCGACGGTGGTGTACGGGCCGGGCGGCAAGTGGATCGCGCACCAGCGGGACGAGTTCGTCGAGGTGCGCGAGATCGGCGAGTACGCCCGGGTGTACGCGGCGGCGGCCCACCGCTTCCTGACCGCGGGGGCCGGAAGCGCCGGAAGCGCCGGAACCACCGGGGGCGGTACCCGATGAGCGACGCGGACGCGACGGCGGCGGCCCCGGCGGCGGACCGGGACCTCCCCGGCGGGCTGCCGGTCGGGGACGGCTGGGTGGCCGCGCCCGGCACGGCGCCCGTGGTGTTCCCGTACGACGGCGGCACCGTCGGCACCGCGCCGGTCGGCGACGCGGAGCTGGCGCGGCGCGCCGTCGACCACGCCGCGGCGCTCCGCAAGCGCGTCGCGGCGCTGCCCACCCGGGTGCGGCGGACCGTGCTCTGCGAGGTCGCCGAAGCCCTGGAGCGGGTCGCCGGCGGCATGGAGGACCTGCTCGTGCTGGAGACGGGCAAGCCGCGCGCCGACTGCCGTACGGAGGTGACGCGGGCCCGCGCCACGTGGCGGGCGGCGGCCGACGAGGTCGCGCACGTCCACGGCGAGACGGTGCCGCTGGACGGGCTGCCGTCGGGCGACGGGATGACCGGGTTCTGGACCCGCCGCCCGGTCGGTGTGGTGGTGGGCATCGCCGGGTTCAACTATCCGATGATGCTGGCCTCCCACAAGATCGCCCCGGCGCTGGCCGCGGGCTGCCCGGTGGTGGTCAAGCCGGCGCCCGCGACGCCGCTGGCCACGCTGTGGCTGGTGCATCTGGTGCGGTGCGCGCTGGAGGCGGCCGGGGCGCCGGCGGGCGCGGTGCAGCTGGTGACCGGGGATACCCAGGTGGGGCGCGCGCTCACCACGCACGAGGCCACCGCCGCGGTGTCGTTCACCGGCTCGGCCGGCGTCGGGCACCGCATCGCCCGCGACGCCGCGCCCCGCAAGGTGGTGCTCGAACTCGGCTCCAACGCCGCGCTGGTGGTCGCGGCGGACGCCGACCTGGACGCGGCGGCGGACGCCGTCGTGCGCGGTGGCTACTACGCGTCGGGGCAGGCGTGTATCGCCGTGCAGCGGGTGATCGCGGTCGAGCCGGTGGCCGCCGAGCTGGAGCGGCGGATCGCCGAGCGGCTGCCGGGGGTGGCCGTGGGGGATCCGCGCGCGGAGGGCACCCGGGTGGCCGCGCTGATCGACGGGGCGGCCACCGAACGCGTCCTCGACTGGATCGCGCGGGCGCGGGAGGCCGGGGCGCGGCTCGTCGCGGGCGGGGCCCGGG
>NZ_JAAKZZ010000558.1 GCF_011045075.1 Streptomyces boncukensis
CACCGCACCCCCCGCCCCGCGATGGCGCACGTGGGAAAGAGGGCACCCCCCTTTTTTTCGAAACAATGAGGTTTCCCATGCTGCTTGCCGCAGAACCCGACAAGGCACCCCCGCACACCGGCGGGCTGCTCATGCTCATAGGCGGCACCGGCGGCCTGCTCACGGTCGCCGCCCTGGGTATCGCCCTGCTGCTCGTCCTGATCATCAAGATCCGCCTCCAGCCGTTCGTCGCGCTGCTCGCGGTGTCCATCGCGGTGGGGCTGGGTGCCGGGCTCTCCGTCACGGAGCTGTTCGGCACCGTCCAGAGGTCCGACGCCGTCTCGATGATCGAGTCCGGGATGGGCGGCATCCTGGGCCATGTCGCGATCATCATCGGCCTCGGCACCATGCTCGGCGCGATCCTGGAGGTGAGCGGTGGCGCCGAGGCCCTGTCGGCGCGGCTGCTGGGCCTGTTCGGGGAGAAGCGGGCACCGCTGGCCATGGGGCTGACCGGACTGCTCTTCGGCATCCCCGTCTTCTTCGACGTCGGCATCTTCGTGCTGGCGCCGATCGTGTACGCCGCGGCCAAGCGCAGCGGCAAGTCCGTCCTGCTGTACTGCATGCCGATGCTGGCGGGGCTGTCGATGACCCACGCGTTCCTGCCGCCGCACCCGGGCCCGGTCGCCGCGGCCGGGCTGCTGAACGTGGACCTGGGGTGGGTCATCCTGATGGGCATCGTCTGCGGGGTCCCGGCGGTGCTCGCCGGGTGGGCCTACTCCGCGTGGATCGGCAACCGGGTCTTCGTCGCGGTGCCGCAGGAGATGCTGGAGGCCGCCGAGGAGTCCCGGAAGGCCGTGGCCGCGGAGCAGCGGGCGGCCGGCGCCGCCGCCGACGAGTCCCCGGTGCCGGTCGGCACGGTGCTGGCCATCATCGGCACGCCGCTGCTGCTGATCCTCGCCGCCACGTTCTCGTCCATCGCGCTGGACCCCTCGACCGGGCGGTCCGTCATCGAGTTCATCGGCCACCCGTTCGTGGCGCTCACCGTGGCGCTGCTGCTGGCCTACTGGCTGCTGGGGCTGCGGCGCGGCTGGAGCAGACAGTCGCTGGAGACCGTCTCCACCGCCTCCCTGAAGCCGGTCGGCAACATCCTGCTGGTGGTCGGCGCGGGCGGGATCTTCGGCGCCGTGCTCCAGGGGTCGGGCGTCGCCCAGGCCCTCGCCGACGTGTTCGGGGACGCGGGGCTGCCGGTGATCGTCCTGGCGTATCTGATCTCGGTGGTGCTGCGGGTCGCGCAGGGCTCGGCGACGGTGGCCATCGTGACGACGGCGGGGATCGTGGCGCCGCTGCTGCGGGACGGCGACCCCTCGCAGGCGTATGTGGCGCTGGTCATCATGGCGATATCGGCGGGCTCGATCTTCGCCTCGCATGTGAACGACGGCGGGTTCTGGATGGTCGCGAAGTACTTCGGGATCTCCGAGCGGGACACCCTGAAGTCCTGGACCGTGCTGGAGTCCGTGCTGTCGGTGGCCGGCTTCGTGGTCGCGGCGGCGGTGAGCGTGGTCGTGTAGCGCACCTGATAAATGTGCTCATCTGCTGCCAATGCCCCCGGAACTGCCCAGTGCAGTTCCGGGGGCTGTCTTGTGGAGACGTGCCGTGTGGCCCAACAATGCACGGCGACAAACCGAATAGACCTTCGGTACGCAGAGAGGAAAACCCCCACATGAAACGACCTCTCGTCAGTACGCTCGCCGCGGCGCTCTTCGGGGCCGCCGCGCTCGCGGGCGCGGCCGCGGCGCCCGCCGCCGCCACAAGCGGCACCGCCGGCACCGCGGGCGCCGCCACCGACCGGGCCCCGGCCGCGCAGGCGGCCCCCACCTTCGAGGGCACGGTGGCGCTGAGCAACTGCTCGGGCTCGGTGGTGAAGATGCCGAACTCGCAGCCGGACGACCCCGCGCTGGTCCTCTCCAACGGGCACTGCCTGGAGGGCGGCATGCCGTCCCCCGGCAGCGTCGTCGTCGACCAGCCCTCCAGCCGCGGCTTCACGCTGCTCAACGCGTCCGGCGGCAGCGCGGGCACGATACGCGCCGACCAGGTCTCGTACGCGACGATGACCGACACCGACGTCTCGCTCTACCGGACCACCTCCACCTACCGGCAGATCGAGGACCGGTACGGCATCACACCGCTGGAGCTCGACGCCGCGCACCCCAGCCGGTCCACGGCCATCACCGTCGTCTCCGGCTACTGGCGGGAGACGTACTCCTGCTCCATCGACGACTTCGTCCACGAGCTCCGCGAGGCGGGCTGGACGATGAAGGACTCGATCCGCTACACCCGCGCCTGCCAGACCAAGGGCGGCACCTCCGGCTCCCCGGTCGTGGACGACGCGACCGGCAAGGTCGTGGGCGTGAACAACACGGGCAACGAGAACGGCGAGCGCTGCACCCTCAACAACCCCTGCGAGGTGGACGAGAACGGCCAGGTCACCGTCCGCCAGGGGATCAACTACGGCCAGCAGACCTATCTCATCGCACCCTGCGTGGGCGCGAACAGCAGCATCGACCTCAGCCGTCCTGGCTGCGAGCTCCCCAAGCCGTAGGAGGCTGACATGCGCAGATCGCTGATCGGTACGTTCGCTGCCGGGATCTTCGCCGCCGCCGCGCTGACCGGGCTCGCCGCGGCCCCGGCGGCGGCCCAGGAGGCGCCCGGGACCCCGGCCGCGCAGGCGGCCCCCACCTTCGAGGGCACGGTGGCGCTGAGCAACTGCTCGGGCTCGGTGGTGAAGATGCCGAACTCGCAGCCGCAGGACCCGGCGCTGGTGATGTCCAACGGGCACTGTCTGCAGGGCGGCATGCCGGGCGCCGGTGAGGTCATCGTCGACCGGCCGGCGAGCCGCGGCTTCACGCTGCTGAACGCGTCCGGCGGCAACGCGGGCCAGATCCAGTCCAGCAAGATCGCGTACGCGACGATGACGGACACCGACGTCGCGCTGTACGAGGCCACCTCCAGCTACCAGCAGATCGAGGACCGGTACGGCGTCGAGGCGCTGGAGCTGGACCCCGCGCACCCCGCCCAGGGCAACGCCATCACGGTGGTGTCCGGGTACTGGAAGGAGACCTACAGCTGCGCGGTGGACGGGTTCGTGCACCAGCTCCGCGAGGGCCAGTGGACCTGGAAGGACTCCATCCGCTACACCTCCGGCTGCCGGATCAAGGGCGGCACCTCCGGCTCCCCGGTCGTGGACGACGCCTCCGGCAAGGTCGTGGGCGTCAACAACACGATGAACGAGAGCGGGCAGCGCTGCACCCTCAACAACCCGTGCGAGGTGGACGAGAACGGCCAGGTCACCGTCCGCCACGGGATCGGCTACGGCCAGCAGACCTACCTCATCGCACCCTGCGTGGGGGAAGGAAACAAGATCGACCTGGGCCGGGAGGGCTGCACGCTGCCCAGACCCTGACCCTCCGGGCCGTATGAGCCCGAGCAGTTGTTCTCCGACAGGAAGTAGGCACCATGAAGAGATCTCTCGTCAGTTCGCTCGCCGCCGCGCTCTTCGGCGCCGCGGCGCTGGCAGGGATAGCCGCGTCCCCGGCCGCCGCCCAGCCCCAGCAGGCCCCGCAGGCCAAGGGGCCGAAGACGCCGACGTTCGAGGGCACGGTGGCGCTGAGCAACTGCTCGGGCTCCGTCGTCAAGCTGAAGGGGTCCAAGCCCGGCGACCCGGCGCTGGTGCTGTCCAACGGGCACTGCCTGCAGGACGGCTTCCTGGAGCCGGGCGAGGTCGTGGCCGGCAAGAAGACCAGCCGCGACTTCACGCTGCTGAACGCGGACGGCAGCGACGCCGGGACGCTCCACTCGGACAAGATCGCGTACGCGACGATGACGGACACCGACATCTCGCTGTACGAGACGACCTCCAGCTACCGGGAGATCAAGAAGAAGTACGGCATCCGCGCGCTCAAGCTCGACCCCCGCCACCCCCGCCAGAACCGGGACATCACGGTGGTCTCCGGCTACTGGAAGGAGACCTTCAGCTGCGGGATCGACGGCTTCGCGCACCGGCTGAAGGAGGCGGACTGGATCTGGAAGGACTCCATCCGCTACACCATGGACTGCCAGACCAAGGGCGGCACCTCCGGCTCCCCGGTCGTCGACGACCGGACCGGCAAGGTGGTGGGCGTGAACAACACCCACAACGAGGACGGCGAGGAGTGCACCCTCAACAACCCCTGTGAGGTCGACGAGAACGGCAAGGTGACGGTGCGCTACCTGAACGCCTACGGGCAGCAGACGTACCTGGTCACCCCGTGCTTCGGCCGGGGCAACCAGCTGGACCTCGACAACCCGTACTGCGAGCTCCCCAAGCCGTAGCCGTAACTGTGGCCGCGGGCGCGGGCGCGGGCGCGGGCGCGCGGCCGTGACGACGCCCCCCGGAACGGCGGTTCCGGGGGGCGTCGTAGGGG
>NZ_JAAKZZ010000559.1 GCF_011045075.1 Streptomyces boncukensis
CCCCCCGCCGGCCCCGAGGCCGGCCGCGCCCCCCAGGCCGAGGACGAGGGACCGCTCGCCCGCGAGCAGGCCCACCTCGCCGCGGCCCGCGCCGCGCTGCGCGCCATGCGCGCCGACGCCGAGTCCCTCGACATCCGGGACGTGACCACGAACTGGGTCAACGCCGAGATCCTGGCATCCACCCTCGACTCCCGGATCGCCTCGCTCGCGGACCTCGCCCACGCCCCGCTGTTCTTCGGCCGCCTCGACTACGCCTCCGGCAGCGACGGCGGCCACTCCTTCTACATCGGCCGCCGCCACGTCCACGACGCCGACGGCGACCCGATGGTCGTCGACTGGCGGGCCCCGGTCTCCCAGCCGTTCTACCGCGCCTCGCGGAAGGACCCGCTGGATATCGCGCTGCGCCGCCGCTTCGGCTACACCGGCGGCGAGCTGACCGCGTACGAGGACGAGCACCTGTCCGAGCCCGGCGAGGAGCGGCGCGCCAGCGCCCTGCTGCAGACCGAGATCGAACGGCCGCGCGTCGGCCCGATGCGGGACATCGTCGCCACCATCCAGCCGGAGCAGGACGCGATCGTCCGCGCCGGGCTGGAGGACTCGCTGTGTGTGCAGGGGGCGCCCGGCACCGGCAAGACGGCGGTCGGCCTGCACCGCGTCGCGTATCTGCTCTACGCCCACCGCGAGCGGCTGACCCGCACCGGAACCCTGGTCGTCGGCCCCAACGACTCGTTCCTCGGCTATATCGAGCAGGTGCTGCCCGCGCTGGGCGAGCTGGATGCGCGGCAGACGACGGTGGAGGGCCTGGTCGCGCGGGACGGGGTGACCGTGCGCGGGACGGACGCGCCGCAGGCCGCCCGGCTCAAGGGCGACGCGCGGATGGCCGAGGTGCTGCGGCGCGCGGTGTGGTCCGGGGTGACGCCGCCCGCGGAGGGCTGCGTGGTGGTGCGCGGCTCGCGGCGCTGGCGCGTGCCCGTCCACGAGATCGAGGAGATCGTCGGGGAGCTGCTCGCCCGCGGCATACGGTACGACGCGGCGCGCGGGGCCCTGCCGCAGCGGATCGCGCACGCGGTGCTGGTGCGGATGGAGGCGGCGGGCGAGGCACCCGACGACCGGGTGCAGAACGCCGTCGCGCGGAACGCGGCGGTCAAGCAGGTCGTCGCGTCCGTGTGGCCGCGCGTCGACCCGGCCAAGCTGGTGCTGCGGCTGCTGTCGGACGCGGACTTCCTGGCGGCGCAGGCGGACGGGATCCTCACGCCCGAGGAGCAGCGGCTGCTGCTGTGGGAGCGGCCCGCGCGCGGGGTGCGGTCCGCGAAGTGGTCGGCGGCGGACGCGGTGCTGGTGGACGAGGCGGCCGACCTGGTGGAGCGCACCCCGTCGCTGGGCCATGTGGTGCTGGACGAGGCGCAGGACCTGTCGCCGATGCAGTACCGCGCGGTGGGGCGGCGCTGTACGACCGGCTCGGCGACGGTGCTGGGCGACCTGGCGCAGGGGACCACGCCGTGGGCCACGGAGAGCTGGGCGGAGGCGCTGGCGCACCTGGGCAAGCCGGAAGCGGCGGTCGAGGAGCTGACGGAGGGGTTCCGGGTGCCGCGCGACGTGATCGCGTACGCCTCGCGGCTGCTGCCGAGGATCGCGCCGACACTGCGCCCGGCGACCTCGCTGCGGGAGTCGCCGGGCGACTTCGCGGTCCACCGGGCGGCGGGCGACGGAGCGGGGGACGCGGACGCCGGGGTGGTGGCCGCCTGCCGTCAGGCGCTGACGCGCGAGGGGTCGATCGGCCTGATCGCGGCCGAGCCGCGGGTCGCCGCGCTGGCGGCGGCGCTGGAGCGGGCCGGGCTGACGTTCCTGCCGCCGGGCGCGGAGACCACGCCCGAGTCCCGGCTCACCCTCGTCCCGGCCACGCTCGCGAAGGGCCTGGAGTACGACCATGTGGTGCTGGACGAGCCCGCGGCGATCGTGACGGCCGAACCGGACGAGCGGACGGGGCTGCGCCGGCTGTACGTCGCCCTGACCCGCGCCGTCTCGGGCCTGACGGTCGTGCACACCGCCCCGCTGCCGGCCCCGCTGACGTAGGCCGAGGCGCACGGACGTGCCCCGTCAGGGGCGCGGGGAACTGCGCGCGCAACCACGACAGCGCCGCGGTCCGCAGGGCACGGGCCGGGGCAGCCCCGACCCGGCAGCCCCGGGCGGAGGGCAACCACGATCCCCCGGCCACGGCGCTAGACCGCGCTCGGCGCCGAGGTCCAGCTCAGTACGGTGGTCAGGGCGCGGCGCAGCGCCGCGGTGGCGCCCTGTGCGGGGATGCCGGGCGCGCGCCAGGCGATGTGCCCGTCGGGCCGCACGAGCACGGCGCCGTCCGCGCCCACGCCGTACGCGGACTCCCACCGCTCCCCGCCCGCGGTGCGGCACTCGGTCGGCAGCCCGGTGGTGTGCCAGTCGGCGGACCGCGGGCCGTCCCCGGTGAGCAGCACGAAGCCGCGGCCGAGCAGGTCGAGGGTGGACCGGGGGCCGTCCGCGGTGTGGAGCGGGACGTGCGGGGCGCGGGTGCCGGGCCGTCCGGAGGGCCTGCGCGGGTCCTCGAACACGGCGCCCTCCGGATCCGGCTCGCCCTCGGGCACGAGGGCGCCGGCCTCGTAGCGGTACCCGAAGATCACGGCCTCGTCGTCCACCAGGGGGTCGGCGGGCGGCAGCGCGCCCTCGGGGTCGGGGAACCAGGTGCCGAGGCGGGCCAGCGCCTGCCGCAGGGTGCGCTCGGCCACGGGACGGCGCTCGGTGTCGTAGCTGTCCAGCAGCGCCTCGCCGGCGCTCCCCTCCAGCACGGCGGCGAGCTTCCAGGCCAGGTTGTACGCGTCGTGCAGGCCGGTGTTGCCGCCGAAAGCGCCGGTGGGCGGCATGACATGGGCGGTGTCGCCGACGAGGAAGGCGCGCCCCGCGCGGTAGCGGTCGGCGACGTACGCGGCGACCTGCCAGGGCCGGGCGTCGACGATGTCCGCTCTGGCGTGCGGGTCCCCGGCCGCCTCGCGGATCAGGGCGCGCAGCCGCTCCGGGGTGAACCGCTCGTCCCGGTCGCGGTCCTGCTCGCCGCGCGGGGGCGCGTAGGGCAGCGCCAGCAGCCAGCGTCCGGTGCCGTCGCGCGGCACGAGGGAGCCGCCGATGCCGGTGACGTGGACGGAGGTGCAGCGGCGGCCCTGGAGGAGCGGGCTGAGGTCGGTGTCGAAGACGACGTTCATCCAGTGCTGGAGTACGCCGGGGCCGTGCCGTCCGATGCCGAGCCCGCTGCGGGTGGTGCCGTGCGCGCCGTCGGCGGCGACGAGGTAGGCGGCGGTGACGGTCTCCGCGCGTCCGGTGCGGGTGTCGCGGATCCGGGCGGTGACGCCCCGCGCGTCCTGGGACACGGAGGTGACGTCGGTTCCGAAGCGGATGTCGGCGCCGAGGAGCTCCGCGCGCTTGCGCAGCAGCGGCTCCAGCACGTCCTGGTCGCAGGTCTCGGCCTCGACCGGGCTGATGTCGCCGGTCTCCGCCCAGGGGATGCGCTGCCAGGCCACGTCCGGGTCGGCGAGGGTGCGGACCCGGGCGAGTCCGCCGGAGCGCTGGTCGCCGGTGCGGTGGGCGCGGATGGCGTCCTCCATGCCCGCGCTCCGGAAGATCTCCATCGAGCGGGGCGAGAGGCCGCGGAAGCGGTACTGGACACAGGTGTCGGAGCGGCGCTCGGCCACCAGGCACGGTACGCCGCGGTGTGCCAGGAACAGCGCGGTGGCCAGCCCGTTCAGGCCGCCGCCGACGATGAGCACGGAGGGTGTGGCTGTCATGGGGTCCTCCACGGTCCGGTGGGTTCGACGCGAGCGGAAGCGGGACGGGGACACCAAGAACGATAGACATCTAATGGTTAGCCATCAAATGGTTAGACGGTCAGGACTGCGCTACGCTCTGCGCATGCCGCAGCCCGATCCGCCGCCCCTCTCCCCGTCGACCGGGCAGCCCCTGGGCATCACCCTGGGGCACACCGCACGCGACGTCGGCCGGGCCTTCGACGGGGCGCTCTCCGCCGCGGGCGGATCACGGCCGGTCTGGCTGGTGCTGCTCTCGCTCGTCTCCGGCCACTCCCGCAACCAGCGCGAACTCGCCGCCGCCGTGGGCATCCGGGGCGCGACACTCACCCACCACCTCAACGCGATGGAGGACGACGGCCTCCTGGTACGCCGCCGGGACCCGGAGAACCGGCGGGTGCATCTCGTGGAGCTGACCGAGGAGGGCACGGCGGCCTTCCACCGGATGCGGAAGGCCGCCACGGCCTTCGACCGGCAGCTGCGCCAGGGCCTGTCCGAGGACGAGCTGGCCCGCTTCGACGCCACTCTCGCCCGGCTCCGCGCCAACGCCGCAGCCGCGGACGACACGGACGACACGGACGACACGGACTGAGCACACGCACCC
>NZ_JAAKZZ010000055.1 GCF_011045075.1 Streptomyces boncukensis
GCCCAGTACGAGGGCTTTCACCCGGCACGCCGAGAGCACGCACCGGACGCCCCATGCGCCGCACGGGGCTTTCGAAACACCCCCTAGCCGAACGGCGGCGGCTCGCCCTCGGCCCCGACCGCCGCTATCAGCTGGGGCACGACCGCGTCCGCCGGCTCCGCGACGCCGAGGCCGACCCAGCGGGAGCCCGGCGACCAGACCGTCAGCGCGGGCACATACCCGCACAGCGCGAGCAGCGGCTCGGGGACCGGGCGGCCTTCCGCGGCGCCGTGCAGCAGCGGCGTGAGGTCCCAGGTCTGCGGCTCGCCCCAGCGCCGGGTGAGCCGCGCGCTCAGCGCGTCCCGCTCGGCGCGGAGCGCGCACGCGGTGTCCAGCAGGTCGGCGGCGTCGGCGCCCGGGTCCGGCGCGCGTAACGTGGCGAGGCGCGCGGCGGGCTGGGCGCGGAGCAGGTCGAGCTCCGCGAGCAGTGCGTCAGGGTCCATGACCTCCAGTGAACCTCCTACCACTGACAATCCTTCAGGAAACGACAGCAGCCCTGCCACTCGCCGTGATCGCGTGGACCCGTTACGATCCGCTCACGCGCACTGGCTGCAGGGAGGCGGACGTTGGCGAGTCTCACCGGACGGGATCCGTCGCTGCTGCGGCGGATCAACTCCACGGTCGTGCTGCGGGCGCTGCGCGGTCCGGACGAACCGCGGGCCCTGACGCTGACCGAACTGGTGCACGCCACGGGCCTGTCCCGGCCCACGGTGGAGGGCGTGGTGGAGGGGCTCGCCGAGGCGGGGCTGGTGGAGGAGGCCGCCGAGGAGCCCGGCGAGGGGCGGGGCACCGCGCGCCGGGGGCGCCCCGCGCGCCGCTTCCGGTTCCGCGCCGAGGCGGGGCATGTGCTGGGCCTGGAGATCGGACCGCACCGGGTGGCTGCCGTGGTGTCCGACCTGACCGGCCACATCACGGGCACGCTGGCCCGGGAGGTCGCCGAGACCGCCTCGGCGGACGAGCGGCTGGAGCGGGCCCGCGCCACGGTGGCCGACCTGCTGCGCAGGACGGACGTCTCGCGGGACACGCTGCGCGCGGTCGGGGCCACCACGCCGGGCATCGTGGAGGCCGACGGCACAGTGCGGCTCGGCACCGCGCTGCCCGGCTGGACCGGGCTGCCGCTGGGCGAGCGGCTGCGGCGCTCGTTCCGCTGCCCGGTCCTGGTCGAGAACGACGCCAACGCGGGCGTCCTCGCCGAGCACTGGAAGGGCGCGGCGCGCGGCTGCGACGACGTGGTGATGGTGCTGGCCGGGCTCAGCCCCGGGGCCGGCTCGCTGATCGGCGGGCGGCTGCACCGCGGGTTCGGCGGCGCGGCCGGCGAGATCGGTGCGCTGCACCTGCTGGGCCGGGAGGCCACGCCCGAGCGGCTGCTGTCCACCACGGACGAGCCGCTGCACCCGCTCGACGAGGCCGCCGTCGCACAGGTTTTCGCCCTGGCGCGCGCCGGAGACGAGCACGCCGGGCGCGCGATGGACCGCTTCATCCAGCGCCTGGTGCACGATGTGGCGGCGCTCGTCCTGGCGCTCGATCCGGAGCTGGTGGTGGTGGGCGGCTGGGCCTCCGGACTGGACGGGGTGCTGGACCCGCTGCGGGCCGAGCTGGAGCGCTACTGCCTGCGCGCGCCCCGGGTGACGCTCTCCCGGCTCGGCGAGGCGGCGGCCGCGACGGGTGCGGTGCGGCTGGCGCTCGACCATGTGGAGAAGGAACTGTTCACCGTCGAGGGCGACACCGCGGACTGAACCGGCGCCCCGCGTGCCGGCCGGGGCGCCGGAGACCACTGATGATAGCCCCGCGTGTGCGGCGCGTGAACGGCCCCGGCGCCGGGAGCACCCGAGAGCCGCCCAGCCCGCGAGAGCGGATCAGCCCACAAGCGCGGGGACGGCGCCGCTGTCCGCGAAGGTGAGCCGGCAGGTGTCGGCGCGGAAGGTGGCGATGCCGACCGCGGCCGTGCGGCCGCCGGCGATGTAGCGGGTGGTGACCACGAGCACCGGGGCGCCGGGCAGCCGGTCGAGGCGGCGCGCGTCGTCCGCGCGGGCCGAGCCGAGCTCCACGCTGCGGTCCTGGCCGTCGAGGTCGAGGCGGTGCAGCTCGCGGAGCACGGCGCGGCCGCGGGCCGCGCCCTCCGCGCCTTCGGCGGCCTCACCGGGCGCCTCGGGCAGCTCGGGCACGGAGCCGGCGGGGACGTACACCACCTCGGTCGCCACCGGCTGGCCGCCGCTCGTACGGCTGCGGAACACCGCGTGCACGGCGGTGCCCTCGCCGACGCCGAGCAGCCGGGCCACGGGCGCGGGCGGCTCCGCCTCCTCGCCGTACTCGGTGTGCCACACGTCGCCCGGCGCGCCGGGCCAGCCCTGCGCGCCGCCCTGCGCGGGCCCGACGTCCACGCCGACCCGCGGGGGCGCGACCGTGGTGCCCACCCCTCTGCGGCGCTGCAGCCTGCCCTCCAGCTCCAGCTGCTCCAGCGCCTGGCGCAGCGTGGCGCGGGCGACGCCGAACCGGGCGGCCAGCTCGCGCTCGTTCGGCAGGATCTCCCCCACCGCGAACTCCGAGTCCAGCGCCTCCGACAGGACGGTCTTGAGGTGCCAGTACTTCGGCTCCGGCACCGTCTCCAGTTGCGTGGTCCCCACCCTTGCCTCGCAATCCCCGTGAGTCCGGCGGTGTTTCTGTGTGCTTGTTTTTTAAAGGTTCTTGCGTATGCCCGAACCATAAGGCCGCCTTAACCCTTGGTCAAGACCAATCAGCAGAGTGACGGGGGCTTGTCGGTGCACGGCGCCGGTGTAATGATCGATCATCGATCAAACATCTGGAGGTTCCATGCCCCGCCCCCGCGAGAACCGGCGGCAGCCGGTCACCGTGATCACCGGCGGCAGCCGCGGCATCGGCGCCGCGACCGCGCTGCGCCTGGCGCGCGCGGGCCACCGCGTCGGGATCGGCTACGAACGCGCCGCCGAGGCGGCCGAGCGCACCGCCGAGGCCGTCCGCGCCGCGGGCGCCGAGGCCGTCGCCGTACGCCTCGACACCAGCGACGAGGCGCAGGTCGACACGGTGTTCGACACCGTGCGCGAGCGCCTCGGCCCGGTCACCGGGCTGGTCGCCAACGCCGGGATCAGCGGGCCGCTGGGCCGGTTCACCGAGACCCCGACCGAGGTGATGCGCCGGGTGGTGGACGTGAACGTGACCGGCACGCTGCTGTGCGCCCGCCGGGCGCTGCGCGAGATGTCCACGGCGTACGGCGGGCAGGGCGGCGCCGTCGTGAGCATCTCCTCGTGCGCCGCGACCCTGGGCTCGCCGGGCGAGTACGTGCACTATGCCGCGACCAAGGCGGCCGTGGACGCGATGACGGTCGGACTGGCCAAGGAGTTCGGCCCCGAGGGCGTGCGGGTCAACTCCGTGCAGCCCGGCTCCGTGCTCACCGACATGCACGCCGCCATGGGCGACCCGGACCGGGCCTGGAAGAAGGCGGAGGTCACCCCCGCGCGGCGGCCCGGCGAGCCGGAGGAGATCGCGGACGCCGTCGCCTGGCTGCTGTCCCCCGAGGCGTCGTTCACCTCGGGGGCCGTGCTGCGGGTGTCAGGAGGGCTCTGAGACGGCGAGCCGGGCGACCTTCGACGGGTTGTTGATGATGTAGACGGTCTGGATCCGCCCGTCCGCGACATCGACCAGGATGGTGCCGTACGGCTCGCCCTCCCAGCTGGCCAGCACCGCGGGCACACCGTTGATCTCCTGCATGGTGTAGGTGAAGCGCGGGTCCCGCCCCTCCTCCGCGATCGCCGCCATGAAGCGCCCGATCTTGTCCGCGGTGTGCATGACGCGGCGCGGCGCCTTCACCCGGCCGCCGCTGTCGGCCACGAGCCGCGCGTCCGGCGCGAGGACGTCGAGCAGCCCGCCGAGGTCGCCGCCCAGGGCCGCCTCCAGGAACCGCTCGGTCAGATCGCGCTGCTGCCGGGCGTTCACCTCGTAGCGCGGCTTGCGCTCGTCGACGTGCCGCCGCGCGCGGCCCGCGAGCTGCCGTACGGCGGACTCGCTGCGCCCGAGCGCGGCGGCGATCTCGGCGTGCGGGAAGCCGAACGCCTCGCGCAGCACGAACACCGCGCGCTCCAGCGGCGAGAGGGACTCCATCACCACCAGCAGGGCCAGCGAGACCGACTCGGACAGCAGTGCCCGGTCGGCGCCCTCGGGCACGGGTTCGGCCCGGGTGTCGGTCACCAGCGGCTCGGGCAGCCACGGGCCCACGTACGCCTCGTGCCGGGCCTGGATCTGCCGCAGCCGGTCGACGGCCAGCCGGGTGGTGATCCGCACGAGGTACGCGCGGGGCTCGCGGACCTCGCCGCGGTCGGCGGCGGACCAGCGCAGCCACGCCTCCTGCACGACGTCCTCCGCGTCGGCCACCCGGCCGAGCATGCGGTACGCCACCCCCTCCAGAAACGGCCTGTGCTGCTCGAACACCTCAGTCGCGTCTGCTCCCACGGGCTCATCATGCCATCCGGGGCGGCCTCGTCCTCGAACGGGCGTCCCGTGCGGTCTTCCGGATTCCCGGCCCGTGCTGACACGGTGTCTCCCACCACCCAGCGCAGGAGGGGATCATGCGCTCCGTGTACGCGCCCCACATGCCCGCTCGCACCACCCCGCACACCGTGCTGCTCTCCCCCGCCGGGCTGCCGCCCTGCGAGCTCGGCTACGAGCGGCGCGGAAGCGGCGAGCCCCTGCTCCTGCTGCACGGCCTCGGCCACCACTGGCAGGCGTGGGAGCCGGTGCTCACCCTGCTCGCCGCCTCGTACGACGTGATAGCGCCGGACCTGCCCGGATTCGGCACCTCACCGCCGCTGCCCGACGGCACACCGGACCCCGGGGAGGCCACGCTGCGGGTGCTCACCGCGCTGTGCACCGCGCTGGACGCCGAGCGGCCGCATCTGGCGGGCAACTCGCTGGGCGGGCTGCTCGCGCTGCGCCTGGCCGCGCGGGGAGCCGCGCGCTCGGTGACGGCGCTCTCCCCCGCCGGGTTCTGGACCGAGCCCGAACGGATCTACGCCGCGGGGGTGCTCCGCACCCTGCGCGCGGGGGCGCGGGCGATGCCGGACGGCGCCGTGCGGTTCCTCGCGCGCCGCGCCGCCGGACGTGCGCTGCTGACCAGCGCCATATACGCGCGCCCCGGGCGCCGTTCACCCGACGCGGTGCTGGCCGAGACCCGCGCGCTGCGCGACGCCCCGGCGTTCGGGCCGACGCTCGCCGCGGGGCGCGGGCCGGGCGCGCTGTTCCGGGGCGACCTCCCGGACATACCGGTGACGGTGGCCTGGGGCGAGCGGGACCGGGTGCTGGTGCCGCGTCAGGGCGTACGCGCGAAGCGGGTGGTGCCGGGTGCCCGGCTCGTACGGCTGCGCGGGTGCGGGCACGTGCCGATGAACGACGCCCCCGCCACGGTCTCGCGGGTCATCCTGGACACGGCGCGGACCGCCGTGTGACGTCCGGCCGTCCCCGGGCCGCCCGCCGCGGCCCGGCGGCCCCGCGCGGTGGCCCGGAACCCTTCTGTCCGGTGCGGCGTCGGTGTTCACTGTGGGTTCGCGTGTTCGGCACGCCGGCCCTGTACTGCTGTGCGACGGCAGACAGCGGAGACCGACGGAGACTGCTCAAGGAGGCCCCTGAATGGCTCATCGACCGGAAGTGAACGGTCCGGCCCCGGCGCGCCGCACAGTGCTGCGCGGTTCGCTCGGCGCGTCCGCGGCGCTGTCGGTCCCCCTGCTGGCCTCCGGCGCGGCCCCCGCCCAGGCGCTGCGCGGGAGGCCGGCCGCGCGGTGGGGCGTCCAGACGGGTGACGTGACGGCGACCTCGGGTCTGGTGTGGGTGCGCTCGGACCGGCGGGCGCGCATGGTGGTGGAGACCTCGGCGACGGAGTCGTTCCGGCGCTCCAGACGCTGGCACGGCCCGCTGGTGGGCCCGGACACGGACTTCACGGGGCGCGCGGCGCTGCACGGCCTGCCGCCCGGCGAGACGGTGCACTACCGGGTGACGCTGGCCGACCCGGACGACCCGCGGCGCACCGGCAAGCCGGTGTACGGCTCGTTCCGTACCGCCCCCGCGCGGCGCCGGGAGAGCGTGCGCTTCCTGTGGTCGGGTGACCTGGCCGGGCAGGGCTGGGGGATCAACCCGGACCGGGGCGGCTACCCGATCTTCGCGGAGATGCGGCGGCTGTACCCGGACTTCTTCCTGTGCAGCGGCGACACGATCTACGCGGACAACCCGATTCCGGAGCGGCTGGAGCTGCCGGACGGGAAGGTGTGGCGGAACGTCACGACGCCGGAGAAGTCGAAGGTCGCCGAGACCCTGCAGGAGTTCCGCGGGAACTTCCGCTACAACCTGCTCGACGGCGCGCTGCGCCGGTTCAACGCGCAGGTCCCGTGGATCACCCAGTGGGACGACCACGAGGTGCTCAACAACTGGTATCCGGGCGAACTGCTGGACGACGACCGGTACACGGTCAAGGACGTCGACACCCTCGCGGCGCGCTCGCGGCGCGCCTTCAGCGAGTACTTCCCCGTCTCCACGCTCCCGCCGAAGGACGAGGACGGCCGGGTCTACCGGGTCGTGCGGCACGGGCCGCTGCTGGACGTGTTCGTGCTCGACATGCGCTCCTACCGCAACCCCAACTCCCCCGGCCGGCAGCCCGACGAGGCCCAGGGCATCCTCGGGGCGCGGCAGCTGGCGTGGCTCAAGCGGGAGCTGTCGCGCTCGCGCGCGGTGTGGAAGGTCATCGCCTCCGACATGCCGCTGGGTCTGGTGGTCAAGGACGGCAGGACGGACTACGAGGCCGTCGCGCAGGGCGACCCGGGCGCGCCGCTGGGACGCGAGCTGCAGCTCGCGGAGCTGCTGCGGCACATCAAGCACCGGCGGATCACCGGCACCGTGTGGTTCACCACCGACGTGCACCACACCTGTGCGCAGCGCTACGATCCCGAGCGCGCGGCCTTCAAGGACTTCGCGCCGTTCTGGGAGTTCGTCTCGGGCCCGCTCAACGCGGGCGGGTTCGGCGCGCTGGAGCTGGACGGGACCTTCGGGCCGGACCAGCGCTTCGTCAAGGCCCCGCGGCAGCCGAACACCCCGCCCACCGAGGGCGGCCAGTTCTACGGGCAGGTGGACATCGACGGGCACAGCGGCGAGATGACGGTACGGCTGCGCGAGGAGGGCGGCGCCGTGCTGTTCACCCAGGTGCTCCAGCCCGGCCGCGTCGGCCAGTGACCGCACGCCGGTGACCGGGCCGCCCGCTCCGCTCACCTACGCCCCCGTCGGCGCCACGGCGCAGGGCGGCACCCCGCCGGGCTTCAACGGGCTGCGGGTGCGCACCCGGCTGGGCAGCGGCGAGGCCGTCTTCCGCGCGGCGGCGCACGCGCTGATGACCTGGCGGCTGCACCGCCGGATGGGCGTGCGGATCACGGCGGACGCGGAGCGGGCGGCCCCGGGCGCGACCGTGACGGTCGGGCTCGGCGCCGGTCCGCTGCGCGTCCGCGGACCGTGCCGGGTGGTGTGGGCGGTTCAGGAGCCGCACCGGGCGGGCTGGGCGTACGGCACGCTGCCGGGACACCCGGAGTGCGGCGAGGAGGCGTTCACCGTGCACCGGGACGGGGACGGCACGGTGTGGCTGACGGTGACCGCGTACAGCAGGCCGGGCGTGTGGTGGACACGGGCCGCGGGCCCGCTGGTGCCGGTCTTCCAGCGCGGGTACGCGCGCTACAGCGGCCTGGTGCTCCGGCGACTCGCCCGCCGCGCCGCGGGAGGGCGCACCGGCGCGGAAGGGCGCCCCGGCCCCGCCAGATCGGACCATCAGATCGGACAAATAGGGCGCTAATTGGCCAGATGTGCACTTAACTCCCCGGTCACACATCGTTTGTGATCGTGCAATGCCGGTCCGGGATGCTGGCGCCATGACTGACACACCCAGGCAGCACCACTGGCGGCGGGACCTGATCGAGCTGGCCGCCCTGTTCACCGCGGTGACGATCGCCGACACCCTGGCCAAGACCGTCGTCAACGCGCCCGACGGGCCGGTGACCCTGCTGGTGTGCGCGCTGGTGCTGGCGGCGACGGCCGGCCTGCACACCTGGTGGGCACGCCGGCACACGCACGCCCCGCCCGCGCCCCCGGATACCGGGCCCGGGGCCGGGGGCGCTCCCGGTCCCGCCGACGGCACGGAGGCCGGCGAGCCGGACGGGGCGCCCGCCGCCGACGCGCGCGCCGCGGGCGGGGCCGAGGGCGACGTGCCCACGGCGCTGTGGCGGATGCGTACCACGGTGCGGGAGGAGCCGGGCTCGCTGGCGCGGATGTGCACGGCGCTGGCCCGCCACGGGGTGGACATCCTCACCCTGCAGACCCACCCGCTGGGCGCGTCCACGGTGGACGAGTTCCTGCTGCGGGCCCCCGCCGCCATGGAGCCGGGCACGCTGGCGCGGCTGGCGGCCGAGGCGGGCGGCAGCGACACCTGGACGGAGCGGGCCGACGCACACGACCTGGTGGACACCCCGGCCCGGGTGCTCGGCCTGGCGACCCGCGCCGCGCTGGACAGCGCCGAGCTGCCGCTCGCGCTGCGGCAGCTCCTGGGCCGGTGCACCGTCCGCTCGGTGCCGGGCGGCGCGTCCCCGGACGCGGGCGAGCCCGCGTCCGGGGAGGGGGAGCTGGACGGTACCGTCCTGCGGCTGCCGGACCCCGCCGGAGGGGAGATCGTGGTGGAGCGCCCGCAGCTCCCGTTCACCCCCACCGAGTTCGCGCGCGCCCGCGCGCTGGTGGAGCTGGACACCCGGCTGGGCCGGCAGCGGATGCCGCGCGGCCGGGACGAGTTGCGGCTGCCCCGGGGGGAGTCGCTGACGGTGCGGCGGGCGGACGCCGCCGACCTGGACGCGGCGCGCGCGATGCACGCGCGCTGCTCGCGGCGCACGCTGTCGCTGCGCTACCACGGCCCCAGCCGGGACGCGGACCGCTATCTGAACCACCTGCTCTCGCCGCGCTTCGGCCGCACGCTCGCGGTGGAGTCGGCGTCGGGGGACCTGGTGGCGCTGGGCCACCTGCTGTGGGACGGCGACGAGTCCGAGGCGGCGCTGCTGGTGGAGGACGCGTGGCAGCGCCACGGCATCGGCGCCGACCTGCTGCGGCGGCTGACCAGGATGGCCCGGGACGCGCGCTGCGAGAGCGTGTACGCCGTCACGCAGGCCGGCAACACCGGCATGGTCGCGGCGATGCGCGGACTCGGACTGCCGCTGGACTACCAGATCGAGGAGGGCACCCTGGTCGTGACGGCCCGGCTGACAGCCGCCGGACAGCCGCCACTCCCGCAATGCCGGTGACGCGGGCCCCGATCCGTACCAGGATGGGCGCATGTCCGATCCCAACACCGAGGCGCCGCTGCCGCGCCAGGTCGCCGACGCCTATGTCGACGCGCTCGTCGAACTCGACCCGATCACCGGCACCTATCTCGGGGTCCCCGAGAGCCACGGCCTCCTGCCCGACTTCTCGCCCGCCGGGCAGGAGGCGCAGGCGGTCCTGGACCGCACCACCCTGGAGGCGCTGGCCGAAGCGGAGGCCCGGCCCGGCGGTGACAGCGACGCGGAGCGCCGCTGCGCCCGGCTGCTGCGCGAGCGGCTGACCGCCGGGCTCGCCGTGCACGAGGCCCGGGAAGGGCTGCGTGCCGTCAGCAACATGCACACCCCGGTGCACTCGGCGCACCAGATCTTCACCCTCACCCCCACCGAGACGGACGAGGACTGGGCGGCCGTCGCGCGGCGGATGCGGGCGATGCCGGTGGCGCTGGAGGGGTACCGGGCCTCGCTGGCCGAGGGGCTGGCGAACGGCCTGCCCGGCGGGCCCCGCCAGGTGTCCACGATGCTCGGGCAGTTCGCCGAGTGGATCGGGGAGAGCGGCGCCGGCACCGGGCGCAGCTGGTACGCGGGGTTCGTGGAGAGCGGCCCGGAGCGGCTGCGCGGCGAGCTGACGGCGGCGGCCGGTGAGGCGGCGCGCGCCGTGACGGAGCTGCGGGACTGGCTGCGTGACGTGTACGCGCCGGGCATCGCGGGCGCCCCGGAGACGGTGGGCCGTGAGCGGTACGCGCTGTGGGCGCGCTACTGGAACGGCACCGACCTGGACCTGGAGGAGGCGTACGCGTACGGCTGGTCGGAGTACCACCGGCTGCTGGCCGAGATGCGCACCGAGGCCGAGAAGGTGCTGCCCGGTGCGCGGACCCCCTGGGAGGCGCTCGGCCATCTGGACACCCACGGCGAGGCCGTCGAGGGCGTGGACGAGGTGCGCGACTGGCTGCAGGGGCTGATGGACCAGGCCATCTCGGAGCTGGACGGCACCCACTTCGAGCTGGCCGAGAAGGTCCGGCGCGTCGAGTCGAGGATCGCCCCGCCGGGCAGCGCGGCGGCGCCGTACTACACCCAGCCGTCGCTGGACTTCTCCCGCCCCGGCCGCACCTGGCTGCCGACCATGGGCGAGACCCGGTTCCCCGCCTACGACCTGGTGTCCACCTGGTACCACGAGGGGGTGCCGGGCCACCATCTCCAGCTCGCGCAGTGGACGTACGTCGCCGACCAGCTCTCCCGCTACCAGACGACCGTCGGCATGGTCAGCGCCAACGCCGAGGGGTGGGCGCTGTACGCGGAGCGGCTCATGGACGAGCTGGGCTTCCTGACGACGGCCGAGCGGAGGCTGGGCTATCTGGACGCGCAGATGATGCGCTCGCTGCGGGTGATCGTGGACATCGGCATGCACCTGGCACTGCCGATCCCGTCCGACTCGCCCTTCCACCCGGGCGAACGCTGGACGCCCGCGCTGGCGCAGGAGTTCTTCGGGCTGCACAGCGGCCGCCCTGCGGACTTCGTGGAGAGCGAGCTGGTCCGCTATCTGGGCATGCCGGGCCAGGCGATCGGCTACAAGCTGGGCGAGCGGGCCTGGCTGCGCGGCCGGGAGGCGGCGCGGCGGGCGCGCGGCGACGCGTTCGACCTGAAGCAGTGGCACATGGCGGCCCTGTCCCAGGGCTCGCTGGGCCTCGACGACCTGGAGGCCGAACTGTCGGCCCTGTGAGCCGGCCGCAGCGGGGCGCGGGCCCTCACGACCCGCGCCCCGCACGGGCAGCCCTCCCCCGGATCCGGGGAAGAGCCCCGCTCACCCCGCCGAGAGACCCGCGCGGTGCAGGAGCCGGGAGCCCCGCCGCGACTTGACGACCTCCAGCTGGGCCGGGATCCGCTGGCGGAGGTCCGCGACATGGCTGACGATGCCGACGCAGCGGTCCCGCTCCCGCAGCCCGTCCAGCACGTCCAGCACCTCATCCAGAGCCTGCTCGTCCAGGCTGCCGAAGCCCTCGTCGATGAAGAGCGTCTCCAGCCGGGTCCCGCCCGCCTCGTCGGTGACGACGTCGGCGAGGCCGAGGGCCAGCGCGAGGGAGGCGAAGAAGGTCTCGCCGCCGGAGAGCGTCGCGGTGTCCCGCTCGGCTCCCGTCCAGGCGTCCACCACGTGCAGTCCGAGGCCGGAGCGGCCGCGGCCGCCGGCCCGCTCGTCGGAGTGGACCAGGGTGTAGCGGCCCTGGGACATCCGGGCCAGCCGGGCGCTGGCGGCCGCCGCGACCTGCTCCAGGCGCGCCGCGAGGACGTACGACTCCAGCCGCATCCGCCGCTCGTTCTCCGCCGAGGTGCCCGCGGCGAGCCCGGCCAGCCGCGCCACCCGCTCGTAGCCGCCGCGCAGCGGCGCGAGCCGGCGGGCCCCGTCGGCGGCGCGCCGCCCCAGAGCGTCGAGCTCGGCACAGCGCGCGCGGGCCGCGTCGCGGGCTGAGGAGGCGGCCCGCAGCCGCTGCTCGGCCCGGAGGGCCGCCGCCTCGGCGGCGTCGACGCGGGCCGGCGGCCGGGCCGCGGCCGCGGTCAGCTCCGGATCCGCGAGGTCGGCTTCGACGGCGGCCTCGTCGGCCCGCCAGCGCTCCAGCCGCTGGCGCAGGGCGCGCTGTTCGGGCTCGGGGAGGCGTGCCGCTGCGGCCTCCTCGGGGGTGTCGAAACCGGCGCGGAAGGCGGCGTCGGCGAGCTGTGCGTCGGCCTCCTTGAGCTGCCGCGCCGCGGTCTGCGCGGCGCGCGCTTCGGCGGCGGCCGAGGCCAGCAGCTCCACCCGGCGCTCCAGCGCGGCGACGCGCTCGGCGACGCTTCCGGCCCCGTCGCGCGCCTGCGCGATCTGCTCGGCGAGCGCGGCGCGCTGGCGCTGCAGCTCCTCGCGGCGCGAGGCGCGGGCCGCGGCGCGCTCGGCGGCGCCCTGCCGTTCGGCGAGGCGGCGCGCGTGCTCGTGCTCGGCCCGGTCGAGGGCCTCGCGCGCCTGGTGCGCGCCGGCGGCCTCGGTGTGCGCCGTGCGGTGCGCGGACTCCAGCTCGTCGAGCGCGGCGGCGAGCCGGCCGGCGCTGCCGGGCCCGGCGGCGGCCGCGGCCTCCGCGTGGCTCTCGCGCAGCGCCGCCAGTTCGCCGCTCGCTCTCTCGCGGTGCTCCGCTCCGCGCTGGGCCGCGGCGAGGGCCTCGCTCTCGGCCGCCTGGTCGACGTGCCCGGTGTCCGCGCGGGCCGGGTCGGGGTGGTCGGGGGAGCCGCAGACGGCGCAGGGCTCGCCCGCGGTGAGCCGGGCTGCGAGCTCGGCCGCGATACCGCGCAGCCGGGCCTCCTTGAGGCCGAGCCAGTGCTCGTGCGCCGCGGCGGCGTCCTCGCGTGCGCGCAGCAGGGCGGCCTCGGCATCGGCGGCCTCCCGCTCCAGCCGGTCGCGGCGGCGGGCGGCGTCCAGCCGCTCCCGGGCCGGTGCGAGCTGCCCGGCGAGCCGCTCGGCGCGGGTGGCGGCGTCCTGGGTCGCGTCGATCCGGGCCCGGAGCGCGGCACGTTCGCTCTCCCAGCCGTCGAGCCACTCCTCGGCCTCGCGCAGCAGGTCGTCGTCGGCCCGTGCCTCGCGGTCCAGCGCGGCGAGCCCGGCGTCGAGTTCGGCGGCCCGGTGCTCGGCCGCGCGGGCGGCGTCGAGCGCGCCGAGCTCCTGGCGCAGCTCGCCCTCCAGCTCGGCGAGGCGCGCCGGGGCCGCCTGCGCGTACGGGGCCGGGAGCGCGGCCCTGCCGTCCCGTTCGGCGGTGGCGGCGGCGAGGTGGCCGTCGTGCGCGGAGACGCGCAGGGCGAGCGCGGGGGTGACGGCCTCGGCGGCGCGGGCCCGCTCCAGCCGCTGCCGTGCGGCCTCGCGCTCGGGGGCGAGGGCCGCCAGCTCGGCGGAGCGCTCCCGCGCCGTGCCGTACCGCTCCTGGCGGCGGGCGCACTCGCGGGTCTCCGCCAGCGCCGTACGAGCCGTCTCGTGCTCCTCCTCGGCCGCGCTGAGGGCGAGTCCGGCGGCGTCCCTCCGCTCTCGCGCGTAGGCGCGGGCGAGGGCCGCCCATCCCAGGACGGCATCGGCGAGGCCGGGGTCGCCGGGTGCGAGTGCGGCGGCCGGCCGGGGCTCGCCGTCCCGGCCGCGCTGGGCCGGCACCGTGCCCAGGTCAGCGACCGGCGGCCCCTCCCCCAGCTCGGGGGTGTCGCCCGCCGCCTGCCGCATCCGGTGGGCCAGCGCGAGCAGCGTCTCATCGCCCTCGGCGACCTCGCGCTGCGCGCTCTTGCGCATCCGGGCGAGCTCCTCCTCGACGGCGGCGAACCGGCCCGTGTCGAAGAGCCGCCCCAGCAGCCGGGCGCGGTCCTCGGCCCCGGCGCGCAGGAAGCGCGCGAAGTCGCCCTGCGGCAGCAGGACGACCTGGCAGAACTGGTCCCGGCTCATGCCCAGGAGCTGCCCGACCTCCTCGCCGATCTCCTGGTGCGAGCGGCTGAGCGGCGTCCATGTGCACGCGGCCGGGTCCCACTCGCGCAGCGCGGCGTGGGCGCGGGCCCGGGTCAGGCCGGTGCCGCGGGCTTTGGGCCGGAGCTGGTCGGGGCTGCGGGTGATCTCCAGCCGGCGGCCGCCGGCGGTCAGGTCGAGCACGACGGCGGTACGGGTGTCCGGGTCGGCATGCTGGCTGCGCAGGGCGCCGCCGGGCTGCTGGCGGGCGCCGGGCACCCCGCCGTACAGGGCGTAGCAGACGGCGTCCAGCACCGAGGTCTTGCCCGCGCCCGTGGCGCCGTGCAGCAGGAACAGCCCGGCGGCCGACAGCGCGTCGAAGTCGACGGTGTGGGTGCCGCCGAACGGGCCGAAGGCGGTGAGCGTCAGCTGGTGGAGCCTCAACCGGTCACCGTCCCGCCCGGCCGCGCCGCCGCGCCGCGGGGTGCGCCGCTGTGCGGTTCGCCGTCCTGGGGTCCGCCGTCGCCCTGCGCGGCCACGCGCACGGTGTCGAGGGCCTGTCCGAGCATCGCCCGCTCCTGACGGTCCGCCGCGCGGCCCGGGCGTACGTGCGCGACGAAGTCCTCGGCGATCTGCCGGTCGGTGCGGTCGCGCAGCCGCCGCGCATAGGGCACCGCCGGGCCGTGCTCGTCGCGCTCGGGGTCGAACTGGAGGCTCACCACGTGCGGGAAGCGCTTCTCCAGCCGGGCCATCGGCTCGTGCGGCCGTGCGGCGTCGGTGAGGGTGGCCTCCACCCACGCGCCGGTGTGCCGCTCCAGCGCGGGGTCCTCCAGCAGTTCCTCCAGGGGGCCGCGGAGCCGGGCGAGCGGGCGGGGCACCGGGCAGTCGACGCGCTCGGCGCGCACCGCGCCCCCCTCGTCCAGGTCGACCAGCCACATGGACTTGCGGTGGCCCGCCTCGGAGAAGGAGTACGCGAGCGGGGAGCCGGAGTAGCGCACCCGGTCGGTGAGGCGCTGGCAGCCGTGCAGATGGCCGAGCGCGGCGTAGTCGACGCCGTCGAACACGGAGACGGGCACGGCGGCGACGCCGCCGACGGCGATGTCCCGCTCGCTGTCGCACGCCTCGCCGCCGGTGACGAAGGCGTGCGCGAGGACGACCGACCGGGTGCCCTCCGGGCGCGCCGCCAGGTCGGCGCGCACCCGGTCCATGGCCGCGCCGAGGACAGCGGCGTGCCCTGCGCCGTCGGCGCCCAGCGCGTGCCCGGCGAGCGAGGGCTCCAGATAGGGCAGCCCGTAGCAGGCCACAGGACCGGACGCGGCGTGCAGCAGCACCGGGGTGCCGCACCCGGCGGGGTCGGTCCGCAGATGGATCCCGGCCGCGTCCATCAGGCCCGAGCCGACGCCGAGGCGGCGCGGCGAGTCGTGGTTGCCGGAGATCAGCACGGTGGGCACGGCCAGCTCGGCGAGCCGGTGCAGGACGCCGTCGAACAGCTCGACGGCGGCGAGCGAGGGCACCGCCCGGTCGTAGACGTCCCCGGCGACGAGCACGGCGTCGACGCGGCGGGCGCGGACGGTGTCCACGAGGTGGTCGAGGAAGGCGCGCTGCGCGTCCAGCAGGCTGACGCGGTGGAAGCCGCGGCCCAGGTGCCAGTCCGAGGTGTGCAGGAATCTCACTGCCCGGCCCCCACCCGCACCTCCCGGTGCCCTCTCGCTCCGCCGCCCTGAAGTTCGCTGGGGACACTGTAGTCCCAGGCGGCGCGGGTTCCGGACGGGGTGTCAGACCGTGCCGGTCTCCGGAAGCCACGACGCGCCGCCGAGCTCCAGGCGGGCGGTGCCCGCGGTGGCGTCCGCCAGCCAGGCGCGGAAGGCGTCCAGCTCCGTGGCGGGCAGGCCGACCTCGAAGGCGACCTCGGCGCCGTAGTGCGCATCCCGCACGTCGTGGCCCCGCGCGCGCAGGTCGTTCTCCAGCCGGCCCGCGCGCTCGTGCCCGACGGTGACGGTGACCAGCCGGAAGGGGCGGCGGCGCACGGTGCCGACCGCGTCCAGGGCCTCGCCGACCGCGCCGCCGTAGGCCCGGATGAGGCCGCCGGCGCCGAGCTTGGTGCCGCCGAAGTAGCGGGTGACGACGGCGACGGCGTACCGGATCTCGCGGCGCAGCAGCATCTGGAGCATGGGCACCCCGGCGGTGCCGCCGGGCTCGCCGTCGTCGTCGGCCCGCTGCACGCCGGCGTCGGCGCCGATCACATACGCGGCGCAGTTGTGGCTGGCCGCGGGGTGCTCGGCGCGGATCCGGGCGATGAACTCCCGGGCCGCCGCCTCGGTGGCGGCCGGTGCGAGGTGGCACAGGAACCGGGAGCGGCTGATCTCCGTCTCGTGCACGCCCTCCCCCGCGACGGTGCGGTACTCCCCCGCCGTAGGCTGGGCGGTGCGGTCCGGCTGAGCGCGCTGGTCCTGTGGCATCCGCCCAGCCTATGGGCTCGCTCCCGGACAGGAGGTACCCGATGCGCCCGATGCGCGGCGACGACCGCGGCGACGACGACACCGTCCGCCGCATCCTCACCGGGCTCGGTGACACCTGGGCGGTCGTCGGGCTGTCCGGCAACCGCGCGCGGGCGGCGTACGGCGTCGCGGCGCGGCTGCAGGAGTACGGCAAGCGGATCGTGCCCGTGCATCCGCGTGCGGAGACGGTGCACGGCGAGCGGGGGTACGCGTCGCCGGCCGACATCCCGTTCCCGGTGGACGTGGTGGACGTGTTCGTGAACGCGTCGCTGGCGGGCGCGGTCGCGGACGAGGCGGTGGCCATCGGCGCGCGGGCGGTGTGGTTCCAGCTCGGGGTGGTCGACGAGGAGGCGTACGCCCGGACCCGCGCCGCGGGGCTGGAGATGGTGATGGACCGGTGCCCCGCGATCGAGATTCCCCGGCTGGAGGGCTGACCGCTGCCGGCGCGGGGGACCGCGCGAGCGGCCGCCCGCCCGCGGCCCGCGACGGACGGCGAGGGACCCCTTCCCGGGAGGGTTCGCGGAACGAGACTTGGAGTCGGCACATGAGCGGGATACGGCGGGCGGTGCCCGCGGACGCCCCGGAGATCGCGCGGTTGCGGCGCATCATGTTCGAGGCCATGCACCAGCGGGACGAGTCCGGCCCGTGGGAGGCGGAGGCGGCCCGGATGGCCGCCGCACAGCTCGCCCGGCCGGAACCCCGGCTGGGCGCCTTCGTGGTGGACGGCGACCCGGGCGCCGGCCCGGCGCATCTGGCGGCGTGCGCGGTGGGCCGGGTGGAGGAGCGGCTCCCCGCACCGGTCTCCCCGGCGGGTCGCTTCGGCTTCGTCTTCAGCGTCTGCACCGACCCGCGCTACCGGGGCCGGGGCTACGCGCGGGCGACGACCGAGGCGCTGCTGGAGTGGTTCAGGTCGCTCGGCGTCACCCGCGTCGATCTGCACGCCACCGAAGAGGCCGAGGGGATGTACCGGTCGCTGGGCTTCCGCGAGCACTCGATCGCGCTCTCGCTGGACGTGTCGGCGCCGCGCGGCTGACCGGAGCGCTCAGCCACTCTCGGGCAGCGGGAGGGCCAGTTCCTCCACGACCTCGGCGCCCGGCAGCGCCGCGAGGGCCTTGCCGGGGACGATGAGCTTGCCGCGGCGGGCGCCGCTGCCGATCAGCACCCAGGGCAGCGCGGCCACGGCGGCGTCCACCAGGACCGGCCAGTCCGCTGGCAGTCCGACGGGGGTGATGCCGCCGTACTCCATGCCCGTCTCGCCGACGGCGACCTCCCGCGGTGCGAAGGAGACCTTGCGGGCGCCGAGGCGGCGGCGCACGGCGCCGTTGATGTCGGCCCGGGTGGCGGGGAGCGTCAGGCAGGCGGCGAGGCGGCGTTCACCGCCCTGCTTGGCGGCGACCACCACGCAGTTCGCCGAGGCGTGCAGCAGGTCAGCGCCGTAGGTCTCGATGAACGCCGCCGTATCGGCCTTGTCCGGGTCGGTGTCGACGTGCAGCAGCTGGTCCGCGGGGACGGGCCCGGACCAGGTCCGCAGGGCGGCGGCGACGGGCGCGGGCAGCAGGCCGAGCGCTTCCGGGGCCGGCGTGGCGGTGGCGAAGTCTCCGATGGGCGCGCGCATACGGCGCACTGTACGACGCGGACGCCCACGGCGTCAGCGCGGCGGGGGGACGTGCACGGCCATGGTCATCTCGACGGGCTCCGTGCCGTCGTTGCGGTAGCCGTGCGGTACGGCGGACTCGAAGGACGCGGACGTCCCGGCGGGGACGGCGTGGTCGGTGCCGTCGACGCTCATCGTCAGCTCGCCGCGCGCGACATGGATCAGCTCGGTGGTGCCCGCGGGGTGCGGGTCGGACTCGCTGCCCTCGCCCGGCATCAGCCGCCAGGACCACAGCTCCAGCGGCCCGGGGGCCTCGGCGCCCGCGAGCAGCGTGCTGTGGCTGCCCGCCTCGGTGGACCACAGCCGTACGGCCTGCTCGGGAGGGACGATCTGGACCTGCGGCGCACGGTCGAAGTCCAGCAGGGTGGTGATGCTGATGCCGAGCGCGTCGCCGATCTTGACGACCGTGCCGACGCTCGGGTTGGTGCGCGCCTGTTCGATCTGGATGAGCATGCCCCGGCTCACCCCGGCACGGGCCGCGAGGGCGTCCAGGGTGAAGCCCCGTTCGGTGCGCCAGCGCTTCAGGTTGCGGGCGAGGGCCTGTGTGAGGTGGTCGAGGTCCGTCACTGGTCTTCCCGGGCCTTCCCTGCCGTCGTCGGGGAGCGTGCGGCCGGCACGCGTACCGTCAAATATTCTGGATGACAAAGTGCAGCCTGCTGGACTACGGTGTGCTGCACTCGATCGTTCAGCTCACTGTACTGTGGAGGGTCGCCACCATGACCGCAGCCTTCGCCCTGGCCACCAGCCTGCTGTGGGGGCTGGCCGACTTCGGGGGCGGGCTGCTGAGCAAGCGCATGCGCGAGCTGACCGTGGTGGTGGTCTCGCAGGGCGCGGCCGCGCTGGTGCTCGGGGCGGTCGTCGCCGCCACCGGCGCCTGGGGCGCGCTGGACGCGCGGCTGCTGTGGTGCGCGGTGGCGGCCGGGGCCATCGGCCCGGTGTCCATGCTCTGCTTCTACCGCGCCCTGGCCGCCGGGCCCATGGGCGTGGTCTCGCCGGTGGCCACGCTCGGCAGCGTGGCCGTCCCGGTCGGCGTCGGCATGGTGCTGCACGGCGAGCGGCCCGGCGCCGTCCAGGGGCTGGGCACCCTCGTCGCCGTCACCGGCGTGGTGCTGGCGAGCGGGCTCCAGGGGCGGGGCGGGCCGGTCCAGCGGAGCACGGTGCTGCTCACGCTCGTGGCCGCCTTCGGCTTCGGTGCGACGATGAGCCTGGTGGCGGAGGCGTCCTCGACGCTGCCGGGGCTGTTCCTGACGCTGTTCCTGCAGCGGGTGGTCAACGTGCTGGTGGGCGGCGGCGCGCTGGCCGCGACCGTGCGGCGCGGGACGCCCGCGCTGCCGGAGGGCGGCCTCGGCGCGGTCGCGGCCGCCCTCCCGGCACTCGTCTTCGTCGGCCTGGCGGACGTGGCCGCCAACGGCACCTTCGCCATCGCGGCCCAGCACGGCCCGGTGACCGTGGCCGCCGTCCTGGCGTCGCTGTACCCCGTCGTCACGGCGGTGGCGGCGTTCGGGCTGCTCCGGGAGCGGCTGCGCGGACTGCAGACGGCGGGCGCCGGGCTGGCGCTGCTGGGCACCGTGCTGCTGGCGTCCGGCTGATCACATCCGGCGCAGCGCGTACAGCAGCAGCGCGAACCCCTGGACCACGACGGCCGCGGCGAGCAGTACGCGCAGGGTCCGGTTGCTCACGGCCCACCTCCGTCAGGTTCCGGCGCCGCGCCGGGCGCCGAGTCCAGTGTGCCCGCTCACCCCTCCCCGGTACCGCCCCCGGGCGGTCCGGACGTGCCGGAGTCCGCGCCGCGCGCTCCGCCCCGGTGCTCCCGGCCCGGCGGGTCGGTCAGCGCCAGCAGCTCACCGGGGGTGACGCCCTCCGGAACGGGCACCGGCGGCGGGGTGCGCAGCGGCGGCTGCCAGCCCGTCTCCGGGTCGAGGCGGCGCACCACCCGCGCGGGCGCCCCGGCCACCACCGCGTGGTCCGGCACCTCGCCGCGTACCACGGCGCCGGCCGCCACCACCACGTTGCGGCCGAGGCGGGCCCCGGGCAGCACCACGGCGCCCGCGCCGAGCCAGCTTCCCGCGCCGATCTCCACCGGCTCGGTGCGCGGCCACTGCTTGCCGACGGGCCGCTCGGGGTCGTCGTAGGAGTGGTTGGTCGAGGTGATGTAGACATAGGGGCCGCAGAACACCTCGTCGCCGATCCGCACCCGGGTCTCGGCGACCACATGGCTGCCGCGGCCGAGCACGACGCCGTCACCGAGCCGCAGCACGGGCTCCGGCCCGAGGTCGAGGCCCGGCAGCATCCCCGCGGTGAGCGTGACGTCCTGGCCTATGACGCAGTGGTCGCCCAACTCGATCCAGGGCGCGCCGAAGATGGTGCCCTGCGGGAACGCCAGCCGGGTGCCCGTGCCGATCCGGCGGAAGGCGTGCGGGCCCGGGTGCTCCGCGCTCAGCGCCCCGGCGCGCTGCGCCACGCCCCACGCGCGGTGCACCGCGCGGGACGCCAGCGCCGAGAGTGCCTTGCCGAGCATGCGCACCCGGTCACCGTACTGCCCGGTGCCGCCGCGCGAGCTCCACGTACCCCGCGGCATTGGCCTTGATGCCCGCGCGCTCCTCGGCGGTCAGCTCCCGCTTGACCCGGCCGGGCACCCCGGCGACGAGCGAGCCGGGCGGCACCACCATGCCCTGCGGGACCAGCGTCTGGGCCGCGACCAGCGAACCGGCGCCGATCCGCGCGCCGTTGAGCACGGTGGCGGCCATGCCGACGAGCACGTCGTCCTCGACGGCGCAGCCGTGCAGCACGGCGTTGTGCCCGACGGTGACGCCCGCGCCCACGGTGGCGGGGAAGCCGGGGTCGGCGTGCACGGTGCAGTTGTCCTGGATGTTGCTCCCGGCGCCGACGACGATGCGTTCGGCGTCGCCGCGCAGCACCGCGCCGTACCAGAGGCTGGAGTCGGGGGCCATCCGCACCTCGCCGAGCACGCACGCGGTCGCCGCGGTGAACGCGGTGGGGTCGAGGTCGGGCTCGGCGCCGCCCACGGCCGCGATCAGCGCACGCCGCTCCGTCATCCCTGTGCCTCCTCGTGGTCGCCCGGCGCGCGCTCCGCCGGCGCGGCGGCCACGGCGGCGCGCCCGGACGCGCGCCTCTGCCGGGAGCACGCGTCCGGGCAGCCTACTCGATCTGTTCGCTCACCCGCGTGAACGTTCAGGCGTTCGGACGGAGGGTCCACACAATGGTCATCTCGCCCGTGACGGCGCCGTCTTCGCGGGCGATCGAGACCCGTACGGGGAACTCCGGCCGCTCCCCCGCGTCCAGCTCGGCGACGACGTCGGCGGCCGCGCGTCCGAGTTCCGCGGTGGCGGTGACCGGGCCCTTGGCGAGCTTCCGGTACCCGATCTCCGCGCGCACCGCGAGCGGTACGGCGCGGGAGAGCTGCTCCCCGAACGCGGCGAGCACGACGGCGCCGCTGGCCGACTCGGCGAGCGTGAACATCGCACCGGCGTGCGGGCCGCCGACGTGGTTGTGGAACGCGCCCTGGTCGGGGAGCACGACGACCGCGCGCTCGGCGCCGACCTCCGTGAACTCCAGGTTGAGCGTGCGGACCATGGGCACGGTCTGGGTCATCATGTCGCCGAGCGGCGGCTGGGTCTGCGCGGACATGGCCGTACGTTACCACTGAGTAATTACGGGTGCCCAGTTCCTGTCATGTACCGGGTCGGTACCGAAGCCCGGGCGGGCGTGGCCCCGGGGAGCCGTGCCCCATAAGGTGGTCGGCCATGTGGCCAGGACAGCAGCAGCCCGGGGGCGAGCAGAACCCGCAGCAGCCGAACCCGTACCAGCAGCCGGGTTACCAGCAGCCGAACCCGTACCAGCAGCCCGGGTACGGCCAGCAGCAACCCGGCCAGCAGCAACCCGGCTACGGGCAACCCGGCTACGGCCAGCCGGGACAGCCGGGGCCTGGGCAACCGGGTGGGCCCGGCCAGCCGGGGTCGGGGCAGTGGGGACCGGCGAGCGCGCCCGGCGGACCGCACGCCCCGCAGCAGCCGGGCAGCGGCGGGGGCGGCAGCAAGAAGACCGTCGTCATCTCGGCCGTCGCCGCCGTGGCCGTGGCCGGCGCGGCGGCCACCGGGTTCCTCGTGCTCCGGGACAGCGACGACACGAAGGACGAGGCGGGCGGGGGCTCCTCGGCGTCCGCCAGCGCGACGCCGGACCAGGACAAGAAGGACGCCAAGAAGGACAAGGAGCCCTCGAAGGAGCCGGGCGGCGTCGGCGGCGGAGCCGACGCCAAGGACCCCTCCAAGCCGCAGGTGGCGGGCTGGCAGACGGTCGTCAACCCCAAGTGGTACTCGGCCTTCGACGTGCCCAGGACCGACGACTGGAAGCTCGCGAGCACCGGCACCATCACGGGTTTCGAGAGCGACCGGGCCAAGGACAAGGGCAAGGTCCTCGTCGCCATGTCGGCCCCCGCCTACTTCAAGAGCGAGTGGTGCAAGAACAGCAGCCGCGCCGCGGTGGGCACCAAGGGCGCCAAGGGGTCGAAGGACACCGAGCAGGCCGCGACGATCGCGGCCAAGAACTTCGCCCTGGCCGGATACGACCAGGAGCAGAAGGGCACGCTCCGGGAGAGCGGCGCCAAGCCGTTCAAGAACAACAACGGCATCAAGGGGCACTGGGCCACCGCGAAGCTCACCAACGTGCCCAAGGAGGACAAGTGCACCCCTCCCGAGGCCAAGGTCGTCACCGCCTCCTGGATCAACTCCAACGGTGACCTGGCGATCTGGGTCCTGTACACGGACGCGGGCGTCAAGGACGAGATCCCGGACAAGACGGTCCAGAAGATGCTGAGCACCCTGCGGAACTACGAGGCGCCCAACGGCGGTGACGAGCCGCGCGGCTGACGCCCCTCCGGTGCGGACGTGCTCCCGGCGGGGTCAGCCGATGCTGAACGCGCCGTCCGGAGGGCGCGGGGACGGCACCGCGTCGCCGTCCGCCACCGGGGCCGCCGTGCCGCGCAGCCGCTCCAGCTCCGCTCCGTGGGTCACCCGGGCGGGGAAGGGGTCGGCCGCGCAGCGGCGGGTCAGCTCGGCCAGCGGGAGCGGTGCGTCGCCGGCGAGCAGCACCAGGTTGCCGAACCGCCTGCCGCGCAGCACCGCCGGCTCCGCGAGCAGCGCGAGGTGCTCGAAGACCGCGCCGAACGTGGCCACTTGCGAGGCGACGAACCGCAGCGGCGCCGCGTCCGCGAGGTTGGCCGCGTAGACGCCGCCGGGGCGCAGCGCGCGGGCCGCCGCGTGCGCGTAGGGCAGGGTGGTCAGATGGGCGGGGACGTGCGGCCCGCCGTAGGCGTCGGCCAGCACGGCGTCGTACGAGCCAGGCTCGGCCGCCTCCAGCTCCGCGCGGCCGTCGGCGGCGCACACCGTGACGGCCGCGGAGTCGGGCAGCGGCAGGTGCTCGGCCACGAACGCCGCCAGCTCGGCGTCCGGCTCCGCGACCCGCTGCCGGGAGCCGGGCCGGGTCGCGGCCACATAGCGGGGCAGGGTGAGCGCGCCGCCGCCCAGGTGCAGCGCGTCCAGCGGCTCACCGGGCCCGGCCGCCGCGTCCAGCGCGTGGCCGACGCGGCGGGCGTACTCGAACTCCAGATGGCCGGGGTCGTCGAGGTCGACGTACGACTGCGGGGCGCCGTCCACGGTCAGCAGCCAGGCCCGCGGCCGGTCCAGGTCCGGCAGCAGCCGCGCGGTGCCGCCGCGCACGTCGCGGGTCACGGGTATCGGCTCGGCGGCGGTCCCGGCGTTGTCGTCGTGTTCTTCCTGGCGCACCGTCCCATTGTGCTGCCGGGCAGGCCGGAAGCGCACCGGTCCGGCGGCCCTTCCCGGAAG
>NZ_JAAKZZ010000560.1 GCF_011045075.1 Streptomyces boncukensis
GGGCCAGGGGGGCGCCCTGCGCCTGCTGATCCGGTATCCGAAGGTGCTGGCCCTGTGCGCCACCTGGGTCTTCACCAGCATCATCATGATCGTCCTCGCCGTCTTCCTGCCGATGCGCCTCGACGAACTGGACATCGGCAACACCGTGCTGGTCGCCCTGTACGGCACGGTGCTGGCCTCCTGCACCGCCAGCGTGATCGGGCTCGGCTACGCCGGGCTGGCCCGCCGCCTGGGCTACCCGGTGCTGGTACGCGCCGCGACGGGAAGCTGGGCGCTGGCGTTCCTGGTCTTCGCCCTCGCCCAGGACCCGTTCACGCTGCTGCTGGTGCCGGTGCTGGTGGGCATCGGCAACGGACTGGCCATGTCCACCATGACCGTGCTGATCGACGACGCGGTGCCGGACGACCAGCGCGGGACGGCGACCTCGCTGCAGTCCTCGGCGATGTTCGGCGGGCAGTTCGCTTCCCCGCTGGTCTTCGGGCCGGTCATCGACGCCACGTCGGTCACGGTCGGCGCCTCGATCTGCGCGGTGCTGGCGGGCTGCCTCTGCCTGGCCTTCTTCCGGCTCAAGGACGCGCCGGACCCCGCGGCGGACCCCGTACCGGGATCCGCGCCTGACCCCGCGGCCGGACACGGACCGGCCGGACACGGGCCGGCCGGACACGGGCCGGCGGGGCAGGACGCCGGGGCCGGGCCGGGCGCCCCGGGGAGCCGGGCATGACCAGCGGCCCTGGGCACCGCGCCGCCGCGCGCGGTGCCCACGCCCGGCTCCGGCCCGGCGGCCGGAGCCGGGCGGGCAGGGGCTCCGCGCGCAAGCGGGCGGCCATCCTGGCCGGGGCGCTGCGCGTGTTCGCGCGGGACGGCTACACCTGCGCCAGCGTCAGCGCGGTCGCCGCCGCGAGCGGCGTGTCCACCCGCACGGTCTACAACCACTTCGGCGACAAGGCGCGGCTCTTCCAGCGGGTGCTCCAGGAGAGCGCCCGCAAGGTCGCAGAGGAGCAGGTCGCCATCATCGGCAGACATCTGGGCGAGCTCACCGAGGCGGAAGGGGGCCTCATCGCGTTCGGCCGGGCCTGGGCCGGCTCGGCCACCGCCCACCCCGACCACTTCGCGGTGGTCCGGCAGATCTCGGCGGAGGCGTGCCGCGTGCCGCACGCCGCGCTCTCCGCCTGGCGGGAGGCCGGCCCGGTGCGGGTCCGCAGAGAGGTCGCCCGCCGGCTGAGCGGGCCTGCGGGCCGCGGCCTGCCGCCCCTGGGGGACCCCGAACGGGCGGCGCTGCACCTGCTGCTGCTCGTCACGGAGCCGCAGGGCTCCGCAGGCGCGCTGACCGCCGAGGAGCGGGAGGAGCTGGTCGTCGCGGGCGTGCGCACCTTCCTCCACGGCTACGCCCCCGCCCCCTGAGCGGCGCGCGGTACGCAGGCGCGGGGCGCACCCCTGCCCGGACTCCACAGCGGAGCCGGGCAGGTTCGCATTTCCCTGAAGGAAGTTGACGCTCCGTTGTCCCGGATTCCCTTGTAACGAGCGGGCGGAGCGAAGAGTCTTTTCTCGGAATCCATACCACTGCGCCCCGGTGACCGTTTCCTTGGAGGCAGGCCAGTGAAGGGAATCATTCTCGCAGGCGGGCACGGAACCCGGCTGCATCCCCTTACCCTCGGCGTATCGAAGCAGTTGCTTCCCGTCTACGACAAACCCATGATCTACTATCCGCTTTCGGTGCTGATGCTCGCCAGGGTGACCGAGATCCAGATCATTTCGGCCCCGCACGATCTGCGGAGCTTCCAGCGCCTGCTGGGGGACGGCTCGTCGCTCGGGCTCTCGCTCAGCTACGCGGAGCAGGACGAGCCGCGCGGACTGGCCGACGCCCTGCTCATCGGCGCCGACCACATCGGGGACGACTCCGTCGCGCTGGTGCTGGGGGACAACATCTTCCACGGGCCGGGCTTCGGCGCCCTGCTGGAGCGGCACGCGGGGGACGTGGAGGGCTGCGTGCTGTTCGGCTACCCCGTACGCAACCCCGAGGACTACGGAGTCGGGGAGGTCGACGCCGAGGGGCGGCTGCTCTCCCTGGTGGAGAAGCCCGCGCGGCCCCGCTCCAACCTGGCGGTCACCGGGCTGTACTTCTACGACAACGACGTGGTCGACATCGCCAAGAACCTCCGCCCCTCCGAGCGCGGCGAGCTGGAGATCACCGACGTCAACCGCACCTATCTGGACCGGGGCAGGGCCACGCTGGTGTCCCTGGGACGCGGCTTCGCCTGGCTGGACACCGGAACGCACGACGCGCTGACCGAGGCCGGACAGTATGTGCGGATCCTGGAGCACCGCCAGGCGGTGCGCATCGCCTGCGTCGAGGAGATCGCCTGGCGCATGGGGTTCATCAGCCGCGAGGAGTGCCACCGGCTCGGCTCCGACATGGCGAAGACGGCCTACGGGCGCTACATCATGGACATTACAGCCGCGGATTGAGGATTCCACGGAAAACGCAGTGCACCAGGACTGTGTTCACAGGACAGGAGGCCGAAAAGTGACAACGCGCGTGTGGGACTATCTGCCGGAGTACGAGAAAGAGAAGGATGACATTCTGGAGGCCGTCGAGAAGGTCTTCGCGTCCGGGCAGCTCATCCTCGGGGAGAGCGTGCGCGCGTTCGAGCGGGAATTCGCGGACTTCCACGGCATGGCGCACTGCACCGGGGTCGACAACGGGACCAACGCGCTGAAGCTGGGCCTGGAGGCGCTCGGCGTCGGCCCCGGCGACGAGGTCATCACCGTCGCCAACACCGCGGCGCCCACCGTGGTCGCCATCGTCGGCACCGGCGCCACCCCGGTCTTCGTCGACGTCCGCGAGGAGGACTTCCTCATGGACACCGCGCAGGTCGAGGCCGCGATCACCCCGCGCACCAAGGCGCTGCTGCCGGTGCATCTGTACGGCCAGTGCGTGGACATGGCGCCGCTGCGGGCCCTCGCGCGCAGCCACGGCCTGAAGATCCTGGAGGACTGCGCCCAGTCGCACGCCGCGACGCACCACGGCCGGCCCGCCGGCACCATGGGCGACGCCGCGGCCTTCTCCTTCTACCCCACCAAGGTGCTGGGGGCCTACGGCGACGGCGGCGCGGTGGTCACCGACGACGACGCCACCGACCGCGCCCTGCGGCGGCTGCGCTACTACGGCATGGAGCAGACCTACTACGTCGTCCACTCGCCCGGCCACAACTCCCGTCTGGACGAGGTGCAGGCGGAGATCCTGCGCCGCAAGCTGACCCGGCTGCCCGGCTACGCCGAGGCGCGCCGGAGCGTGGCCCGCCACTACGAGGAGCAGCTCGCCGACCTCGCGGGCCCCGGCGGCCTGCGGCTGCCCACCACCAACCCCGGCAACACCCACGTGTACTACGTCTACGTCGTCCGCCACCCCCGCCGCGACGAGATCATCGAGGCGCTGAAGGCGTACGGCATCGCGCTCAACATCAGCTACCCCTGGCCGGTGCACACCATGACCGGCTTCGGCTTCCTCGGCTACCGCAGGGGCTCCCTCCCGGTGACCGAGAAGCTGGCCGACGAGATCTTCTCGCTGCCGATGTACCCCAGCCTCACCGAAAGCAGGCAGGACGAGGTCGCCGCCGCGCTGCGCACCGTGCTGGCCTCGCTCTGAGCGGAAAGGACCCGCCGACATGCTCCAGGACACCGCCGAGGACATCGGCATCTACGACGTGGGGGACGTCTACGACGCCATCTACCACGGACGCGGCAAGGACTACCGGCACGAGACCGAGGTGGTCGTGCGCCACATCCGGGCGCGGAAGCCGGAGGCCGCCGCCGTGCTCGACGTCGGCTGCGGCACCGGGGGACATCTGAGGTTCCTCGCCGAGGAGTTCCCGCACGCCGAGGGCATCGACCTGGCCGAGGGCATGCGGGAGGTGGCCCGCAGGGAGCTGCCCGGGGTGCCCGTGCACGCCGGCGACATGCGCGACTTCGCGATGGGCCGCCGCTACGACGCGATCGTCTGCCTGTTCTGCGCCGTGGGCAACCTCAGCGGCACCGGCGAGCTCGACCGGACGCTGGCCGCCATGGCCCGCCACCTCACCCCGGGCGGGGTGATCGTGCTCGAACCCTGGTGGTTCCCGGAGAACTTCACCCCCGGCCACGTCGGCGGCAGCGTCATCACCTCCGGCGCGCGGACTGTCGCGCGCGTCTCCCACACCGTGCGCACGGGCGACTTCAGCAGCATGGAGGTGCACTACGTCGTCGCGGAGCCCGGCACCGGCGTGCGGCACTTCTCCGACGTCCACCCCATGGCCCTCTACACCCGCGAGCAGTACGAGGCCGCCTTCCGGCGGGCCGGCTGCACGGTCGAGCACATCACGGGCGAGTACGACGGCAACGGCCTGTTCGTCGGCGTACAGCGCTGGCTGCCCTGACCGCCCGCCGCCCGCC
>NZ_JAAKZZ010000561.1 GCF_011045075.1 Streptomyces boncukensis
CCCGGATGGCGGGTTCGGCGTGCGGGGGCCGTGGAGCCGAAGTCTCCTGGACGGGACACTCCGCGACTCCCCTGAAAGGGCGGTTTTGATGGCTGAGAAGCCCGCAATCGTTTTGGTCCACGGCTTCTGGGGCGGTGCCGCGCACTGGGCCAAGGTCATCCCCGAGCTTCGCCGCCGGGGTTTCGGCTCGCTGTACGCGGTGGAGAATCCGCTGACCTCGCTGGCCGACGACGCCGAGCGCACCCGCAAGATGGTCAGGCAGATCGACGGGCCGGTGCTGCTGGTCGGCCACTCGTACGGGGGCGCGGTGATCACCGAGGCGGGGGATCTGCCCCAGGTCACCGGGCTGGTCTATGTCGCCGCGTTCGCTCCGGACGCCGGCGAGAGCGCCGGGCAGATCAGCCAGGAGAAGCCTCCGGCAGCGTTCGAGAACATCGCCCCGGACTCCGACGGCTACCTGTGGGTGAAGCAGGACAAGTTCCACGAGAGCTTCGCCCAGGACCTGCCGGACGAGGAAGCGCTCGTGATGGCCGTGACGCAGAAGGCGCCGCTGGGGTCGACCTTCGGTGACACCGTCACCGCACCGGCCTGGCGCGGGAAACCGACCTGGTACCAGGTCTCCACCGGCGACCGCATGATCCACCCGGACAACGAACGCTGGATGGCCCAGCGCATGAACCCGCGCAAGACCATCGAGCTGGACGCCGGCCACGCCTCGCTGGCCTCGCAGCCCGGCCCGGTCACGGACCTCATCGAGGAGGCCGCGGCCGCGGGCGCCTGACGGCAGGTTCACCGCCCCAGGACACCGGGAGCCGATCGCTCACGGCGAACAGCGCCGGGGGAACATTCCTCGCCTCAAGAGCATTGAGTGGACATAGCTCAAGTTGCCTGCCGAGGGAGAGATCATGACTACCGGTGCCGATTCGACCGGGCGCACACCGCTCACCCTGCCGGTGCTGCCGATCGACGCCGCCACGGACGAGAACGAAGGCGTCGGCGTCGTCCTGCCGGGAATGGTGGTGCCGCTGGACCTGTCGGAGAGCGAGGTGCGCGCCGCCGTCGAGGCCGCGCAGGCCGCCGCCCTCCAGGGAGACAAGCCACGGGTGCTGCTTGTTCCGCGCGTGGACGGGGAGTACGCGGGCATCGGGGTGCTCGGCCGCGTGGAGCAGGTGGGACGGCTCCAGGACGGCGACCCGGGCGCGCTGATCCGGGGCGTGCGCCGGATCCGGATCGGCGCCGGCACCGCGGGCCCCGGCGCCGCGCTGTGGGTGGAGGGCACCGAGGTCGAGGAGAGCGTGCCCGAGCCTTCCCCAAGCTCTCAGCTTCGTTCGAGCAGGGGAGACCCCAAGCCGGGCCAGGTCACGGAGCTGATGAAGGAGTACAAGGCCCTCATCACGGACTGGCTGCGCAAGCGCGGCGCCTGGCAGGTCGTGGACCGGGTGCAGCAGATCGACAACGTCTCGCAGCTCGCGGACAACGCCGGATACTCCCCCTTCCTCTCCACCGAGCAGCGGCTGAAGCTGCTGGAGACGGTGGACCCGGTCGAGCGGCTCAGGGCCGCCACCGCGGCGCTCCGCGAGCACCTCGCCGAGCAGGACGTCGCCGAGACCATCGCCAAGGACGTCCAGGAGGGCGTCGACAAGCAGCAGCGCGAGTTCCTGCTGCGCCGCCAGCTGGAGGCCGTCCGCAAGGAGCTGGCCGAGCTGAACGGCGAGCCGGAGGACGAGAGCGAGGACTACCGCGCCCGCGTCGAGGCGGCCGAGCTGCCCGAGGACGTCAGGAAGGCGGCCCTCAAGGAGGTCGACAAGCTGGAGCGGTCCAGCGACCAGTCCCCCGAGGGCAGCTGGATCCGCAGCTGGCTGGACACCGTCCTGGAGCTGCCCTGGAACGAGCGCACCGAGGACGCGTACGACATCACCGGCGCCCAGCGCGTGCTGGACGAGGACCACGCGGGCCTGCAGGACGTCAAGGAGCGCATCACCGAGTACCTCGCGGTGCGCAAGCGGCGCGAGGAGCGCGGGCTCGGCGTCGTCGGCGGGCGGCGCGGGGGCGCGGTGCTGGCCCTGGTCGGCCCGCCCGGCGTCGGCAAGACCTCGCTGGGCGAGTCCGTGGCCCGCGCGATGGGCCGCAAGTTCGTCCGCGTCGCGCTCGGCGGCGTCCGGGACGAGGCGGAGATCCGCGGCCACCGGCGCACCTACGTGGGGGCGCTGCCGGGCCGCGTCGTCCGCGCCGTCAAGGAGGCGGGCTCCATGAACCCCGTCGTCCTGCTGGACGAGGTCGACAAGGTCGGCGCCGACTTCCGCGGCGACCCGGCGGCCGCCCTGCTGGAGGTCCTGGACCCGGCGCAGAACCACACCTTCCGGGACCACTACCTGGAGGTGGAGCTGGACCTGTCGGACGTCGTCTTCCTGGCGACGGCCAACGTCCTGGAGGCCATCCCGCAGCCGCTGCTCGACCGCATGGAGGTCGTCCAGCTCGACGGCTACACGGAGGACGAGAAGGTCACCATCGCGGGCGACCACCTGCTGCCCCGCCAGCTGGAGCGGGCGGGCCTGGCGGAGGGCGAGGTCACCCTCGCCGAGGACGCGCTGCGCAAGCTGGCCGCCGAGTACACCCGCGAGGCGGGCGTGCGGAACCTGGAGCGCGCCGTGCAGCGGGTGCTGCGCAAGGTCGCGGCCCAGCAGCAGCTCGGGAAGCTGGAGCTGCCGTACGAGGTGGGGGTGGACGAGCTGCGCGCGCTGATCGGTCGGCCGCACCACACGCCCGAGTCCGCGCAGGACCCGGCCGAGCGGCGCACGGCGGTGCCCGGCGTGGCCACCGGGCTGGCGGTGACGGGCGCGGGCGGTGACGTCCTGTTCGTCGAGGCGTCGCTGGCCGACCCGGAGACCGGCGGCTCGGGGCTGACCCTGACCGGCCAGCTGGGCGACGTGATGAAGGAGTCGGCGCACATCGCCCTGTCCTACCTGCGTTCGCGCGGCGCGGAGCTGGAGCTGCCGGTCGGTGATCTGAAGGAGCGGGGCATCCACCTGCACGTCCCGGCGGGCGCCGTGCCCAAGGACGGCCCGAGCGCGGGCGTGACCATGACGACGGCGCTGGCGTCGCTGCTGAGCGGGCGCCAGGTGCGGCCGGACGTGGCGATGACCGGCGAGGTGTCGCTGACCGGTCGGGTGCTGCCGATCGGCGGCGTCAAGCAGAAGCTGCTGGCCGCGCACCGCGCCGGGGTCACCACGGTGGTCATCCCGAAGCGGAACGAGCCCGACCTGGACGATGTGCCCCAGGAGGTGCTGGACGGGCTCGACGTCCACCCGGTCGCCGACGTCCGCCAGGTCCTGGAGCTGGCGCTGACCCCGGCGCAGAGCGGCTCCCGCGAGGTCCCGGTGGCCGCCTGACGCGCCGGCGCGGCGGACGGGCAACGGCGGGGGAGCGCCGCGACGCTCCCCCGCCGCCCCCGTATGCCCGCACGGGCCGGTGGATCACCCTCCGTTGGCCAGGACCTTCAGCCGGTCCATGGAGCCGTTGAAGAGGTTGTGGTCCCCGACCGTGGGCCCGCTCGACGTGTACTGCCAGAACGTGTGGAAGCCCCAGCCCGCCGGGAGCTCGCCGACCGACGACGCGTACCGGGCGATCCACAGCGGGTTCGACGAGCCGAACGCGCCGGAGTTCCCGGTGCACTGCTTCCACCAGTTGGTCGTCGTGTAGATGACCGTGTCCCGCCCGGTGAGCGACTTGTAGGTGTTCACGAAGTCCCGGACCCAGCTCACCATCGCGCTGTTGCTCTTCCCGTAGCAGGTGGAGCCGTACGGGTTGTACTCGATGTCGAGCACGCCGGGCAGGGTCTTGCCGTCCTTGCTCCAGCCGCCGCCGTTGTTGGCGAAGTACCTGGCCTGCGCCGCGCCGGAGGAGCTGCTGGGCACCGCGAAGTGGTACGCGCCGCGGATCATGCCGACGTTGTAGGAGCCGTTGTACTGCTGCGTGAAGTACGGGTTCTTGTAGCTGGTGGCTTCCGTGGCCTTGACGTACGCGAAGCGCACGCCGCTGTTCCACAGGGTGCTCCAGCTGACGTTCCCCTGGTGGCTGCTGACGTCCACTCCGTGGACGCTGGCCACCAGGTTCCGGCGGCCCTCGTCCGGCACGGAACCGTCGGTGCTGTCGCCCTCGTGCATCTGCACTCCGGCGCCCATCCACGCCTCGCCCGGCTTCACGGGCTGCGGCGGGTTCGGCTGCGGGGCCTGTGGGGAGCTCGGTGCGGCCGACGTCGCGCCCGGCAGGGCGAGGACGAGGGCGAGCGCCGAGACGACCGCCGCGAGGGTGCCGAGCACCGTGGCGCGGGGGTGTCTGCGCCAGGGGGCGCGGGAGGTGGAGCTCGTGTGTGAGCTGGGCATCGCTGTGCCTCCGGTGACCTCGATGAGTGGGGGGGTGTGGGGG
>NZ_JAAKZZ010000562.1 GCF_011045075.1 Streptomyces boncukensis
GACCCGCACCCGCACCCGGACCCGCGACGGCGCCGGAGAGCGCCGACCTGCGTCCCCGCCGCCAGGTCCAGGTCGCGACCGCCGCGGTCAGCGCGAGCAGCGCCAGGTGCACCAGCCCCGGCGCCCCGAGCAGTCCGCCCTCGCCCAGCGCCTGCGCCCACCGTCCGCCGAGCGGAGCGCCGAGCAGCGTGTGCTCCAGCAGCGCGTCGTCCGTGGTGAAGACGTGGTACATCGCGAAGAACACCGGCAGTTGGAGCAGCCCCGGCAGGCAGCCCGCCGCGGGCGACGCCCCCTCCCGCGCGTAGAGCTCCCGCATCTCGCGCCGCAGCCGCTCCGGATTCCGGCCGTGCCGGCGCTGCAGCTCGGCCGCGCGCGGCGCCAGCCGGGCCCGCACCCGCTCACCCCGCGCGGCGGCGCGGGCCAGCGGATGGAGCGCGAGCCGGACGCCCATCGTGAAGGCCACGATGGCGGCGGCGGTGGCGGCGCCGCCGAAGAGGGGGGTGAGCGCATCGGAGAGCGATGCGACCAGGGACGTGAAGACGGACATGGGGAGCCCTCCGCGGGTCTCGTCGTGCCGGTGGAATGTCGATCGGCGTGACGAGCCACGCGGGCTCAGCGCGGCGGTGCCCGGACGGTCTCGGACGGTGCCCAAGGGAACGCGGCGGCGCGGGCCTCCCCGTGCCGGGAACGCGGGATCCTCCCCGGCCGGCGCCGGGGTGCCCCTGGGCACACTCTCCTGGACGATGCGGGCGACGTGCGGGACGCGGTTGGTGCCGCGGGTGACGCGGGTGACACGTGCACTCCGCCGGTGCCTCAGGCGCGTCCGGTGGCTTGTGCACACTCCGCCGCGCACGGCGGAGGCGGCACCCTTCCCAGCACGATCCGCCGGACAGGCCCTACGTGGCCGTCCGTATCAGACGGCCTGGCGCGCGGGGGCGCGGGCGGCCCGCGGCGTCCGGATCCCGCTGCGGCAGAAAGGCGGTGCGCCGCTCACGGTCGCGGATCGCCGTGCGTATGCGGCTCGGGGCGAGGTGCGGCGCCGCGCCGGCGGACAGCAGCACGGCGCAGAGCACCGCGACGGCGGCGGTGGCCGCGACGGCGCCGAGCACCGTCCCCAGCCCGCTCTGGGCGACGAGGAAACCGGCGAGGAGCAGCAGCGGCGCGGCGGCGTGCATCCGCCAGGCACTCAGCGTGCGCGCGACCATGTGCCCCCCCTCCCCGGGCTCCCGGGACCTGCGGCCCCCGGCGGTGGAAGCCTGCCGCTTCCACCTGTCCACTACGCTAACGCGGGCCACTGACAACGGGTTCCCGCGCAGCTCACGCGCCCAGCAGCCGGGCTGCCGTGAAGATCGCCAGCCCCGCCAGCGAACCCACGACCGTGCCGTTGATCCGGATGAACTGGAGATCCCGCCCGATATGCGCCTCGATCTTCTTCGAGGTGTGCTCGGCGTCCCACCCGGCCACGGTCTCCGAGATCAGCGAGGTGATCTCGTCGCGGTACGTCGTCACCAGGTACACCGCGGCGCCCTCGACCCAGCCGTCGACCTTGCCCTGCAGCCGCCCGTCCGCCGCCATCCGCATGCCCAGCGACAGCAGCGCCGTCCGGGCCCGTACTCGCAGCTCGCTGCGCTCGTCCTCGGCCGCGGCGACGAGCATGGAGCGGACCGCGCCCCACGCGGAGGCGATCACGTCCTGCACCTCGCTCCGGTCCAGGATCTCGTTCTTGAGCCGCTCCACCCGGGCCCGGGTCTCCGGGTCCGACTGCAGATCCCGGGCGAAGTCGGACAGGAAGCGGTCCACGGCGCCCCGCGCCGGGTGGTCCGGCATGTCCCGCATCTCCGTCACGAAGCGCATCAGCTCGCGGTAGACCCGATCGCCGACCTTCCGGTCCACGAAGCGCGGCGTCCAGCCGGGCGCGCCCCCCGCCACCGCGTCCATCACCGAGTCCCGGTGGACATCCAGCCAGTGCGCCGCCCGCTCACACACCAGATCGACGAGGCGGCGGTGGCCGCCGTCCCCGACGACCTTCTCCAGCATCCGGCCGAGCCCCGGCGCGACCTCCTGCGCATGCGCCCGGCGCGTGATCGCCTCGCTCACCACCACCTGGACGTCGGAGTCCCGCAGCACGGTGAGGGCGCCGCGCAGCGCCGTCGCCAGCTCCTCCGTCACCCGGTCGGCGTGCGCGGGCTCCGCGAGCCAGCCGCCCAGCCTGCTGCCGATGCCGACCGCGCGCAGCCGGGCGCGTACGACGTCCTCGGAGAGGAAGTTCTCCCCCACGAACTCGCCGAGGCTCTGCCCGAGCTGGTCCTTCTTGGTGGGGATGATCGCGGTGTGCGGGATCGGCAGCCCCATGGGGCGGCGGAAGAGGGCGGTCACCGCGAACCAGTCGGCCAGCGCGCCCACCATGCCGGCCTCGGCCGCCGCCGCCACATATCCCGTCCAGCCGCCGGCCCCCGCGTGCTCGGCCCAGGTGGTGAGGGCGAAGACCGCGGCCATCAGCAGCAGCGCGCCGGTCGCGATGGCCTTCATACGGCGTACGCCGCGCCGCCGCTCCTCGTCGGCCGCGGTGAACACCCCGGGACCGCCGAACCTCCCGGCTCCCCCGGAGGGTCCCGGCTCCTCCGGCTCCCCCGGACCGCCGGTTCCACCCGGAGCGCCGGTTCCACCCGGACCGCCGGTTCCGCCCGGAGCACCCGGAGCGCCCGTCCCGCTGCTCCCGTCCGCCGCCGAGGGGCCCGCCGGCGCGCTCCCGGGCCGCCGCTGTGCCCCCTCGCCCCCGCTTGTCAGCTCCCTCCTGTGGGCATCATCGGGACCAAACAGCTCACCCTCATTCGTCCGTTCCATCCGCTCCACGCCATCCTCGCCCCGGGCATCCCACGCATATTCTCCCTCTCCCGCCTGCGAAGGGAACGGACGGCGGGTTTTCCGCGTCTGTGTGTTCGGATGACGGCCTCGACGGAGCGGCGCTCCGCGCAGCCCCGCCGCGACCGCCGTCCCCCCAGCGCCACGGCCCCCGGCGGAGGCCGTGCGCCAATCGTGGGATCATGACACTGCCGACCACCCGGAGCCTCGGGCTCCGCCAGCCCGAGGAGATATTTCGCGCATGACCAGGAACGCGGGTTATGCCCTGCTCGCCGGACTCGCGGCAATCGTGGTCCTCGTCTCCACCGCGATATTCATCGGCCTCGGCGGCGGCGACGACGGCATGGACCAGGGCGCCCCGCAGCCGCGGAACTCCGCAGCGCCGGCGTCCGCGGGCAACTGGGTGGGCTCCTGGGCCGCCGCGATGGCCGCGGCGGAGCCGAACACCCGGGACGGCTTCGCGGACATGTCCATACGGAACGTGGTGCACACCTCGGTCGGCGGCACCGGCGCTCGGGTCCGGCTCTCCAACCTCTTCGGCAACCGTCCGCTGACCGTCACGCACGCCACCGTCGCCCTCGCCGCCGCGCCCAGCAACCCGACCGCGGCGGCGGGCAGTATGCGCCGCCTCACCTTCGGCAACAAGTCGTCGGTGACCATCCCGCCGGGCGGCGCGGCCACCAGCGACCCGGTGCGCCTCAACGTGCCCAGCGCCGCCGACCTGCTGGTCACCACGTACTCCCCCACGCCGTCCGGGCCCGTGACGTACCACCCGTACGCGCGCCAGACGGGCTATGTGGCCGCGGGCGACAAGGCGGAGGAGCTGTCGGGCGCCGCGTTCACCCAGCAGAGCCAGTACTGGCGCTATCTGACCGCCGTGGACGTCTGGAGCGCCGACACCCAGGGCGCCGTCGCCGTGCTGGGTGACTCGATCACCGACGGCATCACCTCCAGCCCCGGCGCCAACCGGCGCTGGACGGACTTCCTGGCCGAGCGGCTGCGCACCGAGCGCGGAGCGCCCCGCTACAGCGTGCTCAACAGCGGCATCAGCGGAAACCGCGTCCTGGTCGACGGCAGCAAGTTCTCGCCCAACAACGGCCCCAGCGCGCTGTCCCGGATGAACCGCGACGTGCTGTCCCGGACGGGCGTGAAGACCGTCTTCATCGAGATGGGCCTGAACGACATCATCAAGCCGCCCCGCCAGCGGGACCCCCGCCGGATCGTGACCGGGCTGCGCGAACTGGTGAAGCAGGCGCACACCCGGGGGCTGCGCGCCGTGGGCACCACCCTCACCCCGTTCGGCGGCCACCGGGGCTACACCCCGCGCATGGAGGCCGTCCGCCAGGCCGTGAACGAGCAGATCCGCAAGGGCGGCGTGTTCGACGCCGTCGTGGACTTCGACGCAGCGCTGCGCAACCCCGCGCACCCCGAGCGGCTGCGCACCGCGTACGACTCGGGCGACCATCTGCACCCGAGCGACAACGGCTTCCGCGCGATGGCCCAGGCCGTGCCCCTGAAGGTCCTCAAGGGCTCGGCGCCGGCCGAGCTCTGACCGCGCCC
>NZ_JAAKZZ010000563.1 GCF_011045075.1 Streptomyces boncukensis
AGGTGAAGGTGGGGGTGAACGCAGACCAGTCCACGTCGGCGACCGTGACACAGCGCTCGCGGGCGTCTATTGCTGCGGCCAGGGCCTGGGTGGCCAGGTTCGGGTCCATGGGCGAGAGTCCGCGTCGGCGCAGGGCCTGCTCCGCCTCGCGCTGGGCCGCCATCCCGGCCCCGGCCCACGGACCCCAGGCCACCGACGTGCCGGGGAGTCCGCGGTCGTGGCGGTGCTGGACCCACGCGTCCAGGAACGCGTTCCCGGCCGCGTACGCACCCTGGCCACCGCTGCCCCAGGTGGCGGCGATCGACGAGAACACCACGAACACATCCAGCGGCAGATCCCGGGTGAGCTCGTCGAGGTGCACCGTCCCGTCGGTCTTGGGGCCGACCACCCGGGTCATCGCCTCCGGACCGGTCTGCTGCAGACCTTCAGGTACGTCAACACCGGCCGCGTGCACGATGCCGGTCAGTGGCCACTGCTCCGGAACACCGTCGATCACCGTGGCGAGCGCGTCCCGGTCGGTGACGTCGCACGCGGCCACCGTCACCTGCGCGCCCAGCTCGGTCAGCTCCTCGATCAGGCCGTCGGGAGCCGTTCCGCTGCGGCTGGTGAGGACGAGATGCGGTGCACCCCGTCCGGCCAGCCATCGGGCGGTGTGTGTGCCCAGGGCTCCGGTGCCGCCGGTGATCAGGACAGTGCCGGTGGGCTGCCAGCCCGTACCGGTGACGGCTGCGGGCAGCGCCCGTGCCAGGCGGCGGCCGTAGACCCCGGCTCCGCGGATTGCGACCTGGTCCTCGCTGCCGTCGGCCAGGATGTTTGCGAGTCGGGTTCCGGCTCGGGTGTCCAGGTGGGTGGGGAGGTCGATCAGTCCGCCCCAGCGTTGCGGGAGCTCCAGGGCCGCGACCCGGCCCAGGCCCCATACCGTGGCCTGGTCGGGGTGCTCCAGCCGGTCCGAGCGGCCCACCGCGACCGCGCCCCGTGTGAGGACCCACAGCGGTGCCGGGACCTCACCCAGCGCCTGCACCGCGGCCAGCGTGTCCGCCCAGCCGGACGCGAGCAGCACCACCCCGGCCACGTCGGGCAGCTGCGCGGCCTCCTCGGCCGGGACGTTGACCACTGTTGCACCGGCCGCGGACAGGGCCGCGGAGACGTCCGCTTCCTCCCGTCCGATGACCGCCCAGGTACCGGCCAAGGAAACCGAAGAGGGGAGGTCGGTAAACACCTTCCAGGTGACCTGATAGCGCCACGAATCCAACGTGGAGCGCTCCTGGCGACGCCTGCGCCATGCGTTGAGTGCGGGCAGCGCCGATTCCAGACCGGCCAGCTCCTCCAGATCCCCGCGCTCAACCGCATCCCAGAACACCGAGTCCAGGCCATCGCCCGCTACCGGACTCACCGACGGCTCCGGCCAGAACCGGTCACGCTGGAAGGCGTAGGTCGGCAGGTCGACCGCCCGGCCACCCCAGTCGGCGAACACCTTCGCCCAGTCGACCCCGACACCCACCGTCCACAGGCGGCTGATCGCGGTCAGGGCGGTGTCGGTCTCGTCCCGGCCCTTGCGCAGCATCGGCGCGAACACCGCATCGAGGGCCGTGTCCTGGGCCATGCCGGACAGCACACCGTCCGGCCCCAGCTCCACAAACCGGGTCACACCCAGCTCTGTGGCAGCGCCCACACCGTCGGCAAAGCGGACCGTCTGCCGCACCTGACGCACCCAGTACCCGGGCTCCTGCATCAACCCCGGCTCGGCCACCGCACCCGTCAGATTCGACACGATCGGTATGTGTGCCGGATTGAAGGTCAGACCGGACAGCACAGCGGCGAACTCGTCCAGCATCGGCTCCATCAGCGCCGAGTGGAACGCATGCGACACCCCCAGAATGTTGATCCGCCAGCCCTGGGCCACACACTCGGCCGCGTATCGCTCGATCGACTCGATGTCACCGGAGAGCACCACGGACTGCGGACCGTTGATGGCGGCGATGTCCAGTCCGGAGTCGGCGACATCAGCTTCCGTCGCCTGCACCGCCAGCATCCCGCCGCCGGACGGGAGCGCCTGCATCAGACGGCCGCGCTCGGCGACCAGGGTGCACGCGTCGTCCAGCGACAGGATCCCGGAGACGTGCGCGGCAGTGATCTCGCCGAGGGAGTGCCCCAGCAGCACATCCGGGACCACGCCCCAGGACTCCACCAGCCGGTACAGGGCCACTTCGAGCGCGAACAACCCCGCCTGCGCCCACAGCGTGTCCTCCAGGTCGGCGCCGTCGGTCAGCACCTCGCGCAACGGGCGCCCCAGCCGGACATCCAGGCGGCCGCAGACCGTATCGAAGGCTTCGGCGAACACCGGGAACTGCTCATACAGCCCCAGCCCCATCCCGGCACGCTGGGCACCCTGCCCCGTGAACAGGAACGCCAACCGGCCCTCGCCAGCGACGCCGGAGGCCAGCACATCATCACCGTCGGCCAGCACCGCGCGGTGCTCCAGCCCGGCCCGCGCCGTGGCCAGCGACCAGCCCACATCCACCGCGTCCAGCTCCGGCCGCTCCGCCACGAACGACCGCAGCCGCTCCACCTGCCCCCGCAGCGCGGCCTCGGACTTCCCCGACACCACCCACGGCACCAACCCCGGCGTCTGCCGTGTCGCAGGGTTCGGCAGCGGCTCGGGTTCCAGTCCGGGTGCCTGCTCCAGGATGACGTGCGCGTTGGTACCGCTGATCCCGAACGAGGACACCCCCGCCCGCCGGGAGCGATCCACCTCGGGCCACGGCCGCGGTTCGCTGAGCAGCTCCACCGCGCCAGCCGACCAGTCCACCTGCGGCGAGGGCTCATCCACATGCAGCGTCGCGGGCAGCATCCCGCGCCGCAGCGCCATCACCATCTTGATCACACCCGCGACACCCGCCGCCGACTGCGCATGCCCGATGTTCGACTTCACCGACCCCAGCCACAGCGGCTCACCACCCGCACCACGCTCCCGGCCATACGTCGCCAGCAACGCCTGCGCCTCGATCGGATCCCCCAACCGGGTCCCCGTCCCATGCGCCTCAACCGCATCCACCTCCGCAGCCGTCAGCCGGGCACTCGCCAGCGCCTGCCGGATCACCCGCTGCTGCGACGGGCCGTTCGGCGCCGACAGACCATTGCTCGCACCGTCCTGGTTGACCGCACTGCCCCGCACCACCGCCAACACCTCATGCCCGTTGCGCCGCGCATCCGACAGCCGCTCCAGCAGCAGCAGACCGACGCCCTCCGACCACCCCGTCCCATCCGCAGCCGCCGCGAACGGCTTGCACCGCCCATCCGCCGCCAAACCGTCCTGCCGGTCAAACTCGACGAACATGTCGGGCCTGACCATGACCGTCACCCCACCGGCCAGCGCCAGCTCGCACTCACCCGACCGCAGCGCCTGGCCGGCCAGATGCAGAGCGACCAGCGACGACGAACAAGCAGTGTCGACCGTGACCGCGGGCCCCTCAAGCCCGAAGACGTAAGCGACACGACCGGAAATCACACTGGTCGTGCTGCCGGTCACCTGGTGACCGTCGGCGCCCTCCGGCAGCCGCATGTCCGTGCCGTAGCCGGACGAGGCTGCACCGGCGAATACGCCAACGCTACGGCCCCGCAGGGACCGGGGATCCATCCCGGCCGCCTCGAACGTCTCCCAGGCCGCCTCAAGCGCCAGCCGCTGCTGCGGGTCCATGGCCACGGCCTCGCGCGGCGAGATCCCGAACAGATCGGCGTCGAACTCGTCCGCTCCACGGACGAACCCGCCCACGCCGCTGCCCCGGCCGGCCAGGTCAGCAGACCAACCCCGATCGGTCGGGAACGCCGACATGGCATCCGCCCCGTCGGCGACCAGACCCCACAGCTGATCGGGCGAGGTGACATCGCCCGGGTAACGGCAGGCCATCGCGACGATAGCGATCGGCTCGTCGGTTTCGGCTGCGGTGAGCGGTCGAGACGGTTCCGGAGCCACATCAGACTCGTCGATGAGCTGCGACCTCAGGTAGTCGCTCAGGATGGTCGGGTTGGGGTAGTCGAAGACGAGGGTGGCGGGGAGTCGGAGTCCGGTGGTGGTGTTGAGCTGGTTGCGTAGTTCGACTGCGGTCAGGGAGTCGAATCCGAGGTCCTTGAACGCCTGGCGCTCTCCGATCGCCTCGGGGGTGGTGTGTCCCAGTACCGTGGCCGCGCTCTCGCGTACCAGCTCCAGCAGCATCTGCTGCCGGCGTTCAGCCGATACCGGCCCCAGCCGCTGCGCCAGCGCCGGCCCGGACTGCGACGCCTGCGCCACCACACGCCGCACCCCACCGGAGACCAGATCACGCAGCAACGCCGGAACCTCACCCCGTGCCCGCAACGCGCCAGGATCA
>NZ_JAAKZZ010000564.1 GCF_011045075.1 Streptomyces boncukensis
GGTGAAGATCGCGCGGGAACTGTGTGCGGAGTTCGGGGTGTCCGCTGCGAACTGCGTGGCGTACGGGGATTCTCGTTCGGACGCGGAGCTGTTCGCCGAGGTGCCGGTGTCCGTGGCCGTGAACGCGGATCACCATGTCCGCGCGCTGGCCTCGCACCAGTACAGCGGCCGGGATCTTCGCGAGGCATACGCCCTCGTCAGCACGGGATGAGCCCTCCCGCACACCGCACGCGGGTTCTCTTTAGCACCAGGAGGCGCGGAAATCCCGGAAACTGGGGTAACCGGGACAGGGGGTTGTGCGGTGCGGTCACATCGGTATGGTCGACTCCGCATCGTGGCATCGTGTTGTGAGGGCCTGTGACGGTTGCTTCCGCACTCGTTCGTGCTCGGTGTTTCTCGGGGGTCGGGTTCGTTCGGACGTGACGTAGCGAGGCACACCATGACCCGTGAAGCGGAGCTGATCCGCCGCACGCTGGAGGAGGTCGAGGGGTCGGCCGACTCCGCGACCGCGTATTTCTACGCGCTGCTCTTCGTGCAGTACCCGCAGGTGCGCGAGTTGTTCCCGGCCGCCATGGATGTGCAGCGCGACCGGCTGTTCCGGTCGCTGCTGACCGCCGCGCGGATGTTTGACGACGGCCCGGCGCTCCAGGCGCACTTCGCGGCGCTCGGACGCGGCCACCGCAAGTACGGGACGCTGCCGACGCACTACCCCGCCGTCGGCGAGTGCCTGATGCGGGCGCTGGAGCGGTACGCGCCGCGCAGTTGGGGCCCGGAGACCGAGTCCGCCTGGGTCAAGGCGTACACCGCGCTCTCCCAGGTCATGATCGACGCGGCCGCTGAGGACGAGCGGCACGCACCCGCCTGGTGGCGGGCCCAGGTCGTCACCCATGAGCAGCGCACCCCCGATATAGCGGTGCTCACGGTGCGCCCCGACGCGCCGTACCCGTTCCGCGCCGGGCAGTACACCAGCATCGAGACGCCGTGGTGGCCGCGGGTGTGGCGGCACTACTCGTTCGCCTCCGCGCCGCGCCCCGACGGGCTGCTCGTCTTCCATGTCAAGGCCGTGCCCGCCGGGTGGGTGTCCACCGCGCTGGTCCACAAGGCGCGCCCCGGGGACGTGCTGCGGCTCGGCCCGCCCGCCGGGTCGATGACCCTCGACGACGGCGGGGACAGCGGGCTGCTCTGCCTGGGCGGCGGTACCGGTATCGCCCCCATCAAGGCGCTGGTGGAGGATGTGGCGAAGCGGGGCGCGTCGCGCCCCGTCGAGGTCTTCTACGGCGCGCGCACCGACCTCGACCTGTACGACCTGGACCCGCTGCTCCGCCTCGACCGCAGCTACCCGTGGCTGTCGGTGCGCCCGGTGGTGGCGGCGGGCCGCGGCTCGGTCCCCTCGGTGCCCGGCGAACTGCTCGACGCGGTGCGCAGATACGGGCCCTGGGCGGCCTACGACGGCTATCTGTCCGGCCCGCCCGGACTGATCCGCAGCGGGGTCGCCGCCCTGGTCGGGGCGGGCATACCGGCCCATCGAATACGGCACGACGCACTGGAAGAGCTGGTCAACCGGCCATGACGGAGGAGTACGGAGGGCGGGACGGCGTGGCGGACGCGCGGCTGAACGGACACGGATACGGCGGCGGAGACGCCGCGCACCGGGAACGGGGCGCCCGCCCCGGCAGCGTGGGCGAGCATGAGCTGCAGCGGCGGCTGGGGGAGGTCGAGCGCGCCGACCGCTTCTACGCGGAGCAGGTGCTGGACCATCTCAACGAGCGGATGCGGGACTTCGCCGGCCAGCAGGAGATGTTCTTCCTCGCGACGGCCGACCGCAACGGCGAGTGCGACAACAGCTTCCGCGCGGGCCCGCCCGGGTTTCTGCGGGTGCTGGACGAGCGCACCCTGGTGTTCCCCGAGTACCGGGGCAACGGGGTGCACGCCAGCCTGGGCAATATCGAGGAGAACCCCCATGTGGGCCTGCTGCTGATCGACTTCGTACGGGCGCGGATCGGGCTGCACATCAACGGAAGCGCGGGGCTCGTGGACGACGCGGTGCTGCGCGCCGCCTTCCCGGAGCTGCCCGAGGACCCGGTGCCGGGGCGGCAGGCGCGACTGTGGGTGCGGGTGGAGGTGGAGGAGGCGTACATCCACTGCGCGAAGCACATTCCGCATCTGCAGAAGGCGCCGAAGCGCCCCGCGCGGGACTGGGGCACGGACGACTACAAGCGGAAGGGCGGCGACTTCTTCGGCGCCGCGCGGGAGCGGCGGGTGCCTCGGCAGGGAGCGGCCCCCGAGCCCGCGCCCACTCCCGCACCCACTCCCGAGCCTGATCCGCCTCCGCCTCCGGCTCCGGCTCCCGTTTCCGCTCCGGCTCCGGCTCCCGAGCCCGCGCCTGCTCCCGAGCCCGAGCCCGCGCTCTCCCTGGGGCTGGACGCCCCGCAGCCGCCGTCGACCTCGAACGAATGGACGACGCCGCTGGAGCCGGTGAACGACTCCCGGGACACCGCCGCCTGGCGGCGGGAGGCCGAGCGGGTGCTGGCGGAGGCGCAGCGGCGGGGCGAGGAGCCGCGGGAGAGCGCCCCGTTCCAGGGCTGGTTCGGCGCTCCCTAGTGCCGTGGCCGGTGGGTGGGACGCCCCCGTGAGGGGCAGCCGCGGCCCAGGTGGCCCAGTCGGCCCGGCGAGCTCCGGCTCAGCCGAGATCGGGGGCCAGCAGGGCGCGTACGCCCTCGATATTGGCTGCCAGATACGCGCGCAGGCTCGGCGGGACGACCTCCACGGAGGCGAGGCCCTCCCGGCTGAAGGGGATCCGTACGATCTCGTACTCCCCCACCGGCTCCTCGACCTCCGGCCCGTGCCGCAGCCCGGGGTCCATGGCGGCGAGGCGGCAGACGAAGAAGTGCTGCACCTTGACGCCGCCCGGGGTCTCCTCGGGGTCGCTCACGGTGTCCACGAAGGCGGGCACCACGTCGGTCACCTTGGCCCCCAGCTCCTCGGCCACCTCGCGGTGCAGGGCGTCCACCACGGTGGCGTCGACGCCGGGTTCGACGCCGCCGCCCGGTGTGATCCAGTACGGCGGAAGCCCCGGCTTGGTGCGCTTGATGAGGATCAGCCGCCGGCTCGCGTCCAGCAGGATGGCGCGCGCGGTGCGCTTGAGCACGGGGCGTTCGGGGTGGTCGGGGCGTTCGGGGTGGTCGGCACGTTCCTCGGGCATGGGGGAGGTGTGGCCCGCGGCATGCGCGGTGAAACCCGGCGGGCCGGTGGCGTCCGGGATTCACCAGTGCACGGCGGCGCGCAGCAGCCACTCGTGGGCGCGCGCGATGTGCGGCAGCGCGAGCGTGCCGGTCCGCACGGACAGGAAGTAGGTGCGCAGCGGCGGTACCGACGGGTCGTACAGCGGGACGACGCGGCCGGGCCCGAGGTCCTCGTCGCACAGATAGCGGGGCAGGACGGCCATGCCCGCGCCCGCGGCGACGCACTCCAGCACGGCCCGCAGGTCGGGTGCGACGAGGGCGCTGGTGTGGGTGGGCCCGGTCTCGAAGACGGCGGCCCAGTAGCGGGTGAGCAGCGGCATGCTCTCGTGGACGTCGATGACGGGCACCGCGTCCAGCTGCCGGTGGCCCTTGGCGCGTACGACGGAGGCCCCGCCGATCCGCGCCGCCCACCGGGGGGCCGCGACGAGCACATGCTCCTCGTCGCACAGTGGGGTGGAGGACAGCAGTTCGCCCCGGGCGCGGACGGTGGACAGGGCGAGGTCGTGGCGGCCGGCGCCGAGCCCGTCCAGGCTCTCCTCGGCCGAGCCGAATGCGGTCCGCACGGTGATGCCCTGCTCGACGAGCGGGGCGAGGGCGGGCAGGGCGCGTACCGAGGTGAACTCGGGCGGCCCGGCGAGGTGCAGGGTGCGTCCCGGCGCCTCGTCGTCGAACCGGTTCGCGGTGATCTCCAGCAGCGCGTCGAGATGCGGGGCGACTTTGTGGGCCAGTTCCTCACCGATCGTGGTGGGCGTGACGCCGCGCGCCTGCCGCAGGAAGAGGGGGCGGCCCAACTGCCGCTCCAGGGTGCGGATCTGCCCGGTGACGGCGGGTTGTGAGAGCCCGAGCAGCGGCGCGGCGCGCGTGAAGGATCCTGCCCGGTGCACGACGAGAAACGTGCGCAGCAGAGCCAGATCCATGGCAGATACGCCTCCGCCCTCCGCTCGCCCTCCGCTTTTATCACTGTGCGTGTCGTAACGATAATTATCTCGATAGGTCTATGTCGATACTGTGATTGGACACTGACGCACAGTCAACTAGCCTTGGGTGAGCGTCGCTTTCCACCGGGCCGTTCCCGGCCTTCCGGCCCCGGGGGGGGCGGCGCGGGGTGGCTCGTGCCACGAG
>NZ_JAAKZZ010000565.1 GCF_011045075.1 Streptomyces boncukensis
ACCCCCCATCCCGGCTCAGGACTGTTCGAGCGCGCCGGTGACCAGCTCCAGGACCCGGTCGCTGTGGTCCACCAGGGCGAAGTGCCCGCCGCTGACGACCTCCATCGCGAACGGGCCCGAGGAGTGCCGGGCCCACGCCTCGACCTCGGGCACGGCGGCCTTCGGGTCGTCGTCGCCGACCAGTGCGGTGACCGGGCAGCTCAGCGGCTCGCCCGGGGTCCACGTGTAGGTCTCGGCGGCGCGGTAGTCGTTCCGGACGACCGGGAGCGCCATCCGCATGATCTCCTCGTCCTGGAGCAGGGCGCTGTCGGTTCCGTCCATGGCGCGCATCTCGGCCAGCAGCGCGTCGTCGTCGCGCAGATGCATGCTCTCGTCCCGCTGCACCGAGGGCGCACGGCGTCCGGAGACGAACAGGTGAACGGCCGGGCGGTGCGGCTCCATCAGCTGAGCCACCTCGAAGGCGAGGGTGGCCCCCATGCTGTGCCCGAACAGGGCCGTGGGCCGGTCCTCCAGGGCCGCCAGCACGTCGTGCACCCGGCGGGCGAGCTCGTGCAGATCGTCGACGAAGGGCTCGTGGCGACGGTCCTGCCGTCCCGGGTACTGCACCGCGACGACGTCCACCTTCGGGGACAGCGCCGTGGCGACCGGGCGCCAGAAGCTCGCCGAGCCGCCCGCGTGCGGCAGGCACACCAGCCGGATCGGGGCGTCCGGCGCGGGCGCGTAGGCACGCAGCCAGGACTCGGTGTCGTTCGTCGTCATCCGCTTCTCCACTCCATTCCATCTCGGGCCTGCCCCGTGCTGTTGCCCCGCAGGGGCGCTTCAGGGGCGCGGGGAACTGCGCGACCAGCCACGGCGGCGCCGCGGTCCGCAGGACACGGACCGGGGCAGCCCCCGGCCCACCAGCCCCGGCAGAGGGCAACCACGATCCGCCGGTCACACGGCACTAGCTCACCCTGTCCCGCAGCTCCCCGCCCCAGCGCTCGGCCGCCAGGAACCGATTCGGCAGATCGGTGCGCCGCCGCACGCCCAACTTCCGGTAGACCCGGGTCAGATGCTGCTCGACCGTGCTGACGGTGATGAACAGCTCGTCGGAGATCTGCCGGTTGGTGTGTCCCTGCGCGGCCAGCAGCGCGACCCGGTGCTCGGCCTCGCTCAGCAGCTCGTCCTGCTTCCGGCTCCCGCCATGGTGCGGTTCCGCCGCCTCGCCCGGGGGGTGCCCCGGCGGATGCCGCGGCTCCGCCCGCTGGGGGAGCAGCGCCGCGACCCCCGAGTCCCGGGCCAGTTGGTCGGCGCGGCCCAGGAACTGCCGGGCCTGGACCGGCGCCCCGGCCTCCTGGAGCGCCTCACTGGTGTCGGCCAGGGCACGGGCCAGCCCCTGCCGGTCACCGCAGGACTGGAACAGGTCGACCGCCTTGGACAGCAGCTTGTGCCGGTGGTCCGGGGCCGCGCCCGTGGAGGCGAGCAGTTGCAGCGCCCGGCCCCGGGTCCGGTCGTCGAGGCCGTGCGGCACCTGGAGCTGTTCCCGCAGGAGCTGCGCGGCGTTCGTCCGGTTGCCGAGGTCCAGCTGGACGCGGGCGAGTTCGACGCGCCACGGTACGAGCCCGGCGACGTCGAGGCCCCAGCCGCGCACCAGGGTGCCGCAGGCGTGCAGGTCCGAGGACGCCGCCTGGGGCCGCCCCATGGCCAGGTGGTGGGAGCCCCGGGCCAGCAGGTAGTGCGCGCCCACCGGGGTGCGGAACATCCCGGGCGGCACCGGCTGGGTGAGCCAGCGGTCGGCCTCCACATAGCGGCCGGTCTCCGTCGCACAGGTGATCAGCGTGCCCAGCGGCCCGCCGACGGCCACCCCCCACGCGGGCGCCGGCAGGTCCTCCAGCGCCGTACGGGCCTCCTGCTCCGCCGTGGCCAGATCGCCCAGGCGCAGCGCCGCCTCCGCGCGGATCGCCCGGATGACGGCCCGCCAGGCGGGGATGTGCTGCGCCTCGGGGCGACTGAGCAGGAGGTCGCCCCAGACCACGACCCGGTCGGCACGGCCCGCGCAGAGCAGCGCCAGCAGGGGAGCGGCCAGCAGGCCCAGCGCCCCGCGGTCGACGTGGTGCCGCTGCAGGAGCTGTTCGGCGGCGGACACGGTGTCCACCCCGTCCGTCGGGATCAGCGCGCTGCCCAGCACCGACATGGCCTGCAGCGGCGGGCTGACCGAGTGCGGGACCGTGGCGGCCCGGCTCCAGGAGCTCTGCGTCTCCCGCACCGTCACCAGGTAGTCCGGGTGGGAGAGGGCGACCAGGAGCCGCATCACCTGGAGCCGGCCGGCGACGGGGCCGTCGTCGTCGAAACTGGTGACGGCCTCGACCGCCTCCTCCGCCCGCCCCTGCCACAGCAGATAGGGCACGGTCGAGATGGCGGTGGCCATGGTGCACGCCTCGCCCCGCGCCGCCTTCACCAGCTCGCCGAGATCCCCGTTGACGGCCAGCGGATTGACCTGCCAACGCGCGTTGACCAGCATCGCGCGGAGCGAGTTGCGCCGCCGCTCGTCGGGCTCGGCGCCGGCGGCCAGGCGCAGATAGGCGACGCTCAGATCCGGCCGTCCCGAGGAGAGCGCCCCTTCGGCGGCGTCCCGCAGCACCGGCACCGCCCACGACCCGTCCGTCCACGCGGACGCGACCAGGTGCTCGGCGACCACGCTCGAATCGGCGCCGTGCTCGTGCAGCACCTTGGCGGCCCGCTGGTGCAGCGTGCGCTGCTCCTCGGCCGGGGTGTCGGACAGGACGGAGCGCAGCACGCGCGGGTGCCGCAGCTGACCGGCGTGGGCGAGCCCCGAGCTGTGCAGGACGCGCAGGGCCGGCACGACGGAGTCGGGCAGCATGTCGAGGAGTTGCCCCAGCAGTTCCGGCGAGGCCGGGCGGTTCAGCACGGCCAGCGCCTGCGCCACGAGTCTGGCGCTCCGCTCATGGCGGTAGAGGCTGCCCAGCACGGCCCGGTCGAACGTGTCCGGGCCCCGCAGCCCCGCGACGGGGGCGCCGTCCGCGTCGTGGTGGGCGCGCTCGTCCACCAGGGCCTGGGTGAGCAGCGGGTTGCCGCCGGTCATGTGCAGCAGGCGCCGGGCCTCCTCCCGGACGTCGTCGCCTCGCGCGCTCTGCGGCAGCAGGCGGGCGATGGCGTCGACGGTCAGCGGGGGCAGGCTGATATGAGTTAACCGCGGCTGGCTGCGCAGTTCCGCGTGGAAGAGGGGGTGCGCCGGGCGCAGTGTCGGCGACTCGGAGAGCAGCACCATGATCGGGGCATGGCGCAGCCGCCGGATCATGTAGAGCAGGCAGTGCAGCGACGCCGGGTCCGAGTGCTGCACGTCGTCGACCACGAGGACGAGCGGCCCCTGGTTCGCCATGCCGAGCAGCATGGTGAAGGCGTTGTGCAGCAGCGGCGCCCAGAAGGGCCCCTCGGCGGAGAACACATCCGCCGCCCCGCGCCTGGTCTCCTCCGTGGGAAGGGAGTTCGCGGCCTCGCGTATCAGCTCCTCGATGTGCGTGGTGGCCTCTCCGGCCAGCCGCGCGCTGTGCATGAGCTGCCCCAGCACGCCGAAGTGCAGCCCTTGCTCCGCTCGCGACCCGGTGGCCGTCAGCACATGGCCGCCCACGGTGGTCGCCCACGCGCCGAACGTCTCCAGTACCTGCGTCTTTCCGCTTCCCACGGACCCGGTCACCAGGACTACGTGTCCGTGCCCGAACTGCTCACAAGTGTCGAAATCCCGTCGGAGCTGAGCAATTTGTTCGTCTCGATGGATCAGCACGACTGGTGTCGCCTCCCCGTAAGCGATGCTGAACCCAGGGGCCGGCCGATGATCGAAGCCGTCCCCGTACCGCGTCGTCGAACGTGCCAGATCGCGCTTCCAGTAGGGGTGTCCCCCTAGCCTTCGCGGCCTGCCCTACCGTCCGATCCCCTACTTCAGACCGGTCAAGGCCGAAGCAAGAGTTCCAAAATCTTTCACAGATGCCACCGGTGACGCAACGGGCTTCGGAAGGCACGGCTCTAGGCCCACAGAGGCTCAACCCCAGGTGATCCAGGGGTTGACAACGTTATCACAAGGAGAGGTAAAAGCTCCCAATCGATCCCAAATTCATCAGAGTTTAACGTTACCTGTTAGGTTTATGTGAATTACTGGAACAGGATCTTCCGGTTTACGCCCTGCGAGCGATCATATCTCGTCACCAGGGTTGATTCTCGGCCGCTCGCGCCGTTTTTGATCTCGGATGACCTGCCGTTGTCGATCAATGACCAACTGGAGACGATCAGGAGAACAGCGCCGTCGAACACGTAGCGGAAGGGCGACGTCAGGGGGCGCTCGGGGTACGGGG
>NZ_JAAKZZ010000566.1 GCF_011045075.1 Streptomyces boncukensis
CCACCACGTATCTGAACGCCGCCTCGGCCACCCCGCCGATAGCCCCGGCGGGGCCGGGCGACACCCCCGGTCCCGCGGCCCCCGCCGAGGGCGAAGGCGGCGCGAACCGCCGCCGGGCCACCATGTTCCTGGCCGGAGTCGTCGGCGCGCTGGTCGTGATCGCCGCGGCGGTGCTCTTCTTCGACATGGGCGGGGACGAGGAGAAGTCGTCCTCGCCGCCGCCGTCCCCGACGGCGAAGAAGAAGGCCCTCCCCTCCGGGGTGATGTGCTCCGGCAAGGAGTGCTCGGGCAAGGACCCGGAGACCATGGGCTGCGGCGGCCAGTACGCCAAGAGCGTCAGCTCGGCGTGGGTGGGCCGCAGCCTGGTCGAGGTCCGCTACAGCAAGGTGTGCAAGGCGTCCTGGGGGCGGATCACCAGCGCCGCGCGGGGCGACGCGCTGACCATATCGGCGGGCGGCGACCAGTCCGAGAAGGACGCGGTGGAGGCGACCAACGACGCCTACACCCCGATGGTCTCGGTGCGGGACGCGGACGAGGCGAAGGCGTGTGCGAAGCTCACCGGCGGCGGCAGCGGCTGCACCACTCCGGGCAAGACGGTCCGGTAGCGCCGGGAGGAAGCACGGCTCCCGCCGGCCCGGGGCTGCCGGGCGGCCCCTCACCGGACGGCTCCGGGCCCGTCGGATAGCCTGGCCGACGGGTCTCTTGACGTAGAGAGAACTTAAGAGACTCCGGGCTGCCACGAGCCGCCAGCCACGTCAGGTTCTACCAGGCACTACGGAGATCGCCATGACCCGCACTCCCGTCAATGTCACCGTCACCGGCGCCGCCGGCCAGATCGGCTACGCGCTGCTGTTCCGGATCGCGTCCGGCCAGTTGCTGGGCGCGGATGTGCCGGTGCGGCTCCGGCTGCTGGAGATCACTCCGGCGCTGCAGGCCGCCGAGGGCACCGCGATGGAGCTGGACGACTGCGCCTTCCCGCTGCTGCGGGGCATCGAGATCAGCGACGACCCGAACGTCGCCTTCGACGGCGCGAACGTCGCGCTGCTCGTCGGCGCCCGCCCCCGCACCAAGGGCATGGAGCGCGGTGACCTGCTGGAGGCGAACGGCGGCATCTTCAAGCCGCAGGGCAGGGCCATCAACGACCACGCGGCCGACGACGTCAAGGTCCTCGTCGTCGGCAACCCGGCGAACACCAATGCGCTGATCGCCCAGGCGGCGGCGCCGGACGTGCCCGCCGAGCGCTTCACGGCCATGACCCGCCTCGACCACAACCGCGCGCTCACCCAGCTCGCGAAGAAGACGGACGCGCAGGTCGCGGACATCAGGCGGCTGACGATCTGGGGCAACCACTCCGCCACCCAGTACCCGGACATCTTCCACGCCGAGGTCGGCGGCAAGAACGCCGCGCAGCTCGTGAACGACGAGAAGTGGCTGGCGGAGGACTTCATCCCGACCGTCGCCAAGCGCGGTGCGGCGATCATCGAGGCCCGCGGCGCCTCGTCCGCCGCCTCCGCGGCGAACGCCGCCGTCGACCACGTCCACACCTGGGTCCGGGGCACCGCCGACGGCGACTGGACCTCCATGGGCATCCCGTCCGACGGCTCCTACGGCGTCCCGGAGGGCCTGATCTCGTCCTTCCCGGTCACCACCGAGGGCGGCCGCTACGAGATCGTCCAGGGGCTGGAGATCAACGAGTTCTCCCGCACCCGGATCGACGCGTCCGTGGCGGAGCTGAGCGAGGAGCGGGAGGCCGTGCGCGGCCTCGGCCTGCTCTGAGCCGGCGAGGAGAGACCGGCGAGGAGAGACCGGCGAGGAGAGAGTGAGGGCGGGCCCGTGCGCGGGCCCGCCCTCACTCTTCCGCGTCCGCCATCGCCTCCTCGTACGACCGGAGCGTGTCCAGGAACATCAGCCGCTCGGCCGGGGTGAGCGGGGCGAGCGCCTGGCGCCAGGCGTCGGCGCCGCGGGAGAGCCAGCCGGCGATGGTGGGCGTCCAGCTCTCCGCGATGCTCACGATGCGGCGGCGCCGGTCCAGCTCGTCCTCGCGGCGCTCCAGCACGCCCTTCCGGCTCAGCTCGCCGACCAGCAGGCTGACGGTTGTCGGGGCGACTTCCAGCCGGGCCGCGAGGTCGTTCACCGTCGCCGGTCCGTCGAAGAGCAGATAGGACAGCAGGGAGAGGTGCCGGGGCGCGAGGGCCAGGGACTGCAGTTCGTCGGGCACCGGGATCCGCCTGGCGCGCCCGACGATGCGGGGCATCAGCAGCAGCACTGCCCGGATGGCCTCCGTCTCGTCGAGTCCCTCTCGTCGTCCGTCTGTCGTTGACACCGACTGCTCCCTTAATTGCTTTGCTGCCAAAGTTGATTTGCTGCTAAAGGGAAATCTGCCACTTCGGCCTCCCGTGCTCCTCCTTGCCGAACGGAGTGTCGCCATGCCCCACTTTGACGTGCGAATCCCCGAGAACGTCCTCGACGGCCCCGTCGGGCCACGGCTCATTCACGGCCTCGCGTCCGTCGAGATCTTCGGCGTCCCGGACGGGCGCTGGGGCGTGGGCGGCGAGGTGGTGTAGCCCACGCCCGGCCAGGTTTTACCGAACGGTCGACCACCCGCGCCCCGTCCTGTCGTAGCGTCACCGCATCCCTGAACGACGAGCGCGGGCGTCTCCGGCCCGCCAGGAGGTATGCCATGAGCGTTGTCGACATCCGGAAGACGGCCGCGGACCTGCCCGACGCGTGGAGCTCGCTCCCGCTCGTGCGGGTCGCGGGCTCGGACGTGAAGGTGCTGCGGATGGACGGACGCCCCCTGGCGCCGGAGTCCCATGAGGCGGCGGAAGCGCTGCTGGTGGTGGAGGGCACGCTGCGGCTGCTGGCCGACGGCGTCGAGACCGACGTGCGCGCGGGGGAGCTGTACGTGGTCGAGGCGGGTGTCGAGCACGCGGTGCGCCCCGGCAGCCGGGGCACCCTCGTCATCGTCGAGCGGTCGGCGGACGCGGCGGCTACGGGCGCGCGGACAGCAGCGCCGTGAGGGAGTCCCGGTTGCGGCTGAGCCCCTCGATGCGCTCCTCCAGCGTCGCCAGCTCGCCCTCCAGCAGCTCGCGCAGCTCCGCGCACCAGTCGATCCCGGGGCCCGGCCCCTCGCCGCGCGCGCACGGCAGCACCTCGCGGATGACCTCCGTGGACAGCCCGGCCCGCAGCAGCGCGCGGATCCTGCGCACCGTGACGACCGACTCCTCGCCGTACTCCCGGTAGCCGTTGGCGCCGCGCTCCGCCTCCAGCAGGCCCTGCGCCTCGTAGTACCGCAGCAGGCGCCTGCTGACGCCGGTACGCCGCGACAGCTCACCGATCAGCATGTGCGCCCGTGCCTCCGTTTGACCTTCCCACCGGTGTCACACCTTAACGTCCGGCGTATGAGCACACATTCCGCGACGTACGTCGCGCACCGCAACGGCCGTACGGCGACCGCGGAGGAGCTGGCCCCGCTCGCCTTCGCGGGCTACGCCCACTTCACGGCGGCGCAGGTGCGCGGCGGCCGGATCCGGGGCCTCGACCTGCATCTGGCGCGGCTGCGGTCGGCCTCCCTGGAGATGTTCGGCAAGGCCCTGCCCGACGACCGGGTCCGCTCCTGGCTGCGCACGGCGCTGGAGGCCGGGCAGGGCGACCTCTCGCTGACGGCCACGGCCTACTCCCGCGCCGGCGAGTTCACGGCGGGCGGGGGCGGCACGGAGCCCGATCTGCTGGTCCGCACCGGGCCTCCCGCGTCGGGCCCGGACGGGCCGCTGGCGCTGGCGGCGGTCGCCCACGAACGGGACCTGCCCGCCGTCAAGCACGTCGGCGAGGTCGCCAAGACGTACCACCTGCGGCAGGCCGTCGAGCGGGGGTTCGACGACGCCGCGTTCGTCGACCGCCGGGGGCGGCTGAGCGAGGGCACCATCTGGAACCTCGCCTTCTGGGACGGCACCGCGGTGATCTGGCCCGAGGCGGCGGTACTGGCCGGAACCATGCAGGGCGTCGTACGGCGGCAGCTCGACCGGCTCGGCGTCCCGCAGCGCGTGCGGGAGGTGACCCCCGAGGGTGTGCGGGAGCTGGCGGGCGCGGTGGTCATGAACTCCTGGACCCCCGGCGTGCCGGTCAGCCGGATCGGCGCCGTGCCGCTGCCCGGCGCCCCGGAGTTCGTGGACCTCCTGCACCGCGCCCACGCAGCCGAGCCCGCCACCGCCCCCTAGGGGGTGTTTCGAAAGCCCCGCACGCCACCTGGAACGCCCGGCACGTGCTCTCGCCGCACCGGCCGAAAGCCCGAGTACGCCCAGTACGAGGGCTTTCACCCGGCACGCCGAGAGCACGCA
>NZ_JAAKZZ010000567.1 GCF_011045075.1 Streptomyces boncukensis
GGGGCGGGTCGGCGGGCGTCGGCGTGGTCGGTGGCGGCGGTGCGACGGGACGTACGGGGTGTTCCGGCGTCGTCCCCGCCGCCACACCGGGCGTGTCCGCTGCCGACGGTGCCGGGGGTGTTGGGGGTGCCGGGTGTTCCGCGGGCCGGTCCTCGGCGTCCGCGCGGCCCTCGGACGGGGGCTTGCCGGACGGGGGCGTCCCCGGCGGTGTCGATCCCGCCGGACGCTCTCCACGCTCCGTCAGGAGGCGCTTGCGGCGCACCGTTCGGAGGGCCCGTATGCGGGCGAACGTGGTCATGCCGAAGATGGTCAGGACGAGCACCACCATGATCTGGCTGATGAATATCCCCCAGAAGAGCCCGTAGCCCGAGAGCTGCTCTTCCGGGGTGTCCGGCCAGGCTTCGCGGATGTCGTGCGGCTCGGTGAGGAGTTCGCGGATGGCCAGCGGCGTGCGCGTGAACGTCACGTTGTCGGGCCACGCGCCGTGCGCGAACAGGCCGGCGAGCCCGGTCGCCGACCAGGTGAACAGGGTGATCCCGAGGAGGAAGGCGAGCACGCCGACCAGCAGGCCGTCGGGAATCCCCGCGTTGCCCGTACGCTGCGGTCCGCGGCCGGTCGGGGGAGTGGAGTTCGTGGACATCGGCTTCCGCATTCAACCGGGCGGCATGGTCGCGGGCAAGGTCGCCTCCGCAGCTCCAGGACGGGTCCGGCCACACCGTGCGCCCGTGCGCGCCGTTGCCGTCAGGGCTGGTGGTAGGCGAGCTGCGGCGGGTCCATGAACATCTCGATGCGCCCGCACTGGCCGCAGATGAGGCCCGTGGCGGCCTTGTTCGCCCAGTCCAGGCCGAGGAAGGACATCCCCGCGGTGTTGAGTTTGATGTCGCGCTGCCGGAACTGGTCGTGGCCGCAGAACGGGCACTGCAGCTTACGGCCGTTAATCGACACCTGCATCGGGTCGCCGTTTGCCATGGTCTCGTCATCTCCTCGCTGTCGGTCAGGCCACCGTCGGCTTGGACGTGGACGAGCGTGCCGACTGTTCGACGGCCAGGGCCCGTGCCTCCGTCTCGGCCTCCAAGTCGGCCTCCAGCGCTGCCTCGAAGGACGCTGCCTCCGCCTCGCTGCGTGCCGTCGTCGACTCGGTCATCGCCCGGTCCGTGAAGACGAGCGGGCGTTCGGCCTCGGTGACCAGGTGCTTGACGACTTGCACATTACCGTTGACGTCCCAGACCGCGATGCCGGGGGAGAGCGTGGGGATGATTTCCACGGCCCAGCGGGGCAGGCCCAGGACCCGCCCTGTGGCCCGTGCCTCGTCGGCCTTCTGCGCGTAGACGGTGCGGGTGGAGGCCATCTTCAGGATGGCGGCCGCTTCGCGGGCCGCGGCCCCGTCCACGACGTCCGACAGGTGGTGGACCACCGCGACGAACGACAGTCCGAGGCGCCGTCCGAACTTCAGCAGCCGCTGGAAGAGCTGCGCGACGAACGGCGAGTTGATGATGTGCCACGCCTCCTCGACCAGGAAGATGCGCTTGCGCCGGTCGGGCCGGATCCAGGTGTGTTCCAGCCACACGCCCACGATGGCCATCAGGATGGGCATCGCGATGGAGTTGCGGTCGATGTGCGACAGGTCGAAGACGATGAGCGGCGCGTCCAGGTCGATGCCCACCGTCGTCGGCCCGTCGAACATGCCGCGCAGGTCGCCGTCCACCAGCCGGTCGAGCACCAGGGCCACGTCGAGGCCCCACTCGCGTACGTCGTCCAGGGCGACGTTCATCGCCTCGGCGGCCTCCGGCTTGGGGTGGCGGAGCTGCTCGACGATGTCGGTGAGGAGGGGCTGGCGGTCCGCGATCGTGCCGTTCACATAGCTGTGCGCGACCTTCAGCGCGAAGCCGGAGCGCTCGTCCAGGCCGTGGCCCAGCGCGACCTCGATGATGGTGCGCAGCAGCGCCAGCTGGCCCGTGGTGGTGATCGCCGGGTCCAGCGGGTTGAGGCGGATCCCCTGGTCGAGCGCTGCGGTGGGGTCGAGGCGGATGGGCGTTATACCCATCTCCTCGGCGATGAGGTTCCACTCGCCGACGCCGTCCTCGCCCTGGGCGTCCAGCACGACCACCTGCCGGTCGCGGAACCGGAGCTGCCGCAGGACGTACGTCTTCTCCAGCGCCGACTTGCCGTTGCCCGACTCGCCCAGCACCAGCCAGTGCGGCGCCGGGAGTTGCTGGCCGTACAGCTGGAAGGGGTCGTAGATGTAACCCTTTCCGCTGTAGACCTCGCGGCCGATGATGACGCCGGAGTCACCCAGTCCGGGTGCGGCCGTGGGGAGGTAGACGGCCTGTGCCTGGCCCGTCGAGGTGCGCACGGGAAGCCGCGTCGTCTCTGTCTTTCCGAAGAGAAAGCTGGTGAAAGCGTCAGTGAGAGCGGTGAGCGGATCGAGCGCGGCCATGCTGGCTACCTCCGGCCTGGGCCTGTGCGGGTGTTACGGGTAGTGCGGGGTCGTTGTGCGCGCCGCGTGCGGGGGGTGCGCGCGGAGTGGTTCGATCCTGCCGTGCGTGCCATAACTGTTGATCGTACGTTTGGAAACGGTCGCTCCACAGAGGCCGTTGACGTGGACACCCTCTACGCCGGTTCCGGTCCGTGCCGCGTCCGCCCTGCTCAGTGGCGGATGCCGGTCGCGAACGGGAGGGTGTTCACGAACGCCCTGTGGTGTTCCCTGTCGCACCATTCCAGCTTCAGATAGCTCTTGCCCGCCGACGCCCTGATCGTCCGTTTGTCGCGCGCCAGCGCATCCGGGGAGCGGGACGAGACGGTGATGTACCCGACGAGGTTGACCCCGGCGGCGCCCGAGGCGAGGTCGTCGCCCCGCTGGTCGACGCGGCCGTGCGCGGCGATGTCGCGCGGGTCGACGGTGCGGTTCATCTTGGCGGACCGGCTGGCCTCCGCCTCGTCGTTGGTCTTCTCCGTCAGCATCCGCTCGATCGCCAGCTCGGTCGGCTCCAGGTCCATGACGACGGCGACCGTACGGATCACGTCCGGCGTGTGCACCAGCAGCGGCGCCAGGAAGTTGACGCCGACCGGGGTCATCGGCCACTCCTTCACCCACGCCGTCGCATGGCACCAGGGCGCGCGGGTGCTCGACTCGCGGGTCTTGGCCTGGAGGTACGTCGGCTCGACCGCGTCCAGCTCGGCGGGCCAGGCGTTGCGCCGCGACATCGCCTGGATGTGGTCGATGGGGTGGTCCGGGTCGTACATGGAGTGCACGAGGGAGGCCAGCCGCGCCTGCCCGAGCGGCTGCCGCACCCGGATGTCGGCCTCGGTGAGCCGCGCGCAGATGTCCGTCAGCTCGCGCGCCATCACTATGGCGAGCCCCTCGTCCTTGGTGACCCGGCGCCCGGAGGTGCGACGCGCCGCCTTCGCGAGGGTGGCGCCCTCGGCGGCCAGCTCGCGCCCGTACTGCATGCAGGCGACGAGGTATGCGCGGTGCTGCTCGCTGGACGTCGACACCATGGACTGCAACTGGTCGTACGAGGCGCGCAGCCAGGGCGCGGCACTCGTGTCGCCGCGCCGCTCGACGTCCTTGGCGTGCGCGTCGGGGTCGGCGGGCAGGGTGCGGGCGAGCACCTGCAGCCGGGTGACGTAGCCGTCACCGTTCGCCACGTGCTTCAGCAGCGTGCCGAAGCGGTCGACCAGCGCCTCCTGGTCCTCGCTGTCGCGCAGTCCGACCCCGGGCCCCTCGATCTCGATGGCCGCGGTGACCGTACGCCGGTCGGCGTGCAGCAGTACGGCGATCTCGTCGGGTCCGAAGGGGGCCGCCATCCAGTTGATCCGGCCGACGCCGGGCGGCGTGCCGATCTCGACCTCCCGGCCGTCGAGCCGGGTGCCGGCCTCGGCGGCGTCCGAGCGGTAGGCCGTCCCGCCGCTGCGGACCAGCCGTCTGTAGGACCGGCTGATCTCGAACCACTTGTAGAACGTCCGTCCCCGGTACGGCACGTAGATCGCGGCCAGCGCGATGGCCGGGAAGCCGACGAGGGCCGGGATGCGCAGCGCCAGCACGGGGATGAGGAGGCCGCTCATCATGCCGAAGAACGCGCCCACGACGATCAGCGCGATCTCCCCGGTCTCCCGGTTCTTGCCGACGATCGCGTTGGGCCGGGCACGTCCGATCATGTACGTACGGCGCGGCGCGGGAGCCGTGACGCCGGTCCCGGCCGTGTGGGAGGGGGTCGTCACCGGCGGTCACCTCCGGAGGGACGGTTCGAGTTGGGGCTGGGTGCGGGTCGCGGACGGGGCGGGCGCGAGGCGTGCGGCGAGGGTGGCGCGGGAGCGGCCTTGCGGG
>NZ_JAAKZZ010000568.1 GCF_011045075.1 Streptomyces boncukensis
CAACCCGGTCGCCCCGGCCCCGGCCGGTGCCCGTACGGCCGCCGACGTGGTCACCCCGGACCTCGTCGCACGGCTGACCCGGGGCGTCGTCGGCAGCGGCAGCACCGCCTGCCACACCCCCTTCACCGGGAGGAGACTGGCCGACCTGCCCGAGGCGACCCCGCAGGACGTGGCGGGCGCCTTCGAGAAGGCGCGCGCGGCGCAGCGCGGCTGGGCGGCCGTTCCCGTACGGCAGCGCGCCGCCGTGCTGCTCCGCTTCCACGACCTGGTGCTGCGCCACCAGGACGAGGTGCTGGACCTCGTCCAGCTGGAGACCGGCAAGGCGCGGCTGCACGCCCACGAGGAGGTGCAGGCGGTCGCCATAGCGGCCCGGCACTACGGCCGCGCGGCCCCCGGCTATCTGCGCCCGAGGCGGCACACCGGCGCCATCCCCCTGCTCACCCGGGTCACCGAGCTGCGCCATCCGCGCGGCGTCGTCGGGCAGATCGCCCCCTGGAACTACCCGCTGGAGCTGTCGGTCGGCGACGCCCTGCCCGCCTTCGCCACCGGCAACGCGGTCGTGATGAAGCCCGACACCGAGACCGCGCTCACCGCGCTGTGGGCGCGGCGGCTGCTCATCGAGGCCGGGCTTCCCGAGGACGTCTGGCAGGTCGTCATCGGCGACGGGCCTGTCATCGGGCCCGAGGTCGCCGACCGGGGCGACTACGTCTCCTTCACCGGCTCCACCCGCACCGGACGCGAGGTCGCCCGGCGGGCGGCGGCCCGCCTGGTGGGCTGCTCGCTGGAGCTGGGCGGCAAGAACGCCATGCTCGTACTGGAGGACGCCGACCTGGACAAGGCGGCGGCGGGTGCCGTGCGCGGCGCCTACTCCTCCGCCGGGCAGCTGTGCATATCCATCGAGCGGCTCTACGTCCACGAGGCCGTCGCGGAGCCCTTCCTGGAGCGCTTCACCGCGCGCACCCGGGCCATGCGGCTGGGCGGCGCGCTCGCGTACGGGGCCGACATGGGCTCGCTGGTCTCCGAGCGGCAGCTTGAGACCGTCACCCGGCACGTCGAGGAGGCCGTCGCCAAGGGCGCCACGGTGCTCGCGGGCGGCAGGCCGCGCCCCGACATCGGCCCGCTGTTCCACGAGCCCACCGTGCTGGAGGGCGTCGAGTCCCCGATGGCGGTGTGCGGCGAGGAGACCTTCGGGCCCGTCGTCTCCGTCTACCGCTTCCCCGCCGGGGCCACCGATGCCGCCCTCGCCGACCTCGCCAACGCCACGCCGTACGGGCTCAACGCCAGCGTCTGGAGCCGCGACGGCGCACGGGCCCGCGCCCTCGCGGCCCGGCTGCGCGCCGGCACCGTCAACGTCAACGAGAGCTACGCCGCCGCCTACGGCAGCGCGCAGGCCCCCATGGGCGGCATGGGCGACTCCGGCCTCGGGCGCCGGCACGGCTCCGAGGGCATCCTCAAGTACACCGAGCCGCAGACCGTCGCACACCAGCGGCTGCTGCCCATGGCTCCCTCGTTCGGCATGGACGACGCGGCGTACGCGGCGTTCATGTCGCGCTCCCTCAAGGCGCTCAAGACGCTCCGCTTCCGCTGAGCTGAAACGGGAGGATCAGTGCAGGACACGTACGACTACGACGTGATCGTCGTCGGTTCGGGTTTCGGCGGCTCGGTCACCGCGCTGCGGCTGAGCGAGAAGGGCTACCGGGTGGGGGTGCTGGAGGCCGGCCGGCGCTTCACCCCCGAGGACTTGCCCCGCACCTCCTGGGACATCAGGAACTTCCTGTGGGCCCCCGCGCTGGGCCTGTACGGCATCCAGCGCATCCATCTGCTCGCGAATGTCATGATCCTGGCAGGTGCCGGGGTGGGCGGCGGCTCGCTCAACTACGCCAACACCCTCTACGTGCCCCCCGAGGCGTTCTTCCGCGACCGGCAGTGGGGCGGCATCACCGACTGGCGCGCCGAGCTCGCCCCCTTCTACGACCAGGCCCGCCGCATGCTCGGCGTCCGGCTGAACCCCACCATGACCCCGTCCGACGTCCATCTGAAGGCCGCGGCCGAGCGCATGGGCTGCGGCGACACCTTCCATATGGCGCCGGTCGGGGTGTTCTTCGGCGACGGGCAGGACGCCGACGGGCGCACCACGGCACGGCCCGGCGAGACCGTGCCGGACCCGTACTTCGGGGGCGCAGGACCCGAGCGGCGGGCGTGCGTGGAGTGTGGCGAGTGCATGACCGGCTGCCGCCGGGGCGCGAAGAACACCCTCAACGAGAACTATCTCTACCTCGCCGAGCGCGCCGGCGCCGCCGTCCACCCGCTGACCACCGTGGTGGGCGTGCGCGAGCGGAGCCCTCAGCTGTGCGAGGTGTCCGTCGTTCCCACCGGCCGCCGCCGGGCCCGGCCGCGCGTGCTGCGCGCCCGGCGGGTCGTCCTGGCCGCCGGGACCTACGGCACCCAGACCCTGCTGCACCGGATGCGGGACCGCGGCGACCTGCCCCGCCTCTCCGCCCGGCTCGGCGAGCTGACCCGCACCAACTCCGAGGCGCTGGTCGGCGCCCAGACCGTGCCGCGCCGCTACCGCGGAGTGCACGGGCCCGACGCGCGGCTGGACTTCACCCGGGGCGTGGCGATCACCTCGTCCGTCCACCCGGACGAGTCCACCCACATCGAGCCCGTCCGCTACGGCAAGGGCTCCAACTCCATGAGCACCCTGACCACCCTCCAGATACCCCAGCACTCCCGGCTGCCGGGCGCCCTCGCCTACCTCGCCACCTGCCTGCGGCACCCCTCCCTGTTCCTGCGCTCCCTCTCCGGACGCAAGTGGTCGGAGCGGGTCATCATCGGGCTCGTCATGCAGACCCTCGACAACTCGCTCACCACCTACCGCAAGGAGCGCGGCCCCGGAAAGGGGCTGCTGACAGCCCGGCAGGGCCACGGCGCCCCCAACCCCGTGCACATACCGGAGGGTGCCGAGGCCGCCCGGCTGCTGGCCGAGGAGATCGGGGGCTTCGCCGGCAGCAACGTCGGGGAGCTGATGGGCACTCCGCTGACCGCGCACTTCCTGGGCGGCTGCCCGATCGGCGCGGACGCCGAGTCCGGGGTCATCGACCCGTACCACCGGCTGTACGGCCATCCGGCGATCTCCGTCGTCGACGGCGCCGCCGTCTCCGCCAACCTGGGCGTCAACCCCTCGCTCACCATCACGGCGCAGGCGGAGCGCGCGATGGCGCTGTGGCCGAACGCGGGCGAGGCGGACCCGCGCCCCGCGCCGGGCGCGCCCTACGCACGAGTGGAGCCGGTGCGCCCCCGCCGCCCCGCGGTACCGCCGGGCGCGCACGGAGAGCTGCGGCTGGTGTCACGGGACTAGTGCCCAGGGGGGTGCCCTCTCGCCTTCCCGCAGGGGTACGGGCGGACAAGCGAAGGGCCCCGGGGCGCCGCCGGGTGGGTTGGCGGCGGCCCGGGGCCCTTGGCGGTCAGCACCGGCGTCAGGGCAGCGCCCGTGCTGAGTGCGGCGCCGGGGGGTAGCGCCGCCGGGATGGTGTGCCGAGGCCGCGGAGCGGCCGGTCCCGAGCGTCCCCGGGACCGGCCACTGTGGTGACCGGGCTGCTGTCCCCTGCTGTCCGGTCACAGCACCGGAACGAGGTCCCACGACGCCGCCGTCTCCGCCTCACGGGAAGCTCGGGCGTCTCATCGCTCCGGTGACGCCGTCCCCTAGCCGCCGGGCGCCCGGCTCGCTTCGGGGACACCTCATCCAACGAAGCGCCGACCGCCCGGTCACGCGCCGTACGGGTGAGGCGTACGGGACGCGCTTTGCCCCCGGCACAGCCCCAGCAGCGTCATCGCCAGCTCCGTGCCGGGACGGCCCAGCTCGGCGCGGTAGAGGTCCAGGATCTCCATCTCGCGGGACAGGTGGACCCGGCGCCCGCCCGCCGCGACGCGCGCCTCCTGGACGCGGGCCGAGATCTCCATCCGCTCACGGACGAGCCCGATGAGACGGGCGTCGAGCGCGTCGATACGGGCGCGCTCGGCGGCCTGCGCGCCGTCCACGGGGCCGGTGGCCGGGGTGGTGGTCATGGGTGCTCCCTCGGGTGTGTGGCGGAGCCCCGTGAGCCGTGCCGCCCGGGAGGGGCGGAGAACGCCGGCGCCCCGGGCCTCGCGGGCCCGGGGCGCCTGGTGCGTCGCGTCTCAGCGGTTCACGCGTACCGGCCGTGGGCCCGGGGCCCGGCGCCATAGGTGCCGCGATGAGACCGCGTCGTGCGGGACGCGGGGACGGCGGCGCGCGTGAACATGGGCGCCAGTATGCACGGCCCCCACCCGGCCGCCAAGTCAGGGCA
>NZ_JAAKZZ010000569.1 GCF_011045075.1 Streptomyces boncukensis
GGCGGGCCCAGGGTCCCCCGACTCCTCGTCGGTCTCTGCCGGGTGCGGTGTCTGGTCCGGGTGCTCCCTCGACGGGTGGTCCCCGGTCTCCCGGCCGCGCCGCATGCACCGGCGCAGCAGCTCGGGGTCCAGCCCTTCGTTGCATGCCTGCTGGAGCAGCTGCGCGAACACGTAGTCGGGGTCGGCCCGCAGTGCCATGCTCAGCGCCACCCTCGCCGTGGGACCGTCCTCCCCTGACCAGGCGACCCATCCCGCGAGTGTGAGCGGGGCTGCGGAATGTGCCCCGTAGGGCCCGACGCAGCGTCGGGCCAGAGCCCGCCAGAGGCGCAGCGCCGGGCCGATGTCCAGCCCCTCCATCCACTCAGCCGCCTGGTCGCGTGTGCGGCGGTCCTGGAGGCCGAGGATCATCGATGCGGCTTCCTTATGGCTGAGGAGCCCATCGTCCTGGGCATCCTGGGCCATCGGGCTGCTGCTGCCCTGGGGCGGGGTCTGGTGGAAGCGGCTCATCAGCCGTCCGGCGAGCGCGAGGGTCTCACCGCGCACCGTGAGGCGTCCTTCCTGGGTGAGCATTCGGGGGACGAGGGCGGCGCCCACGGAGTCCAGGGCCTTCTCCTGTTTATGAGCCAACGGTGGTCCCAGTGCGGCGAGCCGTTGTTCCATCTCGCGCAGCGAACCGTGTACACGCAGTCCCGCGTATGCGGCTGCCGCAGCCATGGCCGACGTCCCCGGCTGGGCGAGCGGGTTGCCTTCGGGGACGCAGCAGCGCGTGTCCGGGCAGCAGTAGGAGAAATAGCGGCCGTCGGAGATGCAGAGCGCCTCGTACACCGGCATTTCCAGCTCGCCACAGGCCAGGCGAATCCGCTGGGCCAGAGGCTGGAGCCGGTCCTTCACCTCCCTTCCCGTGCTGTCCGGGCCGGGATCCTGGCAGAGGAAGATCAGGACACCGTCGGGCCGGGTGCCGTGTGACGTGGCACTGACGTCCAGGCACTCCGCCACTTGGGAGGCCATGGCGGGCCAGTCGTCCGGGGACTCCGGAATGCCGATCCTGAACCTGCCGCCGAACCTGCCGCGCTGACCGTGCAGGGACACCGCGACGATGGAGTCGTCGGGATAGAAACCGAGGAGATACGGGAGGGCGTCGGCGAGCTCGGCCGGGCTGCGCAGGGAGACATCGACAGGGCCCCTGCACTCTGGTGCCGGACCGCTTCCGGTCCCCGGGTCGCCATGGTGTCGCGACCCATCGCCGTCATATACGTGCGGGAAGCGTGCGTGCGGGGAGTCCGGCTCGGTGCCGCCGGACTCGCTGCTGTGCTGAGTCATGCCACGACGGTGCCGCGAACAACGGCGACGTGGCGGGGCATTATCCACAGGCAGTCGCGATAGTATTACTAATCGTACTGACCGGGAGTTATCCACAGATCGCTTCGCCCGGCGCCATCGCATCGGGTTGCATGGACCCATGAGCGACACAGACGAGCTGCGCCGAGAGGCCGACGCCGTACTGGCCGACCTCGTAGGCGATCACCAAGGCGCGGCCCGGCTCCGCGCCGATCAGTGGCGGGCGATCGAAGCGCTGGTGGCCGATCGACGCCGGGCCCTCGTGGTCCAGCGCACCGGATGGGGCAAGTCCGCCGTGTACTTCGTGGCGACGGCGCTGCTCCGCCGCCGCGGGTCGGGGCCCACCGTGATTGTCTCCCCACTGCTGGCCCTGATGCGCAACCAAGTGGAGGCCGCTTCGCGAGCAGGAATCCACGCGCGCACGATCAACTCCGCCAATCCAGAGGAGTGGGACACGATCGAGACGGAAGTGGCGGGCGGCGAAGTCGACGTCCTCCTGGTGAGTCCCGAGCGGCTGAACAACCCCGATTTCCGTGACCACGTACTGCCGAAGCTGACTTCGTCCACCGGCCTCCTCGTCGTCGACGAGGCGCACTGCATCTCGGACTGGGGGCATGACTTCCGACCCGACTACCGCCGGCTGCGCACCATGCTCGCGGAGCTGCCGCCCACGGTGCCCGTTCTCGCGACCACGGCTACGGCCAACGCGCGGGTGACCGCAGATGTCGCCGAGCAGCTGGGCACCGGGCAGGATGCGGTCGGCACCGCGGGGCAGGGCTCCCCGACGGGAACGCTGGTGCTGCGCGGTTCCCTGGACCGGGAGAGTCTCAGTCTGAGCGTGCTGCGTCTGCCCGACGCCGCGCACCGCCTCGCCTGGCTCGCGGAGCAGCTGGACTCACTGCCCGGCTCCGGGATCATCTATACCCTCACGGTCGCCGCCGCAGGGGAGGTGACGACCTTCCTCCGGCAGCACGGGCACGCCGTGATGTCCTACACGGGCAGGACGGAGAACGCCGAGCGCGAGGCGGCAGAGGCCGATCTGCTGGCGAACCGCGTGAAGGCGCTGGTCGCCACCTCCGCCCTGGGCATGGGGTTCGACAAGCCCGACCTCGGATTCGTGGTGCACCTGGGCTCGCCCTCCTCCCCCATCTCCTACTACCAGCAGGTGGGCCGGGCGGGCCGAGGTGTGGAGCACGCGGAGGTGCTGCTGCTGCCCGGTTCCGAGGACCAGGCGATCTGGCGGTATTTCGCCTCTCTCGGCTTCCCGCCCGAGGACCAGGTGCGCCGGACGCTCGATGTGCTCTCCGCGTCGGACCGCCCGCTCTCCCTGCCCGCCCTGGAGCCTCGGGTGGAGCTGCGCAGGTCCCGGCTGGAGATGATGCTCAAAGTCCTGGACGTCGACGGTGCGGTACACCGCGTCAAAGGCGGCTGGACCGCCACCGGCACCCCGTGGACATACGACGCGGACCGCTACGCCTGGGTGGAGCGTCAGCGTGAAGCCGAGCGGCGGGCCATGCTCGCCTACGCGGAGAGCACGGACTGCCGGATGGAGCTTCTCCGACGGGAGCTGGACGACGAGGGGGCGGCCCCCTGCGGGCGGTGCGACAACTGCTCGGGCAAGCGGTTCACGGCCATGCCCAGTGCGGACATGGTGGCTCTGGCACGGGGCGAGCTGGGGCGCCCCGGGGTACAGGTGGAGCCGCGCCGGATGTGGCCCACGGGGCTGCCCGCGGTCGGCCTTGACCTCAAGGGCCGCATTCCCGAGCAGCACCAGGCCGCGGAAGGGCGGGCGCTGGGCAGGCTCTCGGACATCGGCTGGGGGAACAGGCTGCGTCCACTGCTCTCCGCGCAGGCCGCCGACGGGCCGGTGCCCGATGAGGTGCTGAGCGGCGCGGTCACTGTGCTCACTGACTGGTCGAAGGGGCCGGGAGGCTGGGCTTCGGGCCAGCCAGGAGCCCTCAGCCGGCCGGTAGGGGTAGTCGTGATCGACTCCTTCACCCGGCCACAGCTGGTGCGCTCCCTCGCGGAAAGGGTCGCGGAGATCGGGCGCATGCCCTTGCTCGGCGCTGTCACCTGCACGGACGGCATACACCCGTCCGCCGTCCCGCGCAGCAACGGTGCTCAGCGGCTGCGGGCGCTGCACGGGGCGCTCGTCCTCCCGCCCGAGGTGGCCGAGTCCGTGGCGGCGGGGCCGGGGCCCGTGCTGCTGGTGGACGACTTCACAGAGACGGGCTGGACGCTTGCCGTCGCGGCCCGGTTGCTCCGTCAGGCCGGTGCAGAGGAGGTGTTGCCGCTGGTCCTCGCTGTCCAGGGCTGAGTGGCACTGGTCGGACCGCCCCGGCGGAAGCTCGGACGACGACGAGCGCGGGGAGACGAGCGAGAGGAGGTGAGCAGAGGGACGAAGCCGGCAGTGGGATCGCGGGGAGAGGTGCCGCGCAGGGGGAAGAGAGAGAAGGAGACGGTCGACGAAGGGCGCGTGATGCACCGCTGGTTCATTGCCGCATCGCCGGGCGGCCGCGAGAATTGAAGCGGCTCCAGGACGAAGGGAGAAACGTGACCTTCGGCTTTGCTCCGCCCCCCGCGACCGACGACACTTCCCGGCTGGGGCGCACACTCGAACCCTCCGAGTGGGCCGCCGCCGGAATCCCCCTGCTACGTGATCCCCGCGCCATCGTCACCGGACTCTGCGATCTGCACCTGCCCCGTCTGTCGACCACCGTCCTCGCAGTGATTGGCCCGGATGAACGGCTCGTCGCCAGCGCGTCGTTCAGCTGGCACAGCTCGCGGCCCGATGGCTGGCGGTTCCGCAACGCGCTGCTGGACCAGCTCCGCCGTGTCATACCGCACGATCTGCGGCGCCGCGCCCCGGTCCGCACCGCGATCCTCCTGTCCTGCCGGGCGGGTGAGCAGGGGTGGACGGAAGCAGACGGGGCCTGGATGTGGGGGCTTCGGGACGCCTGCACGCTGCACGGGCTCCGCTGCGG
>NZ_JAAKZZ010000056.1 GCF_011045075.1 Streptomyces boncukensis
CCGGGGGCTCCGGGGGGCCCGCGGTGTGCAGCGCTGTCTGGTGGGCCCGGTGGAGGTCGGCGCCCGGGTCGGTGCCCAGCTCGTCGGCCAGGCGTCGGCGGATCTCCTCGTGGACCCCGAGGGCCTGCGCCGTCCGCCCGTCCGCGCACAGCGCGCGCATCAGCAGGGCGTGGGCCCGCTCGCGGAGCGGATGGGCAGCGGTCAGCTCCCGCAGCTCGGCGACCAGCTCACCGCCCCGCTCCGGAAGCTCGGCGGCGATCCGGTCCTCGACGGCGGAGAGCCGCAGCTCCTCCAGCCGGGCCGCCGCCGCCGTCATCCCCGGCATGCCGCCGAACGGCTCGCCGCGCCACAGCGCCAGCGCCTCGCGGAGCGTCTCGGCGGCGGCGCCGTGCCGACCGTCCGCCAGAGCCCGCTGCCCCTCCCGCACCAGCCGCTCGAACTGGTGGGCGTCCACCGCGCCGTCCGGCAGCTGTAACCGGTAGCCGCCGGGGGCCGCGGACAGCTCGGCGCCCTCCGGCAGCAGCCGGCGCAGCCGGGAGGCCAGCGCGTGCAGCGCGTGCCCGGGGTCGGCGGGGCCGTCGCCCTCCGGCCACACCGCTTCGTACAGGGCTTCGGCGCTCACCGGCTGCCCGGCATCCCGCGCCAGGCGGACCAGCACGGCACGCAGCCGGCTCCCGCCGATGCGGGTGACCCGCCCCTGGGCGTCCCGCACCTGTGGCGGTCCGAGGATCTCCACGCGCATTACCCACCCCATCCGTACGGCTTCCGGCATCCTCGCATGCGGATATGCACGCCCAGGGGGAGTGCCCTGCGGCTACTGCCGGGTCGGGGGCACATCCAGGAGACGTGCCCCGTCAGGGGCGCGGGGAACTGCGCGCGCGACCACAGCGACGGCTGCAGTCCGCAAGGCACCGGCAGGGGCAGCCCGGACCCGGCTGCCCCGGCAGCGGGCAGCCACGATCCCCGGGGCACCCTCTAGGACTCGGGGCCCCGCATCGGCTTGGGCGGGCGGATGAGCACGGCGCCCGAGGCCAGGTCTATCGGCCCGCAGCCCGGGTCCTGGCTCCCCTCCTCGACACGGGTGTGCTCCAGCCGCTGGCGTTCGTCCTCAGCGTGCCGCTGACTTGGCGTGAACAGCTCCTCGACGAGGTTGAACACCGTGCGGCCTCCTTCACTCGACCTTCACTCGACCTTCAGCCGGAGAATGCGGTCGTCCCGCTTGCCCGGGGTCCCCCGTGAATCCGTCTCGCTGGTCACCAGCCACAGTCCACTGCCGGTGCCGTCACTGACAACAGTACGGAGCCGCCCGTACTTCCCCTCCAGGAACGCCTGGGGCTCGGCCGCGGGTTCCGCACCCCGCAGGGGAACGCGCCACAGCCGCTCGCCGCGCAGCCCCGCCATCCACACCGAGCCCCGGGCGACGGCCAGCCCGCTGGGCGAGGCGTCGGCGGGCCGCCACTGCTCGACGGGGTCGGTGAACCCCCCTCCGCCGCCCTTGCCCTCGGCCTCGGGCCAGCCGTAGTTCTTGCCGGGCTCGATCAGATTCAGCTCGTCCCAGGTGTCCTGGCCGAACTCGGAGGCCCACAGCCGCTTGTCCCGGTCCCAGTCCAGACCCTGGACATTGCGGTGGCCGTAGGAGTAGACGACGGAGTCGCGCTCCGGGTTGCCCTGCCCCGGCGGCTCCCCGTCGGGCGTCATCCGCAGGATCTTGCCGCCCAGCGAGTCCTTGTCCTGGGACAGCCCGCGCGTACCGGACTCGCCGGTGCCCGCGTACAGCATCTTGTCGGGGCCGAACGCGATCCGGCCGCCGTTGTGGATCGCCCCCTTGGGGATGCCCTTGAGCAGCACGTCCGGCGCGCCCAGCTGCTCGCCCTCGGGCTTCTTCGGGTCGTAGAGCATGCGCACGATGCGGTTGTCGGACTCGGTGGTGAGATACGCGTACACCATCCGGTCGCTGTCCGGCGGCACGGCGAGGCCCAGCAGCCCGCCCTCGCCGCCCGCCGCGACGCCGGGCACGGTGCCCAGCGGCGTCGTGGCGCCGCTGCCGGCGTCGACCCGCTGGACGGTTCCGCTGTCGCGGGAGGCGACGAGCAGGTCGCCGCCGGACAGCCGGGCCAGCCCCCAGGGCGACTTCAGCCCGGTGGCGAGGGTCCTGACGACCTTCACCGAGCCCTTGGCGGGCGCTGCCGTCGCGCTGCCGCTGCCGCCGGTGGCGGAGCGGGAGGTGCCCGAGCCGTCCGGCCGGGGCGCGTCCCCGTCCCCGTCCCCGCCGTCCGACGAGCAGCCGCTCAGCGCCAGCGCGGCGGCCAGCGCCACGGCGCCGCCGATCCTGCTGTGACGTCCCACGTTGTCGCTCCCTCTGCTGATGTTGACCGGCACCTCATTGTGGTCGAATTGTGGCGAACAGCGGGCGGCGTCCCCCTCCCGGAATCCGGGTGCCGCACTCAGTCCCAGGAGTCCCGGGCCGGAGGGAGCGCGGAGATCTCGGTGAGGTCCTCCGCCGTCAGCACGACCGCGTCCGCGCCCGCGTTCTCCCGCGCCCAGTGCGGCTTCTTCGTGCCGGGCACCGGCACCACATGCCGCCCCTGCTCCAGCACCCACGCGAGCGCGACCTGCGCCGGGGTCGCGCTGCCGTGCCGCTGCGCGACCCGCCGCAGGCCCGCCACGATCGGCTGGTTGGCGGCCATCATCTCGGCGGTGAAGCGCGGGTGCCGGGCCCGTACGTCGTCGGCCTCGAAGCCGCCGCCCGGGGTCAGCGTGCCGGTGAGGTAGCCGTTGCCGAGCGGCATCGCGGCGAGGAACCCGACACCCCGCGCCTCGCACCAGGGCAGCAGCGTCCGCAGGGCCTCCCGGGACCAGACGGACAACTCGGCCTGCACCCCGCTCACCGGGAACACCTGTTGCACCCGCTCCAGCTGGCGTATCGTCGTCTCGTGAATCCCGGAGCCGGACCCGGCGCGCCGGTCGGCCCGCGCGCCGACCGCGCAGAAGCCCAGGGCGCGCACCTTGCCCGCGGTCACCAGCTCCGCCATCGCGCCCCAGGTCTCCTCGACCGGCACCTCGGGGTCGGCCCGGTGCAGCTGGTAGAGGTCGATCACCTCGGTCTGGAGGCGGCGCAGCGAGGCGTCGCAGGCCCGTTTGACATGCCGGGGGCGGCCGTTGGCCACGATGTGCGTCTCGCCCACCAGCAGTCCGCACTTGGTGGAGACGAACGCGTCGTGGCGCCGCTCCCGCAGCACCCGCCCGAGCAGCAGCTCATTGGTGAAGGGGCCGTACATGTCGGCGGTGTCCAGCAGCGTCGTCCCGCTGTCCAGCGCGGCGTGCACCGTTCGCAGCGAGCCCTCGCCGTGCTGCTCCGAGGCGGAGTACGCCCAGCTCATCGGCATGCACCCGAGCCCGACGGCACCCACCCCCAGGGCTGCCGCACCGATCGTCCTGCGCTCCACCTGGATGAGACCCCCTCCTGAACCGACCCCAAACTAACCGGTGCCCCCGGTGCCCCACACGCACAGCCCCGGAACGCGGTTAGCCTTTGCCCATGGCTGACGCGACAGAGATCTGGCTCCCGCTCGCGCCCGGCTCCGTCGAGGGGCTGCCGGACTCCCTGACGTACCGGCACTGGGACGGCGAGGACGAGTACCCGGCGGACCCGGCGAACTGCGCTGTGTACGTCGTCCCCTATATGAAGGGTGCGGAGATCGCCGTACGCCCTCTCGAACAGATGCGGGGGCTCCGGGTCGTCCAGACCCTCACCGCGGGCATTGATCACATCGCTTCCGCGATCCCGCGCCTCCCCGCCGGGACGCGGGTGTGCAACGCGCGCGGCGTGCATGACGCGAGCACGGCGGAACTCGCTCTCGCACTTACCCTCGCTTCCCTGCGCCACCTCCCCGAATCCGTCCAGGCGCAAGGGCGCGGTGAGTGGGCGCCGGGCGTGCACCAGGCGCTCGCGGACAAGTCCGTGCTGATTGTCGGCTACGGCTCGATCGGCACGGCGGTCGAGGAGCGGCTGCTCCCCTTCGAGGTGGCCGCCGTGCACCGGGTGGCGCGCTCGGCGAGGACCGGCCCGCACGGTCCGGTGCACGCGCTGGCGGACCTCGGCACGCTGCTGCCGTCCGCCGACGTGGTGATCCTCACGGCTCCGCTCACCGAGGAGACCAGGGGGCTGGTCGACGCCCGCTTCCTGAGCCGGATGAGGGACGGGGCGCTGCTGGTCAACGTCGCGCGCGGGGCCATCGTGGACACCGGCGCGCTGCTCGCCGAGACGGGCGGAGCGGCGGCAGCGGCGGGCGGCGCGCACGGCGCGCAGGGGCGGCTGCGGGCGGCGCTCGACGTGACCGACCCCGAGCCCCTGCCCGCTTCACACCCGCTCTGGCGGGCGCCCGGCGTGCTGATCACTCCGCATGTCGGAGGCGCCACCTCCGCGTTCCCGCCCCGTGCCGGGCGACTGCTGCGGGAGCAGCTGAAGCGCTGGGTGGCCGGTGAGGAGCTTGAACACGTGGTGGACGTGGCGTAGTCGCCGTAAACACTCCCAGGCCGTCAGAAGCCACGCTACGGATCCGTACGACTCCGTCCTGTACCGAAGCTCCCCCTTGTGGTTACGGTCTGTATTGGGACTATGTCCCTGAGTGACGAACCTGGTGTATCGTCCCGGCGGGGGGCGAAACCCGGACACGAGGGGGGCGACGGGCGAATGCACGATCAATGGACGAACTGCCGGATGCGACGCACGGACCGCCCAGCGCGACGGCCCGACTGCCGGGCGCGTCCCCCGCGTTCAGGAGCGGCCCCCGCCTTCAGGAGCGGCCGCCGGCACACGTACGCGAAGAAGCCCCCGTCCGCAGGGGTGGCACGATGACTGCCCCCGGACACGCCCAGCGGCACAGCGGGCAGTGGACCCTTCCGGGTGATCCGGCGGGCGCGGCCCGCCGGCCCGGCAGGCGGCGGCTGAGCGGCGCGGCCGGTGTCGGACGGACCGGTGTGCTCCCGCAGTTGGGCCTCGTCGTCGTCTGCGCCGGCTATGCCGTCGGCGCCGCGCTCGGCTGGGGCTCGGAGACCGTGGCGCTGGTGATGGGCGACTTCGGGCTGAGCGCCGCGGCCCTGCTCGCCGCCGCCTCCTGCCTGTGGTACGGGCACACCCAGCGCGCCAACCCGCGCGCGCCCGGGGGCCGGGTGGACGGGAGCCGCCCGGCCTGGGTGCTGTTCGGGATCTCGTCCCTGATGGCCGCGCTGGGCAACGGCGTCTGGGGCTGGTACGAGATCGTGCTGGGCGAGTTCGTGCCCAAGCCGTCGCTGGCGGACTTCTGCTTCCTGCTGTTCGCGCCGCCCGCGATCATCGGGCTGCTGGTGCTCGCCAAGCGGCCGGTCACCCGCGCCGGCTGGGTCTGCCTGGGCCTGGACGCCTGGCTGATCGGCGGCTCGCTGCTCACCCTGTCCTGGTCCCTCGCGCTGGCCCACACGGCGTACTGGCAGGGGGACTCGGTCGCCAGAGCCGCGCTCAACCTGGCCTATCCGCTGCTGGACATCGTGCTGGTGAGCATGGTGCTCGCGCTGCACTTCCGGCGTTCGGCCGCGCAGCGCAGCGCCATCAACACCGCGATCGGCGCCCTCGCGCTGACCGTGCTGTGCGACGCGCTGTTCACCTCGCCGCTGCTGCGCGAGCGGTACGCCTCCGGCCAGCTGCTCGACGCGGGCTGGTTCGCCGGCTCGCTGCTGCTGGCGTACGCGCCCTGGGTGGCCCGGCACGAGCCGCCCCCGGCGGAGACGGCCCCGGACCCGCCCCGCACCCAGATGACGCCCGCACGGGAGCCCGCCACCCGCGGCGCGCACACCAGCCGCCCCATCGCGAGCTCGCTGGCCGCGCTCACCCCGTATCTCGCCGCCGCCGTGTGCACCCTGGGGATCCTCTACAACTCCCTGGACGGCAACGAGATCGACCGGGTGGTGCTCTTCACCGGCTGCGCGGTGGTGCTCGCGCTGGTGGTGCGGCAGGGCATCATGCTGCTGGACAACATCACCCTCACCCAGGAGCTGGCCCAGAAGGAGAACCACTTCCGGTCCCTGGTGCAGGGCTCCAGCGACGTCATCATGATCGCCGCTTCCACCGGTGTGCTGCGCTATGTCTCCCCGGCCGCCGCGGGCGTCTACGGCCGGGACGGCGACCAGCTCGTGGGCTCCGAGCTGGCCTCCCTCGTCCATCCGGAGGACCTCGGCCAGGTGCTGCACGAGCTGCGCCGCTTCCTGGCCGGCTCCCCGGAGCGCGAGCCGAGCACCAGAATCGAGTGCCGCTTCCGGCACGGCGCGGGCCACTGGCTGAACGTGGAGTCGACGGTCAACCGCTACCAGGGCGGGCTGATCTTCAACAGCCGGGACGTCACCGAGCGCGTCCGGCTCCAGGCGCAGCTCCAGCACAACGCCTCGCACGACGCGCTCACCGACCTGCCCAACCGCGCGCTGTTCACCGACCGGGTCCGGCAGGCGCTCGGCGGGCGGCGCGGCACCGACGGCGGCACGGCCGTCCTCTTCATCGACCTGGACGGCTTCAAGGCGGTCAACGACACCGTCGGCCACCAGGCGGGCGACGAGCTGCTGGTGCACGCGGCCCGCCGGCTGCGCGAGTCGGTCCGCTCCGGGGACACCGCTGCCCGCCTCGGCGGGGACGAGTTCGCGGTGCTCATCCGCGGCGACGGCGAGCCGGGCGGCCGCCCCGACCCGGACCGCGAGCTGCGCATCCACGACATCGCCGACCGGCTGCGCATCAAGCTCTCCGACCCCTACCGGGTGGAGGGCACGGAGGTGCGGGTCGCCGCCTCCATCGGCATCGCCTTCGCCGAGCCCGGCATCAGCCCGTCCGCGCTGATGCGCAACGCCGATCTGGCGATGTACCGCGCCAAGCAGGCGGGCAAGGCCCGCGTCGAGCTGTACGCGCCGCAGATGCAGGCCGAGGTCGTCAAGCGGGCCGAGCTGGCGCAGCGGCTGCGCAGCGCGCTGCACGACGGCGAGTTCGCGCTGCTGCACCAGCCGATCGTGGAGCTGGCCAGCGGCAAGATCACCGCGGTGGCCGCTGAGGCCCGCTGGCGCTCGGCCCAGGGCATCCTGTTCACCCCGGCGGAGTTCCTGCGCACCGAGGGCGCCTCGGCGCGGGAGGCGCGCGGCGCGGGCGGCGAGCGGGCCGCCGAGGTCAGCCGGTGGCTGCTGGAGGAGGCCGTGCGGCAGGCGGCGGCCCGGCAGCGCGCGGGGTTCGGCGCCCCGGTGACCGTCCGGATCCCGGCCCGCAGGCTGACCGAGCCCGGCATGGACCCGCGCAGCGTCGGCGCGCTGCTCGCCCGGCACGGCCTGGCGGCGGCCCCCGGCCCGTCCGGCCCCTCGGCGCCCGCGCTGGGCGCCCCCGCGGGCCCGCCCGCGCCGCCCGGGGCGCCGGGCGCACTGATCCTGGAGCTGTCCGACAGCGATCCGCGGATCCCGCTGGACGAGTTGGAGGGGCGGCTGACGGCGCTGCGCCGGCTCGGCGTGGGCATCGCGCTGGACGGCTTCGGCAGCGGATACGCCGCGATCTCCGCGCTGCGCCGGCTCCCCGTGGACATCCTCCGGCTGGACCGGGGCCTGGTCGACGGCATCGTGGAGTCCTCCCGGCAGCGCAAGATCACCGCCGGGCTGCTGCGGATCGCGGGGGATCTGGGCCTGGTCTCCGTGGCCGAGGGCGTCGATCTGCCCGAACAGGCCGCGGCGCTGCGGGAGATGGGCTGTACGCACGGCCAGGGAGAGGTATTCTCCGGCCCCCTGGACGAGCACCGGCTGCGCCGCGCGCTCTCCGTCGGGGTCTACCCGGTGCCCGAGCCCGCCGCCCGCCGGTCCGGCGATGCCGGGGGAGCCGGGGGCGCCGGGGGAGCGGCCCACAGCGAGGGGCACCCGGGCAGCCGCTCCGTGGTGGTCGCGGGAGCGCGGCAGGGCGGGGCCGCGGGGCCCGATCCCGTCGCCAGGACAGCGCTGCGCCCAAATGCTGAGACGCCCGTCCCACCCACTTGACACCCGGGGCTTGACGGGGAGAGGGTCAATGCCATGCGCACCCGAATTCTCGTACTTGGACAGCGCGTCGGCTGACCGGGGCTCCACAGACCCCGCGACCACAGCGGCGCGCTCCCCTCGCTTGCCTCATGGCACGGGGGGTTTTTTGTTGCACCGGTGCCTGAGTCGCAAGCCCCGGCATCCCCGCCCGCACCGCGACCGTCCCCTCCCCGTCAACCGCACACACCGAGCGTCAAAACCCTCTCCGAGAAGAGACAGCAGATGACCGAGCAGGCCACCGGGGCCCCCAAGCCGCATCCGCGGCCCCGCAGCGGCGGAACCCAGACGAATGCCGTGCCGGCACAGGCCGCCGCGCCCATCACTGGGGCCCAGTCCCTCATCCGTGCTCTTGAGGAAGTCGGCGCCGACACCGTATTCGGCATTCCGGGCGGGGCGATCCTGCCCGCGTACGACCCGATGATGGACTCCGGCAGGGTCCGCCACGTGCTCGTGCGGCACGAGCAGGGCGCGGGGCACGCGGCCACCGGATACGCGCAGGCCACGGGCAAGGTCGGGGTGTGCATGGCCACCTCGGGGCCCGGCGCCACCAACCTCGTCACCCCGCTCGCCGACGCGCATATGGACTCCGTGCCGCTGGTCGCGATCACCGGGCAGGTGGCCTCCAGCCTGATCGGCACCGACGGCTTCCAGGAGGCCGACATCTGCGGCATCTCGATGCCGGTCACCAAGCACAACTTCCTGGTCCGAAACCCGGACGAGATCCCCAGGACCATCGCCCAGGCGTTCCACATCGCCGGCACCGGGCGCCCCGGGCCCGTCGTCGTCGACATCGCCAAGGACGCGCTGCAGGGCCAGACGACGTTCCAGTGGCCGCCGCAGACCGACCTGCCGGGCTACCGCCCGGTGACCAAGCCGCACGGCAAGCAGATCCGCGAGGCGGCCCGGCTGCTGGGCGAGGCCCGCCGCCCGGTGCTGTACGTCGGCGGCGGGGTGCTCAAGGCGCGGGCCACCGCCGAGTTGAAGGTGCTCGCCGAGCTGACCGGCGCCCCCGTCACCACCACCCTGATGGGCATCGGCGCCTTCCCGGACAGCCACCCGCAGCACCTGGGGATGCCCGGGATGCACGGCACCGTCGCGGCCGTCACCGGCCTCCAGAAGGCGGACCTGATCATCGCGCTGGGCGCCCGCTTCGACGACCGCGTCACCGGCAGGCTGGACTCCTTCGCGCCGCACGCCAAGATCGTGCACGCGGACATCGACCCCGCCGAGATCGGCAAGAACCGCGCCGCCGACGTCCCCATCGTGGGGGACGCGCGCGAGGTCATCGCCGATCTGATCGTCGCCGTCCAGGGCGAGCTGGGCGAGGCGGGCGACCGGCCCGGCGCCGGCGGGCGGTACGCGGAGTGGTGGAACCTGCTCGGCCGCTGGCGCGAGACCTATCCGCTCGGCTACGACCTGCCCGAGGACGGCTCGCTCTCCCCGCAGCAGGTCATCCAGCGCATCGGCGAGATGTCCCCCGAGGACACCATCTACGCCGCCGGCGTCGGCCAGCACCAGATGTGGGCCGCGCACTTCATCACCTACGACCGCCCCGCCACCTGGCTCAACTCCGGCGGCCTGGGCACCATGGGCTACGCCGTGCCGGCGGCGCTCGGCGCCAAGGTCGGCCGCCCCGACCAGCCGGTGTGGGCGGTCGACGGCGACGGCTGCTTCCAGATGACCAACCAGGAGCTGGCCACCGCGGCGCTGAACAACGTGCCGATCAAGGTCGCGATCATCAACAACGGCGCGCTCGGCATGGTCCGCCAGTGGCAGACCCTCTTCTACAACCAGCGCTACTCCAACACCCAGCTGCACGACGGCGAGGCGGGCGAGCCCTCCAAGGGCACCCGCGTCCCGGACTTCGTGAAGCTGGCGGAGGCGATGGGCTGCGTCGGCATCCGCTGCGAGGACCCCGCCCAGCTGGACGCGGTCATCGAGAAGGCCAACGCGATCAACGACCGCCCGGTCGTGGTCGACTTCGTGGTGCACGAGGACGCCATGGTCTGGCCGATGGTCGCCGCGGGCACCTCCAACGACGAGGTGATGGCGGCGCGCGGTGTCCGCCCCGACTTCGGCGAAGACGACTGACGAGCCCCGGCAGGAACGAAAGGCCCCAACGATGTCCAAGCACACCCTCTCCGTGCTGGTGGAGGACACCCCCGGCATCCTGGCCCGGATCGCCTCGCTCTTCTCCCGCCGCGGCTTCAACATCGACTCGCTCGCCGTCGGCGTCACCGAGCACCCCGGGATCTCCCGGATCACCATCGTGGTGAACGTCGAGGACCTTCCGCTGGAGCAGGTCACCAAGCAGCTCAACAAGCTGGTCAACGTGCTGAAGATCGTCGAGCTGGAGCCCTCCTCGGCCGTGCAGCGCGAGCTCGTGCTGGCGAAGGTGCGGGCCGACAACGAGACCCGCTCCCAGATCGTGGAGATCGTCCAGCTCTTCCGCGCCAAGACCGTCGACGTCTCGCCCGAGGCCGTCACCATCGAGGCCACCGGCAGCGGCGACAAGCTGGAGGCCATGCTGCGGATGCTGGAGCCGTACGGCATCAAGGAACTGGTGCAGTCCGGCACGATCGCCATAGGTCGCGGCGCCCGCTCCATCACCGACCGGAGCCTGCGCACCCTGGAGCGCTCCGCGTAGCGCTCACCCCTGACCTGTTCCCTCTCCCGGCCGTCATAGGTTGGGCGCATCACACTCACGCAAGGAGAATTCCCCAGTGGCCGAGCTGTTCTACGACGACGACGCCGACCTCTCCATCATCCAGGGCCGCAAGGTCGCGGTCCTGGGCTACGGCAGCCAGGGCCACGCCCACGCGCTGTCGCTGCGCGACTCGGGCGTCGATGTCCGGGTCGGCCTGCACGAGGGCTCGGGGTCCCGCGCCAGGGCCGAGGAGCAGGGCCTGCGGGTGACCACCCCGGCCGAGGCCGCGGCCGAGGCCGACGTGATCATGATCCTGGTCCCGGACCCCGTCCAGGCCAAGGTCTACGAGGAGTCCGTGGCGCCGAACCTGAAGGACGGCGACGCGCTGTTCTTCGGCCACGGCCTGAACATCCGCTACGAGTTCATCAAGCCCCCGGCGAACGTCGACGTCTGCATGGTCGCCCCCAAGGGCCCCGGCCACCTCGTGCGCCGCCAGTACGAGGAGGGCCGCGGTGTGCCGTGCATCGTGGCCGTCGAGCAGGACGCCGGCGGCAGCGCGTTCGAGCTCGCCCTCTCGTACGCCAAGGGCATCGGCGGCACCCGGGCCGGCGTCATCAAGACCACCTTCACCGAGGAGACCGAGACCGATCTCTTCGGCGAGCAGGCCGTGCTCTGCGGCGGCACCGCGGCACTGGTCAAGGCGGGCTTCGAGACCCTGGTCGAGGCGGGCTACCAGCCGGAGATCGCCTACTTCGAGTGCCTGCACGAGCTGAAGCTGATCGTCGACCTGATGTACGAGGGCGGCCTGCAGAAGATGCGCTGGTCCGTCTCGGAGACCGCGGAGTGGGGCGACTACGTCTCCGGCCCGCGGGTGGTGAACGACCAGACCAAGGCCGAGATGAAGAAGATCCTCGGGGAGATCCAGGACGGGTCCTTCGCGCGGAACTGGATGGCCGAGTACAACGCGGGCCTGCCGAAGTACACCGAGTACAAGAAGGCCGACGAGGACCATCTGCTGGAGACCACGGGCAAGAAGCTCCGCTCCCTGATGAGCTGGGTGGACGAGGCGGAGTAGCCCACTCCGCGGAGCGGAGGAACCCGCTCCGTCCGCTGCGGGGCCCCGGCCCGGGGTTCGGGCCGGGGCCCCGCAGCGCTGCTCGCGGCCGGCTCCCGGCCGGCTCCTGGCCACCGGGGCGGGAGCAAGATTCTCAGAAGCGCCGGTTCAATCCATCGGTACGCCGCTAAACTGCGTAGCACACAGCGCGCCCAGGCTCACAGCGTCGTGCGTCTGCCCTGCGCCTGCGGGGATGACCCCTCCACCGTCTACGACGGCCGTCGGGACGCGGCCCACCACCCCTGCCCCGCCCGCCGCACCGAGGCGCGCGCGGGGACGATCCGCCAGGACTGGAGACTGGAGACCACGTGAGCAAGCCCAGCAAACCCGTAGTGCTCATCGCAGAAGAGCTCTCGCCCGCCACGGTCGACGCGCTCGGCCCCGACTTCGAGATCCGGCAGTGCAACGGCGCCGACCGCGCCGAGCTGCTGCCCGCGCTCGCCGAGGTCGACGCGGTACTGATCCGCTCCGCGACGAAGATCGACGCCGCGGCCATCGCCGCGGCCAAGCAGCTCAAGGTCGTCGCACGGGCCGGCGTCGGACTGGACAACGTGGATGTGCCCGCCGCCACCAAGGCCGGCGTCATGGTCGTCAACGCCCCCACCTCCAACATCATCACCGCGGCCGAACTGGCCTGCGGTCTGATCGTCGCCACGGCCCGCAACATCCCGCAGGCCAACGCCGCGCTGAAGAACGGCGAGTGGAAGCGGAGCAAGTACACCGGCGTCGAGCTGAGCGAGAAGACGCTGGGCGTCGTCGGCCTGGGCCGTATCGGGGTGCTGGTGGCGCAGCGGATGTCGGCGTTCGGGATGAAGGTCGTCGCCTACGACCCGTATGTGCAGCCCGCGCGGGCCGCGCAGATGGGCGTCAAGCTGCTCTCGCTGGACGAGCTGCTCCAGGTCTCCGACTTCATCACCGTCCACCTCCCCAAGACGCCCGAGACCCTCGGGCTGATCGGCGACGAGGCGCTGCACAAGGTCAAGCCCTCGGCCCGGATCATCAACGCCGCGCGCGGCGGCATCGTGGACGAGGAGGCGCTGGCCGCGGCGCTCAAGGAGGACCGGGTCGCGGGCGCGGGGCTGGACGTGTACGCGAGCGAGCCGTGCACCGACTCCCCGCTGTTCGCGTTCGACCAGGTCGTGTCCACCCCGCACCTGGGCGCCTCCACCGGCGAGGCGCAGGAGAAGGCCGGCATCGCGGTGGCCAAGTCGGTCCGGCTGGCCCTCGCGGGCGAGCTGGTGCCGGACGCGGTCAACGTGCAGGGCGGTGTCATCGCCGAGGAGGTCCGCCCCTACCTCCCGCTGGCCGAGAAGCTGGGCCGGATCTTCACCGCGCTCGCGGGCGGGGTCGCCGTCCGGCTGGACGTCGAGGTGTACGGCGACATCACCCAGCACGATGTGAAGGTGCTGGAGCTCTCGGCGCTCAAGGGCGTCTTCGAGGACGTGGTGGACGACACGGTCAGCTATGTCAACGCCCCCCTGTTCGCCCAGGAGCGCGGCGTCGAGGTGCGGCTGACGACCTCCAGCGAGACCGCCGAGCACCGCAACATGGTCACCGTGCGCGGCACCCTGCCCGACGGCGACGAGGTGTCGGCCTCCGGCACCCTGGCGGGCCCGAAGAACCTGCAGAAGATCGTCAACGTCAACGGGCACGACGTCGAACTGGCCGTCGCCGACCACATGGCCTTCCTGCGCTACACCGACCGCCCCGGCGTCGTCGGCACCGTCGGCCGCATCCTGGGCGAGTCCCAGGTGAACATCGCCGGGATGCAGGTCTCCCGCGCGGAGGAGGGCGGCGAGGCGCTGGTCGCGCTCACGGTGGACGACACCATCGAGGCCCCGGTGCTCACCGAGATCGCGGGCGAGATCGGCGCCACCAGGGCGCGCGCCGTCAACCTCACGGAGTGAGCCGCGCGGCCTTGAGCGCCATGTGCAGCAGCAGCCGGTCCTCGCCCTCGCCGAGGTCGAGGCCGGTCAGCCGCTCCACCCGGGACAGCCGGTAGTACAGCGTCTGCCGGTGGACGCCCAGCGCCGCCGCCGACCGCCCCGCCTGGCCCGCGCAGTCGAGATACACCTCGGCGGTGCGGGCCAGCTCGCGGTGCGGGGGCCGCAGCAGCTCCCGTACGGCCGGGTCCGGCTCGGCGGGCGGCAGCGCGGCCAGCAGCCGGTAGGGGCCGAGCGCCGCCCACTCCGCGACCGGGCCCTCCTCGGCGCGCGCGGCCCGCGCGGCAGCGCGCGCCTCCCGCCAGGCGCCGTCCAGCGCCTCCACACCGACGCGCGGGGCGCTCAGCCCCGCCACCGCCGCCTGGCTGCCGGACGTCCGCAGCAGCCGCTCCGCCGCGGCCCGCGCGGGCCCGGTGTCCCGCACCGACCGCAGCCGGACCAGCGCGGCCAGCGCTGGTCCGGCCGCGGTCAGCACACACTGCGCGGCGAGGGGGGAGGGGCCCGCCGCCGGCCCTTCGTCGGACCACGGCTCGACCGCCGCCAGCGCGAGCGGTCCCGAGGCCGCGGCCCCGAGCGCGGCCCGCAGCTCCCGCTCGGCCTCGCCCTTCTCCCCGCCGGCCTGCGGGCCGGTGCCCGTGAGGACCGCGCGCAGCAGCTCGCCGGTCCGCGCCTCGGCCCGCGCCTGAGCGGAGAGGGCCGCCCCGATCCGCGCCGCCACGGCCATCGCCGCGTCCATCCGGGGGCCGGTCAGCGCCAGCTGCCCGTCGTCCAGCAGCCAGATGTAGCCGTAGGCCACGCCGCGGTCCCGCACCGGCAGGCAGATCCGCCCGTGCACCACGCCGGCCGCCGGATCCGGCGGGATCCGCACCGGGGCCGTGGCCCGCGCGATGCCGAAGCCCTCGAAGAACGCCCGTACGGCGGACGTCGACCTGCGGTGCAGGATCGACCGGGTCCGCACGGGGTCCAGCGCCAGCTGAGGGGCGCCGCCCGCGGCGTCGCCGTCCCCGCCCTCCCCGTAGCCGTCGTCCCCGCCGCTCTCGTGTGCGCCGAAGGCGATCAGCCCGAAGTCCCGGCCCTCCAGGGTGGCGGGCGTACCGAGCAGCGACGAGACCTCGTCGATCAGCTCCTGGTAGTCCTCGCGCATCGGTCCGCCTCCCTCGGCTCCCGTCGTTCACCGCCCCGCCCATTGTCATACAGATGTCTGAGATGCAGGGCACGGACGCGTGACAACTGTCGATAGCCCTCGCGCGGCGCGATGCTTAGGTTCCCGGGGTACCCCTGCTCGACGAGCCGGGGTACGGCTCCCGCGCTGCCGCGCCGATGAGCCCTGCACACGTACAACCGTGGAGGTGCCCTTGCTGGGACCCGTGCTTCTCGCCGCCGCGCGCAGCGACAGCATCCGCCGCCTCGTCTCGGCCGCGCCGGTCACCCGCCCGATGGTGGACCGCTTCGTGGCGGGCGAGCAGCTCGACCAGTGCCTCCAGTCCGTCGGGTCGCTCGCCGACCGGGGGCTGGAGATCACCGTCGACCACCTGGGCGAGGACATCACCGAGCGGGCCGAGGCCGTCCGGAACCGCGACGCCTATCTCGCGCTGACCGAGGAGCTGGCCGCCGCCGGGCTCGGCGCCCGCGCCGAGATGTCCGTCAAGCTCTCCGCGTTCGGCCAGGCCCTGCCGGACGGCCACGATCTGGCGTACGCCAATGTGCTGCCGGTCGTCGAGGCCGCCGCGGCCGCCGGGACCACGGTCACCCTCGACATGGAGGACCACACCACGGTCGACTCCACCCTCGCCATCCTCGGCGAGCTGCGGAAGCGCTTCCCGGCGACCGGCGCCGTCGTCCAGTCGTACCTCTTCCGCACCGAGGAGGACTGCCACGCGCTGGCGGGCGAGGGCTCCCGCGTCCGCCTGGTCAAGGGCGCCTACAAGGAGCCCGCCGAGGTCGCCTTCCAGGACAAGCGCGAGGTCGACAAGGCGTATGTGCGCTGTCTGAAGGTCCTGATGGCGGGCAAGGGCTACCCGATGGTCGGCTCGCACGACCCCCGGATGGTGGCCATCGCACAGGACCTGGCCGCGCGCTACGGTCGGAAGCAGGACGAGTACGAATTCCAGATGCTGTACGGCATCCGCGCGGCCGAGCAGACCCGCCTGGTGGCACAGGGCCACCGGATGCGCGTATACGTTCCCTACGGCACGGACTGGTACGGCTACTTCATGCGACGCCTGGCGGAGCGCCCAGCGAACCTGGCGTTCTTCCTGCGTTCGCTGGTGAGCAAGCGCTGAGCGGATGCCTAGTGAGATGCGACGAGCGCCTCGGCTGGGGGTCCGGGGGTCGCCCCCCGGGCAAGCACAGCCTGCGTTCGCTGGTGAGCAAGCGCTGAGCCGAGGCCGACCTGTGACCCCGCCCCGTACCAACACGACCCAAGGAGCAACCGTGGACGCTGTGACCCAGGTCCCCGCCCCGTACAACGAGCCGGTGCACAGCTACGCGCCCGGCACCCCGGAGCGCGCCCGGCTGGAGCGCAAGCTCAAGGAGCTGGCAGGGAACCCCATCGAACTCCCCATGACGATCAACGGGGAGAAGCGGATGGGCGGCGGCGAGCGCCACGACGTCGTGCAGCCGCACCGCCACCGGGCAGTGCTCGGCACCTACGCCGACGCCACCCGCCAGGACGCGCAGGACGCCATCGACGCGGCGCTGGCCGCCGCGCCCGCCTGGCGCGCGATGTCCTTCGACGATCGCGCGGCCATCATCCTCAAGGCCGCCGAGCTGCTCTCCGGCCCCTGGCGCGAGACGATCGCCGCCTCCACGATGCTGGGCCAGTCCAAGACCGCGCAGCAGGCCGAGATCGACGCGCCCTGCGAGCTGGTCGACTTCTGGCGGTTCAACGTGCACTTCGCGCGTGAGCTGATGACCGAGCAGCCGCTCGTGCAGCCGAACGGCATCTGGAACCGCATGGACCACCGCCCGCTGGAGGGCTTCGTCTACGCGATCACCCCGTTCAACTTCACCGCCATCGCCGGCAACCTGCCCACGGCTCCGGCGCTGATGGGCAACGTGGTGGTCTGGAAGCCGTCCCCGACGCAGACCCACTCCGCCGTGCTGCTGATGCAGCTGCTGGAGGAGGCGGGGATGCCGAAGGGCGTCATCAACCTGGTGACCGGCGACGGCAGGGAGGTCTCCGAGGTCGCGCTGCCGCACCCGGAGCTGGCCGGCATCCACTTCACCGGCTCGACCGCCACCTTCCAGCATCTGTGGGCCGAGGTCGGCAAGAACATCTCGGGCTACCGCTCCTACCCGCGGATCGTCGGCGAGACGGGCGGCAAGGACTTCATCGTCGCCCACCCCTCCGCCGACCCGGCGATCCTGAAGACCGCCATCACCCGTGGCGCCTTCGAGTACCAGGGGCAGAAGTGCTCGGCGGCATCCCGCGCCTACATCGCCCGCTCCACCTGGGAGAGCGGCCTCAAGGACGACCTGGCCGCCGAGGTCGAGGGCCTGGCGATGGGGGATGTGACGGACCTGTCGAACTTCATCGGCGCCGTCATCGACGAGCGGGCCTTCGCCAAGAACAAGGAGGCCATCGACCGGGCCGCCGCCGACCCGAGCTGCGAGATCGTCGTGGGCGGCAGCTACGACGACAGCGTCGGCTACTTCGTGAAGCCCACCGTGATCGCCTGCTCCGACCCGGAGAACGAGGTCTTCAAGAAGGAGTACTTCGGGCCGATCATCGCCGTCCACGTCTACGACGACAGCAAGGACGGGGCCTGGGAGGCGACGCTGGACCAGATGGAGTCCGCCTCGGCGTACGCCCTGACCGGCGCCGTGATCGCGCAGGACCGCGGGGTGCTGGCGGCCGCCGCCGAGAAGCTGCGCTTCGCGGCCGGGAACTTCTACCTCAACGACCGGCCGACCGGCTCCATCGTCGGCCAGCAGCCGTTCGGCGGCGCGCGGGCCTCCGGCACGAACGACAAGGCCGGGTCGAAGTTCAACCTGATCCGCTGGTCGTCGCCGCGGGCGATCAAGGAGACGCAGGTCGCCCCGACGGACTACCGCTACCCCCACATGGGCTGACGACCCCCGTCCCCCGGCAGGGGCCCTCCGCGCGGGCGGAGGGCCCCTGTGTGTGTCCCGCCGTCTCACATACTAGGAAGCCCAACTAATTGGGGGGACATCACGGCGTCCGGCTTCTATATTTGTAGGAGCCAAATGATCCGCTCGATCGAGCGTGAAGCGGATGAGCGGTCCGCGCCTGGCAGGTCACCCCTGCGGCGCCGGCCACCCCGCCCGTTGGCCGTCTGGCAGATCTCCCTGAGCAGAGGAGTTGCTCTCCCATGCCTATGCCTACGCCTACGCCTGCGCCGAACGCCGCCGCCACCCGGGTCCGCCGCTCCCATGCGGCGGCCCGTCGCCGCGATGAGAGCGCGGGGGAGGCCCGCCGCCGGGCCGCCTCCGCCCTCCAGCGGGCCCTCGACAGGAGGGGCTGACCCCTGCCGTCCGCGCCCGTCCGCGCCCGGTCGCGGGCCGGGCGCGGCGTTCCCCGCGCCGGGAACCGGACATCAGGGGCGGCGCTCCACCGTGAAGTGGTCCACCCGGCGGCCGGACTCCGCCAGCGCGGTGACCCGCAGCCGCGGCACCCGGCCCGGCCGCGACTCCGCCGCCAGGAACGAGAACCCGGTGAACCGCACCCGCGACCACTCCACCCGCTCCGTCTCCCGCTCCCGCCCCTCCTCCCAGCGGAACGACCGCACGCTGTCCCGGTCCGCCTCGCGCCCCTCGTAGCTGTCCGGCACCGGGAAGTCGTACAGCTTCTTCCCGCCGCCCCCGGCCGTGACGTACACCGTGCCGTCCTTGCGGGGGTCGGTCGTGCCGCCGATGCCGAGCCGCCGCCCCGGCTCGCCGCCGCGCACCGGGTCGGTCCGCTCGTACACGTGGTTGTGCCCGTTGATCACCAGATCCACCTGGTGCCGGTCGAACAGACCGACCCACTCCGCGCGCACCCCTCCGTCCGAGGCGTGCGTGCTCGTCGAGTACGCGCAGTGGTGGAAGAAGACGACGACGAAGTCGACCTCCGCCGCGCTCCGTGCCCGCCGCAGCGTCCGCTCCAGCCACCGCGTCTGCGCGCCGTCCGTGTAGCCGCGGTTGGCCGGGATCTCGTACGAGACGTCGTTGGCGTCCAGGGCGATGACCGCGACGTTGCCGTAGACGAAGGAGTAGACGCCGGGCGCGCCGTCCGCGTCGGGCCCGTTGTCCGGCAGGGACCAGCGCGCGGACTGGCCGCCGTAGCCGTTCGGCGAGTACCACGCCTCCATGTCGTGGTTGCCGGTGGTCACCATCCACGGCACGCGGGAGGCGACCGGCTCCGTCTGGGCGAGGAACCGGTCCCACACCCGCGCGTCGTAGGTGTCGGACTTCTCACCGTGCCCGGTGTCGTCGGCGTAGCAGATGTCGCCCGCGTGCAGATGGAACGCGGGGTTCTGGCCCAGGATCAGCTGGTCGTTGGCGAGCGCGTCGGCGCTGACGCCCTGGTCGCCGAAGGCCGTGAAGACGAACGGCTCGCCGCCCCCGCCCGGTGCGGTGGTGAACGAGCCCACCGTCCCCAGCCGCTCGGCCCTCGTCGGGTCGAAGCCGTCGTGGCCGACGCCGTAGTAGTACGTGGTACCGGGGCGCAGGCCGTCCAGCGCGGCGTGCAGATAGCGCTGCTCGACCTCGGGGAGGTCGTCGGCCAGCGACGGGGTGCGCAGCTCCCGCACCTCGGCCGGCACCTTGCGGTCCAGCTCCCAGGGGCGGGTGCCGATCCGTACGTACGGGCGGCGCACCGGGAGCGGCACCTGCCAGGAGACCCGCATCCGGGTCCGCGGGTCGGCCCCGAACGCCAGATGCCGCCCGAACGGCGCGACCAGCGCACCGTCGACCCGCGCGGGCGAGGTCACCAGATGCGGCCCCGGCGAGGGGCCGGCGTCGGCCGCCGGGCCCGCCTGGCCTCCCTGGCCGCCGTGCAGCGCCCGGTCCGAGCCGATCACCAGGCCCGCGGCGCCCAGGGCCCCCGCGGCGGCGATCCCGCCGCCGCGCAGCACCCCGCGCCGGGAGAACCGGGCGCGCAGATACGCGTGCTGCTCGGCCATGGACATCCGGGCGGCGAGTGCCGGGGGAATTCCGACGCGGGGGAGGTCGTGTGCGGCCATGGGGGCCGGGTTCCCCCGTGCGGCGACGGCGGAACGTCCCGCGGGGGTACACGCGGTGAAGCCCACCCGTACGGCACAGCGGCGGGCGGCCCGGCGCCCCACCGCGCTGCTCCGTCCGTCATACGGACGGCGATGTCAGCAACTGGACAGGCGAGTAGGGTCGCCGCATGACTCGCAGCATCAGCCTCGCAGTGATCCCCGGCGACGGAATCGGCCCCGAGGTCGTCGCACAGGGCCTCAAGGTCCTGACCGCCGTCCTTCCGCAGGACGTGAAGCTGGAGACCCGGGAGTACGATCTCGGCGCCAAGCGCTGGCATGCGACGGGGGAGACCCTGCCGGACGCCGAACTGGAGTCCCTCAGGGCGTACGACGCGATCCTGCTCGGCGCCATCGGCGACCCCAGCGTGCCCTCGGGCACCCTGGAGCGCGGCATGCTGCTCAAACTCCGGTTCGCCTTCGACCACTTCGTCAACCTGCGCCCCTCCCGCCGCTACCCGAACACCGCGTCGCCCCTCGCGGGCGACCCCGCGATCGACTTCGTGGTGGTCCGCGAGGGCACCGAGGGCCCGTACGCCGGCAACGGCGGCACCGTCCGCGGCGGCACCCCGCACGAGATCGCCACCGAGGTCAGCGTGAACACCGCGCACGGCGTCGAGCGCGTGGTGCGGGACGCGTACGAGCGGGCGCGGGCCAGGCCGCGCAAGAAGCTGACCCTGGTGCACAAGACCAATGTCATGGCGTACGCCGGGCACCTGTGGAAGAGCGCCTTCGACCGGGTGGGCCAGGAGTACCCCGAGGTCAGCACCGACTATCTGCATGTCGACGCCGCGACGATCTTCATGGTCACGGATCCCGCGCGGTTCGACGTGATCGTCACCGACAACCTGTTCGGCGACATCCTCACCGACCTGGCCGCCGCGGTGAGCGGCGGCATCGGGCTCGCCGCGTCCGGGAACATCAACCCGACCCGCGACTTCCCCTCGATGTTCGAGCCGGTGCACGGCTCGGCGCCGGACATCGCGGGCCGGGGGAAGGCCGACCCCACCGCGACGGTGCTCTCCACCGCCCTGCTGCTGCGCCACCTCGGCCACGAGAACGAGGCCGTCCGCATCGAGGAGGCCGTCTCGGCGGACCTCGCCGAGCGGGGGGAGACCGCGCGCACGACGGACGAGACCGGCGACGCGCTGGCGGCCCGCGCGGCGGGATAGCCGCGCGCGCTCGGCGGGCACCCGGCACCCGGCACTGGGCTACTGGGCGGTTGGGTGCCACCATCGAAGCCAGGACTGCCGCGCGCGATAATCGAACGCCGGACCGCGGTCAGAGAAAGAAGCCCGGACGCCCCGGCACCGGCAGTGCCCGCGACCGGAGCGCGGTCCGACACGCCACGACCGAAGGACGCGCTCACATGACGACGCCCCGTATCGACTTCGAGCTCAAGCCCTCCGCGCAGCCGCTGCCCGGCGCGGAGCGGGACGCCGCGCTGGCGGACCCCGGCTTCGGCCGGTACTTCACGGACCACATGGTCACGATCAAGTGGACCGAGGGCAGGGGCTGGCACGACGCGCAGCTCCAGCCGTACGCGCCGCTGTCGATGGACCCCGCGAACATGACGCTGCACTACGCGCAGTCGATCTTCGAGGGGCTCAAGGCGTACCGGCAGCCGGACGGCTCGGTCGCCGTCTTCCGGCCGGACGCCAACGCGCGCCGCTTCCAGCGCAGCGCCCGCCGGCTGGCCATGCCCGAGCTGCCCGTCGAGACCTTCGTCGAGGCGTGCGACCTGCTGGTCGAGCACGACCGGGAGTGGGTGCCGGGCGTCGGCGAGGAGTCGCTGTACCTGCGTCCTTTCATGTTCGCGAGCGAGGTCGGGCTCGGTGTCAAGCCCGCCAACGAGTACACGTTCATGGTGATCGCCTCGCCCGCGGGGCCGTACTTCCCGGGCGGCGTCAAGCCCGTCTCGGTCTGGCTCTCCGAGGAGTACGTCCGTGCGGCGCCGGGCGGCACCGGCGAGGCCAAGTGCGCGGGCAACTACGCCGCGTCCCTCGTCGCCCAGGCCGAGGCCGCGCAGCACGGCTGCGACCAGGTGGTCTGGCTGGACGCCGTCGAGCGCCGCTGGATCGAGGAGATGGGCGGGATGAACCTGTACTTCGTGTACGGGAAGGGCGCGGACGCGAAGGTCGTCACCCCCGAGCTGACCGGCACCCTGCTGCCCGGCATCACCCGCGACTCGCTGCTGACGATCGCCGCCGACCTGGGGTACGGAACCGAGGAGGCCCGGATCTCCACGGACGAGTGGCGGCGGGGCAACGAGGACGGCTCGATCACCGAGGTCTTCGCCTGCGGCACCGCCGCCGTGATCACCCCGGTGGGCGAGGCGAAGTCGGCGCGCGGCACCTGGACGGTCGCGGACGGCGGTGCGGGCGAGATCACGATGAAGCTGCGCGAGGCGCTGCTGGCGCTCCAGTCGGGCCGCGCGGAGGACACGCACGGCTGGATGCACCGCCTCGGCTGACCCCCGCCCCGGACCGCGCCCCTCGCGGGGCGCGGCTGTTCCGGGTGCGGTGCGGGTGTGGCGTGGGGCGGTGCGGACGGGGCGCGCTCAGTACACGTCCACCCCGTAGTCCGCCAGCGCCTCGGCCACCGGCTGGTGCAGGGCCGACCCGTAGGTGCCCAGGCAGCCGGACGATCCGGAGTGGATGCCCAGCGCCGTGCTGCCGGAGAAGTGCGCGCCTCCGCTGTCGCCGCCGGCCGAGCACGCCCGGGTCCGTACCAGGCCCTCGATGATGTTGCCGTTGCCGTAGTTGACGGTGACGTCGGTCGCCGTCACCTCCCCGCTGGTGACCTGCGTGGTGCTCCCGCTCTTCTGCAGGCTCTGCCCCACGACGGCGTCGGCGGCGCTGGTGATGTCCTGGCTGCCGCCGTCGTAGAGGTTGACCGAACCCGACGGGCTGGACCCGTCCGTGTAGCGGACGAGGGCGTAGTCGTCGCCGGGATAGCTGTAGTCCTCCCCCTGCCCGATCGCCGGGCCGCCGCTGCTCGCGCTCCAGGTGCCGGAGGTCTCCGCGCAGTGGCCGGCGGTGAGGAAGTAGCGGGTGCCGCCCCGGGCGACGTTGAACGCCGCGGAGCAGCGCACGCCGCCGCCGTAGATGGCGTCGCCGCCCAGCACCTCCTGGCGGAAGGCGCCGGGCACGCGCGTCACCCGTACGGCGCCGCCCTGGTCGGCGGCGGCCTTCCGCAGCCGGGACAGCTCGGCGCGGGAGAGCGTGGCGTCGGCCTCGGCCACCACCTGGTTGCGCCGGGGGTCCACGCCCCAGGAGGTGCCGGGGATGCTGGCCCGCGCCCGCAGCGCGTCCATCGCGCGGGCCAGCTGCGCGCCGCTGCGCTCTACGCGCTCGGCGCGGACGCCTCTGGCGCGTACCGTGTCGGCCGCCGTCTCGCTGGTGACGGTGACCACCAGCTTTCCGGTCTTCGCGTCGAGGTAGCTGCCCGCGGTCTGGTCGTCGTCCAGCGCGCGGTCGAGCTGGGCGGCCTGTGCGTAGTGCGAGGCCGTGGCGCGCACTCCGGCGTCCGGGGCCTGTGCGGGCGGGTCGCCGGCCGGTTCGGCGGCGGCCAGGCCGGTGGGGAGGAGGGCCAGCGCGGCGGCGCCGGCGAGAGCGAGGGTCACACGCTTGGTCAACACGGGCTCTCCCATCGTGGGGGGTGAGGTGTGCGGGTGGTATGCACCTGTCAACCGCTCCGAGTAAACCGGGAACGGCGGCGCGGCGCGAGAGTGCGGAAGGCTTCTGCTCCGTTCCGGAGGCTATGCGCTCCGCTCACGCCCTGCCCCCCGGTGAGGGC
>NZ_JAAKZZ010000570.1 GCF_011045075.1 Streptomyces boncukensis
GGGTAGGCGAGGTGTCCGCCGCGGGCCGATGTGACGGCACGGGCCGCTGCCGCACGCTGCGGGGCATGAACGCACCCACACCCTTCGGCCGGGCCAGGGCCAAAGCGGCCGTCACCGGCCTGTTGACCGGCGCCGCCGTCGGCCTGTTGCTGACCCAGGCGGTGGGCGCCTTCAGCACCTTCGTCCTCGACCACCCCCTGGACGTCGACGGCACCGGCTGGCTGCGGGCCGTCTTCGTCGCCGTACCGGCCGGGTGCGGCGCCCTCGGCGCCGTGTTCGCGGCCCGCCGGGCCGGCCGGGGCTCTCACCCGAACCGTCCGAACCATCCGAACCATCCGAACCACCCGAATCGTCCGAACAACCAAGGCTGGTCATGATGCTCCAGGCAAGCGGTACCACCGGCGTCTTCGGACGTCTCGCCTCCTGGTCCCAGCGGCACCGCTGGGGCGCCCTGCTGCTGTGGGTCGTGGTGGTGGCGGCGATCACCGTCGGATCCCAGGCGGCGGGAAGCGACTACCGCAACGACTTCTCCCTGCCCGGCACCGACTCGCAGGCCGCGACCGACCTGCTGGAGAAGCACGGCTCCGCACAGGCGGGCGACACCGTGCAGATCGTCTTCCAGGACGGCTCAGGCGTGCGCGGCGACCGCGACCGGATCCGGGAGACGCTCGCGGACGTGCGGAAGCTGCCCGCCGTCACCGATGTCCGCGGCCCGTTCGCCGACGCGTCCACCGTCTCCCGGGACGGCACGATCGGCTACGCCACCGTCACCCTGGACGGCAAGGCGGAGACCGTCCCGAAGGAGGACGTCACCCGGATCATCGACACCGCGCAGCGGGCCGACGGGGACGGCCTGCGGGTCGAGCTCGGCGGCGACGCGGTGCGCGGCGCCGAGGAGGACGAGGGCGGCTCCGCCGAGGGCGCGGGCATGCTGGCGGCGCTGGTCATCCTGGTGCTGCTGTTCGGCTCGCTGGTCGCGGCCGCGCTGCCGCTGGTCACCGCGCTGTTCGCGCTGGGCGGCGCGATCGGGCTGATCACGCTGGCCTCGCATATGTTCACGGTCGCCGACTTCACTCCGCCGATCATGATGCTGGTCGGGCTCGGCGTGGGCGTGGACTACGCGCTGCTGATCTTCTACCGGTACCGGCACGAGCTGACCCGGGGCGCCGACTCGCCCGCCGCCACCCGGATCGCGCTGGACGCGGCGGGCCGTACGGTCTTCTTCGCGGGCTGCACCGTGATCATCGCGCTGATCGGGCTGATCGCGCTGGGGCTCGGCTCGCTGCAGGGGGTGGCGCTGGCGGTGGCGCTGACCGTACTGGTGACCATGGCCGCCTCGCTGGTGCTGCTGCCCGCGCTGCTGGCGGTGTGCGGCCGGCGGCTGGAGCGGCAGGTACGCAAGCGGACGGAGCGGGCGCACGCCAAGGGCAAGGAGGAGGGGCGGCGCTGGCGGGCGCTGGCCGCGGCCGTGCAGCGGCGCCCGCTGCCCGCGCTGCTGGCCGCCGTGGTGGCGCTGCTGGCGCTCTCGGCGCCCGCGCTGGACCTGCGGCTCGGCTTCGCGGACGCGGGCAACGACCCGCGCTCGACCACCAGCCGCCAGGCGTACGACCTGATGGCGGAGGGGTTCGGGCCCGGCTTCAGCGGCCCGCTGGTGGTGGTCAGCCAGGGCGACGCGGAGGCGGCGCAGGCCCTGCGCGCCACCCTGACCCGGACCGACGGCGTCGCCACCGCCACGCCCCCGCTCCCCTCCCGGGACGGCGACGTGGCCACGGTGCTGGCCTTCCCCACCACCGCGCCGCAGGACGAGGGCACGGCGGACCTCGTACACAGCCTGCGCGACGACGTGCTGCCGCGGCTGAGCGAGCAGACCGGCGCCGACTACCTCGTGGGCGGCCCCACCGCCGCCACCCAGGACTTCGCCGACTCCGTCGCGGACCGGATGCCGCTGTTCGTCGCGCTCGTCGTCGGACTGTCCGCGCTGCTCCTGCTGGTGGTCTTCCGCTCCGTGCTGATCCCGCTGAAGGCCGCGCTGCTCAACCTGCTGTCCATCGCGGCGGCGCTGGGCGCGATCACGCTCGTCTTCCAGGAGGGCTGGTTCGGGGTGGAGCCGGGGCCCATCGAGGCGTTCATCCCGGTGATGATCTTCGCCATCGTGTTCGGGCTGTCCATGGACTACGAGGTGTTCCTGATCTCCCGCATCCACGAGGAGTGGGAGCGCACCAGGGACCACGGGCACGCGGTCCGGGAGGGGCTGGCCGCGACGGGCAAGGTGATCACGGCCGCCGCCGCCATCATGATCGTGGTGTTCGCCGCGTTCATCCTGAGCCCGAACCGGATGCTGCAGCAGTTCGGCCTCGGGCTCGCGGTGGCGATCCTGCTGGACGCGGTGGTGATCCGGTGCCTGATCGTCCCGGCGGTGATGCGGCTGTTCGGGGAGCGCGCCTGGTGGCTGCCGGGTTCGCTGGCGCGGCGCCTGCCCAGGGTCGCCCTGGAGCGTCCCGCGGATCCTCGCGAGATCGGCTGAGCGAAGGCTGCCCCCTGCGGGGCACCTTCTGCCATGTGGAAGACTGCGGGTGTTCGTTCGAGGCGGCAGAGGCCAGGAAGCCGGTGCGAGTCCGGCACGGTCCCGCCACTGTGACCGGCGGCGGCCCTGTGCCGCCGCCGGGAGTCAGACACTGGTCTGCCGCCTTCCTCACCGGATGAGGGGACGCGGATCCCCCGAGGAGGCAGGTCACCCGTCATGTCCCGGTCCCGTGCCGCGCTGGTGCGCGCACTGCTCGCGCCGTCGCTGCTGATACCGCTCGCCGCGTGCGGATCGCCGTCCGGCTCCGACTCCGCAGCCGGCAGCGGCAAGTCACCCGAGGGCTTCCCGTACACCGTCACCAACTGCGGGGTGAAGACCACCTACCGCAAGCCGCCCGAGCGCGCCGTCGCGCTCAACCAGCACTCCACGGAGATCCTGCTGGCCCTCGGCCTGGGCGACCGCATGGCGGGCACCGCGTACCTCGACGACGCGATCGACCCCCGCTACCGGAAGGCGTACGACAAGATCAAGGTGCTCGCCAAGGAGTACCCCTCCAAGGAGGCCCTGCTCGCCGCCAACCCCGACTTCGTGTACGGCGGCTACTCCTCCGCGTTCGACAAGACCGAGGGCCGCGACCGGGCCGGCCTGGGCGACAGCGGCGTCAAGACCCGGCTCAACACCGAGAGCTGCGCCAAGGACAGGGTCGGGGTGCCCGAACTGCGCCGCGAGATCCGCCAGGTCGCCCGCACCTTCGGCGTCCCGGAGCGCGCCGAGAAGCTGATCAAGGACCAGGACCGGAGGCTGGCGGCGACGGCGCGGAAGCTCAAGGGCGCGGAGAAGAAGAAGGTCTTCGTCTACGACAGCGGCACCAGCTCCGCGTTCACCGCGGGCGGCCAGGGCATCGGCAACGAGATCATCGAGCGGGCCGGCGGCAGCAACGTCTTCGCCTCCCTCGACAAGCCGTTCGGCGACGTCTCCTGGGAGAAGGTGGTCCAGCACCGGCCCGATGTCGTCGTCATCTACGACTACGGCGGCACGCCCGTCGCGAAGAAGAAGCAGCGGCTGCTGAAGGACCCGGCGCTCGCGGACGTCCCGGCGATCAAGCACAAGCGGTTCGCGGTGCTGCCGCTGTCGTCGGCCGTGCTGGGGCCGCGGGTGCCGCAGGCCGTGGACCGGCTGGCGCGGCAGCTCCACCCGGAGGCGTATCGCACGTGACGACCGTGACTGCCGGCTCGTCCCGGCTGCGGTTCCTGCTCGTCACCGCCGCGCTGGCCGCCGCGCTGGCCGCCGGGATGCTCGCGAGCCTCGCGCTGGGCTCGGTGCGGATACCGGTCGGGGACGTGGTGCGGGCGCTGACGGGCGGCGCCGAGCCGGGGCCGTTCACGACGATCGTGCGGGATGTACGGCTGCCGCGGGTGCTGCTCGCCGCCGTCGTCGGCGCGGGCCTGGCGCTGGTGGGGACCGTACTGCAGGCGCTGGTGCGCAATCCGGTCGCGGACCCCTATCTGCTGGGGATCTCCGCGGGCGCCTCGACGGGCGCGGTCCTGGTGGTGGTGCTCGGAGTGGGCGCGGTGAGCATGAACGCGGGCGCGTTCGCCGGGTCGCTGTGCGCGCTGCTCGCCGTGTACGCGATGGCGCGGCGCGGCGGCACCATGACGACGGGGCGGCTGGTGCTCGCCGGGGTCGCCCTGCAGTACATCCTCTCCGCGCTCACCAGCCTGATCCTGGTGACCTCGGCGGACACCCAGCATCTGCGGGAGATCATCTTCTGGACGCTGGGCGGGC
>NZ_JAAKZZ010000571.1 GCF_011045075.1 Streptomyces boncukensis
GGATGACGCCGGGCGGGGGAGGGGCGTCCACGAAGCCCGGCGCCGGCGGCCCGCATCGTGAGACGGGGAAACGGTTCGCGGGCCTCGTGTGCCACACTCGCCGCGTGCTCTCGTTCGCCATGATTATTGGCCGCAGGCGCGCCGGTCCGCAGTGACCGCCGTTCGCACGCCCACCGCGTACGAACGGCCGGTACCGTGCCCCGGACCCGCGCGCAGACCTCTCGCACCCGCGAGGGGTCTTTTCGTTTTCCGGCCCGACCCCGCCGGAGGCGGAGGCGCGAGGGAGGATGGGGGCAAGTGGAGCGGTCAGTTCCGGACCCACCTCTCGCCAGCCCAGGAGACCAGCCCATGACCACCACCACCGGTGCCGCACCGGCACCAGACACCCCGGACGCCCTGGACGCCCCGGACGACGGCTTCCACGTCTTCGACACGACGCTGCGCGACGGCGCCCAGCGGGAGGGCATCAACCTCACCGTCGCCGACAAGCTCACCATCGCGCGCCAGCTCGACTCCTACGGTGTGGGCTTCATCGAGGGCGGCTGGCCGGGCGCCAACCCGCGGGACACCGAGTTCTTCGCCCGCGCCCAGCGGGAGGTCGACTTCCGGCACGCCCAGCTGGTCGCCTTCGGCTCCACCCGCCGCGCGGGCGTCCCCGCGCAGATCGACCCGCAGGTCACGGCGCTGGTCGAGGCGGGCGCCCCGGTGGTCACCATCGTCGCCAAGGCGCACGACCGGCATGTCGAGCTGGCCCTGCGCACCACCCTGGAGGAGAACCTCGCGATGGTCCGCGAGACCGTGGCGTATCTGCGCGAGCAGGGCCGGCGGGTCTTCGTGGACTGCGAGCACTTCTTCGACGGCTACCGGGCCAACCCCGGCTATGCGAAGCAGGTGGTGCGCACCGCGTACGAGGCGGGCGCCGATGTGGTGGTGCTGTGCGACACCAACGGCGGGATGGTCCCCTCCGGCGTCCAGTCCGTGGTGCGCACCGTGCTCGCCGAGACCGGTGCGCGGCTCGGCATCCACGCGCAGGACGACACCGGCTGCGCCGTCGCCAACACCCTCGCGGCCGTGGACGGCGGCGCCAGCCACGTCCAGTGCACCGCGAACGGCTACGGGGAGCGCGTCGGCAACGCCAATCTCTTCCCGGTCGTCGCCGCGCTGGAGCTGAAGTACGACCGGCGCGTCCTGCCCCCCGGAGCGCTCGCCGAGACCACCCGGGTCTCGCACGCCATCGCCGAGGTCGTCAACCTCACCCCGGCCACCCACCAGCCCTACGTCGGCACCTCCGCCTTCGCGCACAAGGGCGGGCTGCACGCCTCCGCGATCAAGATCGACCCGGACCTCTACCAGCACGTCGACCCGGAGGCGGTCGGCAACACCATGCGGATGCTGGTCTCCGACATGGCGGGGCGGGCCTCGGTCGAGCTCAAGGGCAAGGAGCTGGGCTACGACCTCGGCGGCGACCGCGCGCTGGTCGGCCGGGTCGTGGAGCGGGTCAAGGAGCAGGAGCTCAAGGGCTATACGTACGAGGCCGCGGACGCCTCCTTCGAGCTGCTGCTCCGCGACGAGGTGCACGGCGCGGGGCCCGGCTGCTCCGCGCCGCGCTTCTTCCGGCTGGAGTCGTGGCGCGCGATCGTCGAGCAGCGCCCGGACGGGGCGCAGGTGAACGAGGCGACGGTGAAGCTCTGGGCCAAGGGGGAGCGCATCGTCGTCACGGGGGAGGGCAACGGCCCGGTGGACGCGCTGGACCGCGCGCTGCGCGCCGGGCTGGAGCGGCTGCACCCCGAGCTGGCGAAGCTCGCGCTGGTCGACTACAAGGTCCGGATCCTGGAGGGGGCGCACGGCACCTCGTCCACCACCCGCGTCCTGGTCGGCATGAGCGACGGCGGCGCCGAGTGGACCACGGTCGGCGTCGGCGACAATGTCATCGCTGCGTCCTGGCAGGCCCTGGACGACGGCTACACCTACGGCCTGCTGCGCTCCGGGGCCGAACCCCGGGAGGACGGCTGAGGCCGCGGCTCCGCTCTCCGGAAACCCGCGCCGGGTGCTGCGGTGTCCGCCCTTGTGGGCAGACGACAAGTGCGATCCCCGCGTCACCCGGGGTGCGGGACGGGCTACGCTCCGGTGCCGGGCCCGCCCCGATGCGGCGGTCCGCTCCGGGAGGACTGTGGAGATCCCACACCTCCAGGGCCTCTGCGTCGGAGGATTCCCTGCCCTGCGCCGGTTCGAAGGCGCGGTTCTGTACAGCGCGGCCATGAAAAGGGCGCGGAGACTGTACGAATCTGACGACGGCAAACAGCGGTTGCGTTTCGTAGGGTCTGTACATGACCGATCAGTCTCAGCCGTCGCCCGACGAGGCGGAGGCGACCGAGCCCGGCGCTCAGGACGCGCGTGGGCGTGTGGCCGAACTGCACGCGATCCGTGACGAGGCGTACCGGGGCCCGAGCGAGCGGGCGACGGAGGCACAGCACGCGAAGGGGAAGCTGACCGCGCGGGAGCGGATCGAGCTGCTGCTGGACCCGGGCTCGTTCTGCGAGATGGAGACGCTGCGCAGGCACCGGGCCACGGGTTTCGGGCTGGAGGCGAAGAAGCCGTACACGGACGGTGTGATCACCGGGTGGGGCACGGTGCACGGGCGGACGGTGTTCGTCTACGCACACGACTTCCGGATCTTCGGCGGCGCGCTCGGCGAGGCGCATGCGAACAAGATCCACAAGCTGATGGACAAGGCGATCTCCGCCGGGGCGCCGCTGGTCTCGCTCAACGACGGGGCCGGGGCGCGGATCCAGGAGGGCGTCGCGGCGCTGGCCGGGTACGGCGGCATCTTCCAGCGCAACACCAGGGCCTCCGGTGTGATCCCGCAGATCTCGGTGATGCTGGGCCCGTGCGCGGGCGGCGCGGCCTACTCCCCGGCGCTGACGGACTTCGTGTTCATGGTGCGGGAGACCTCGCAGATGTTCATCACGGGTCCGGACGTGGTGCAGGCCGTCACCGGCGCCGAGGTGTCGCAGAACGGCCTGGGCGGCGCCGATGTGCACGCCGGGACCTCCGGGGTGGCGCACTTCGCGTACGACGACGAGGCGACCTGCCTGGAGGAAGTGCGCTATCTGCTCTCCCTCCTGCCGCAGAACAACCGCGAGAACCCGCCCGTCGAGCCCGGCGCCGACCCGCCGGACCGGCGCTCCGAGGCGCTGCTCGACCTGGTGCCGGTGGACGGCAACCGGCCGTACGACATGCGCCAGGTGCTCGAAGAGATCGTCGATGACGGCGAGTATCTGGAGGTCCACGAGCGCTGGGCGACCAACGTCATCTGCGCCCTGGCCCGGATGGACGGCCAGGTCGTGGGGTTCGTGGCGAACCAGCCGCAGGTGCTGGCGGGCGTCCTGGACATCGAGGCGTCGGAGAAGGCGGCGCGCTTCGTGCAGATGTGCGACGCGTTCAACATCCCGATCCTCACCCTGCTGGACGTGCCGGGCTTCCTGCCCGGCGTCGACCAGGAGCACGGCGGCATCATCCGGCACGGCGCGAAGCTGCTGTACGCGTACTGCAACGCCACGGTGCCCCGGATCTCGGTGGTGCTGCGCAAGGCGTACGGCGGCGCGTACATCGTCATGGACTCCCAGTCCATCGGCGCCGACCTGACCTACGCCTGGCCCACCAACGAGATCGCGGTGATGGGCGCGGAGGGCGCGGCGAACGTCGTCTTCCGCCGCCAGATCGCCGCCGCCGACGACCCGGACGCCATGCGCACCCGGATGGTCAAGGAGTACAAGGCCGAGCTGATGCACCCGTACTACGCGGCCGAGCGCGGCCTGCTCGACGACGTGATCGACCCGGCCGACACCCGCGGGGTGCTCATCCAGTCCCTGGCCATGCTCCGCGCCAAGCACGCGGAGCTGCCCTCGCGGAAGCACGGCAACCCGCCGCAGTGAGGGCCCGGAGCGAGGCGGAGCGACGAACGACGGGGATCCCCGCGGGGATCCGCAGCGAGGGGAGACGAGAGAACGTGAGTGACGAACCCGGCAGCAGCCCGATCCGCGTGGAGAAGGGCGAGGCCAGCGAGGAGGAGCTGGCCGCCGTCACCGCGCTGCTGCTGGCGCGCGCCGCGGCCGAGTCCCGGCACGCGCAGCCGCCCGTGCGCCGTCGGCGCACCACCAAGGCGGGTTGGCGCCGGCTGGAGCGCCAGCACGGCTTCCGCGCACCGCACAGCTGGCAGGGCTGACCGCTATACGACCGCGTACACAGGTGGGGCGGGACCGGATCTCCGGTCCCGCCCCACCTGTGTACGCGGTCGTATAG
>NZ_JAAKZZ010000572.1 GCF_011045075.1 Streptomyces boncukensis
CACGGCAACAGCGCCGCCCAGCAGCCAGCCGCCTTCCAGCCGGGCCCCCGTCGTCCCCCGCCCGGCACCGTCATCGCCCGCGCCGTCGGCCACGGCGGTACGCATCGCGCCGCAGCGCCCCCCGGTGGGCGCCCCTCCAGCCCGTACACGGGCTCCTGAGGACTCCCCTGCGCCGTCGCGCAGCACCCCGCTAGAAGTGCCTCCACGGGCCGCTGTGGACCGTCAGAGCCCCCAGGCCGGGATGTCGATGGTCACCCGCACGCTGCTGATCCTCGCCCCCGCCGTGCTCGCGGCGGCGGCGCTGCGTCCCCGCGGCAGCGGCGCGGGCGCCGCAGGCAGCGGCCGGGACTCCGGCGGCCGCACCGGCCCCAGCCGATGAGACAGGGCACGTCCCAGTCGGCTGTTTCACCTTTTCCAATGATGATCTGTAAATGACCTGTCTCTCATGAGATGGGCCTAAAGGGGGAGACCTCTCTTGTCTGAATGGCTCGTGCTCGCGCTCGGCATGTTCGTGGCCTGCGTGGTGGTGATGCTCGTGGTCGTCGTCCGGCAGCGGCGCAAGGGCGATGTCGACGACCCCTCCGAGACCCCGGATGTCATCGAGTACATGACGATGATGATCGGGGTTGTCTACGCCATCGTTCTGGGGCTGGCCATCGCGGGCGTATGGGAGGCCAGGAACGCGGCCGACGACGCGGTCAGCCGCGAGGCGCAGGCGCTGCACGAGGTGAGCGAGCGGGTGCAGGTGTACCCCGCGGACGAACGCGACCGCGTGCGCAAGGACGTGAACGCGTACGTACGGCACACCGTCACGACCGAGTGGGATCACATGACCGAGCACGGCGAGCTCACCAAGCGAGGGGACGAGCTGCTGAGCGAGCTGCGGCGGCATGTGATGGCGTACGAGCCAGCCACCGCGCAGCAGGCGCAGTCGTACCAGGCTGCTGCCGACCAGGTGGCCGAGGCGGACGCCGCCCGTACCGATCGCGCATCGAGCGCCGAACCCACGATGCCGGGTGTGGTGTGGTTCGGGCTGATTGCGGGCGCCGTGGTGGCGGTGGGGATGCTCTTCGCCCTGCAGATCCAGCGCTCGGGGAGGGAACTGCTGCTGGCCGGGCTGTTCAGCGCGCTGATCGCCTTTCTGCTCTTCCTGGTCTGGCACTTCGACGCCCCGTTCGCGCGCGGGCTGTCGGACTCCAGCGAGGCGTTCACAGCGCTGTTCCCCGAGGCCACTACATCTGACTGACCGAGGACCTCTGCGGATTCGGATCCGATGTATATACGGATATACATGCGGGTGTACATGCAGAAACAAGCGCCCGTGGGGACTCGCACGCGGGCGCCTGCACCATGCGGGGTGGAACGGTGATGGGGACACGCCGGGTGTGCGTGTCCCCTCACCGCCGTGCGTTCCGGACGGGTGTCAGTTCCTGATGCGCTCCCGTATCCACATACCGGCCTCCTTCAGGACGCCGGTTCCCTCCCAGGTGTCGCCCTCACAGGTGCCCGGTTTGAAGACGGCGCCGGAGCGCCAGTCGTCCGAGAAGTTCCAGTTGGTCCAGGAGATGCCCTTCTGCTCCATCAGATCGAGGTACCGCTGGGACATCGCGAAGTCGTCGGCACCCTCGCCCGCCGCGTTCTGGGTGCCGAACTCGGTGACGAACACGGGGAGTTCGTCGGCCGCCCTGGAGAGCGTCCTGAGGTACTGGTCCCCGTGGTCGGCAGCGTAGAAGTGGAACGTGTACATGACGTTTTCCGCGTCCACCGGGTTGTCGACGACCTCGCGTTCGTCCGCGCCGTCGGAGACGCCGAACGAGGACCAGGCGCGGGTGCCGACGAGCACGATGCCGTCCGGGTCGTGCCGCCGGACCACGGGGATCACCTCCTCGGCGTAGGACTTGATCCCGGACCAGGAGACGCCGTTGGGCTCGTTGGCGATCTCGTAGAAGACGTTGGGCTGGTCCGCGTACCTGCTCGCCATCTCCGTGAAGAACCTCTTGGCGAGCTCGGTGTTAGCGCGGGGGTCGCCGGGGGTGAGCATGTGCCAGTCGATGACTGCGTACATGCCGCGTTCGATGGCCTGGTCGACGACCCGCTGGGCGATCCGGGTGAACTTCTCCGGATCGGACGCGTAACCGCCCTCCTGGACGTACGTGGAGACGCGCAGGACGTCGGCGTCCCAGTCGCGCGCCAGTGCGTCGAGCGAGCCGTCGGTGAGGCACTGTTCGTACCACTGGGTGCCGTGCGAGCTCATGCCCTTCAGCTGGACAGCCTTCCCGCTCTCGTCGCACAGCTCGGTGTCGCACACCGCGAGCTGTCCGTGCGAGGCGACCGGCGACCCGGCCGGAGCCGGGGCGGTGCGCGTGCCCTCTCCGGCGCTGGCGCTGAACTGCGGGGTGAGGGCGAAGAGCAGGGCTCCGGCGAGCGCCGCCGCCAGGGCGGTCCACAGGAGCCGTCTGCGCGTGATCGCGTAGTGGGGCATGGAGGTCTGCCTCCCGTCTCCGTCTGTCTCTGTGGGGGGGGTGGGTGAGAGCGCGGCGCAGCGCATGGGCGTCTTGTAAGGGACATGTCATCTGCGCCCCGCGAGAGAGCGGTTGCGGGAAAGCTAGGGTTGTTGCCCCTCGACGTCAAGGGAGATAGGAAACTTTCCTTACCTTCGTTGGGTGAGATGCTGTGACTGCGCCTCAGAGCCGAGATCACGAAGGAGTCCGGGTGTCCCTGCTGTTCCCCGCCCTGCAGGCCGAGTCCTCGCAGACGGCCCTCCGTTTCGGAGACCGCTCGCTCAGCTACCGCCGGCTCGCCTCGGCAGCGGCCGTGCTCGCGGCCCGCATCGAGGGCATGGGGCGCGTGGCGGTGTGGGCGACCCCCACACTGGAGACCGCCGTCGGCGTCGTCGCGGGGCTCGTAGCGGGGGTTCCCGTGGTCCCGGTCAACCCGAAGAGCGGCGAGCGGGAGCTGGCGCATGTCGTCGCCGACAGCGCCCCCGCGCTGGTGCTGGCCGAGCCGGACGCCGAGCTCCCCGGCCCGCTGGCGGCCGTGCCCCGCATGGACATCGAGCCGGACCCGGACGCGGCGGAGGACGGCGAGGCGCCCTGGGGGCTGCCACCGGAGCCGGGCGAGGGCGCCGCAGCCCTCGTCGTCTACACCTCGGGAACGACCGGGCCCCCCAAGGGCGTCGTGCTCTCCCGCCGGGCCGTGGCCGCGTGCCTCGACGACCTGGAGGACGCCTGGCAGTGGACCGCGGACGACGTCCTGGTGCACGGGCTGCCGCTGTTCCACGTGCACGGACTGATCCTGGGCGTGCTCGGACCGCTGCGCATGGGCGGCACCCTGCGCCATCTGGGCCACTTCAGTCCGGAGGGCGTCACCCGGGAGCTGACGAGCGGCGGCACCATGCTGTTCGGAGTGCCGACGATGTACCACCGGCTGGCCGCCGCCTGCGAGTCCAGCCCCGGGCTCGTCCGGGCGCTGGCGGGGGCGCGGCTGCTGGTGTCCGGTTCGGCGGCGCTCCCGCTGCCCGACCACGAGCGCCTCACCAAGGCCACGGGACAGCGGATCGTCGAGCGCTACGGCATGACCGAGACGCTGATGATCACAAGCATCCGCGTGGACGGCGCCCCCCGCCCCGGAACGGTCGGGGTCCCGCTCCCCCGGGTGGACGTACGGCTGGTGGACGAGAGCGGCGAGCGGATCGCCGACGACTCCCCGGACACCGTCGGCGAACTCCAGGTGCGGGGCCCCAGCCTGTTCACCGAGTACCTCAACCGGGCGGACGCGACCCGGGAGGCGTTCGACGGCGGCTGGTTCCGCACGGGCGACATGGCGACATGCGACGCGGACGGGTATGTGCGGCTCATCGGCCGCAAGGCCACCGACCTCATCAAGAGCGGCGGCTACAAGATCGGCGCGGGCGAGATCGAGAACGTGCTGCTCGGCCACCCGGGCGTCGCCGAGGCGGCCGTCACCGGCGAGTCCGACGACGACCTCGGCGAGCGCGTCGTCGCCTGGGTGGTGCCGGCCGATCCGCTCAGCCCGCCGGACGGGGAGGAGCTGTCGGACCTGGTGGCCAGTCAGCTCGCGCCGCACAAGCGCCCGCGCGAGATCCGCTACCTGGAGGCGCTGCCCCGCAATGACATGGGCAAGGTGCTCAAGCGGCAGCTGCGGCGACCGGAGTGAGCCCGGCCACGCGGGCGAGGCGCCGGTAGGAGTCGAGCCGGTCGGCCGGGTCGTAGGTGTTGAGGGTCAGCAGGAGCTCATCGGCACCGGTACGCCGGGCGATCCCCGCCAGCGCCCCCGCC
>NZ_JAAKZZ010000573.1 GCF_011045075.1 Streptomyces boncukensis
GCCCTCGGCCTTGACGCGGGCCTCGAAGGCGTTGCCGCGCACGAACGCGAACTGCGACTGGCCGAACGGCGCGGGTGCGCCCAGGGCCTCGGCGAGGGCGCCCTTGTCCACCCCCGCGCCGTCCAGGAGGGCGCGGCGGCGGCAGCCCGGGTTCGCGGCGAGCGCCGCGAGCGCGCGGGCGTCGAGCGGGCGGGGCGGCACCTCGGGGCCGCCCCGCAGCTCAGCGAGGCGCTGATGCGTTGGTGTCACCGGCCGGGGCTGTGCCGCGGCGCTGGCCGGGGAGGCGCCGTCGCTCGCCTGGTGCGGAAGCTGGGGCATCGACTGGGGCATCGGCTGGCTCATCGGCTGACTCATCGGCTGGGGCCTCGGAGGGGATGGCGGTACCTGGCGCAGTCTGGCATCCGCCGGTGACATCCGGGGCCGGAGGGGAGCCGTTGGCCCGCTGTGTCCCTGTCCCTTCTGCCCCGCCGCCGTCCGGTCCGGCTATGTCCCCCGGTTCATCCGCGTGTGTCGCCCGGGTGAACGTCGCCCGCCCGCCCGTGCCGCGCCGGATCCGCCGCGCCGAGGCGTCGCGGATCCGGTCCGCCAGGCGCAGCAGCGGACGGGCGAGCAGCCAGCCGACGCCCATCACGGCGGCGCCGGCCACCGCGTCCAGCAGATAGTGGTTGGCGGTGCCCATGACGGAGACGGTGATGACCGCCGGGTACGCCGCGGCCAGCGCCCGGCACCACACCGTGCGCGGCCCCCAGAGCCAGACCACCACCGCGCACCACAGCGCCCACCCCACGTGCAGGCTGGGCATCGCGGCGAACTGGTTGGTGAAGCCGCCGAGCCCGCGCGGGGCGCTGGCGTCGCCGCCCCACCAGCCGTACCGGCTGAAGTGCTCCATGGCGTCGGTGAAGCCGTGCCCGGGATCCAGCAGCCGGGGCGGGCAGGTGGGCATGAGCGTGAAGCCGGCCAGGCCGATCAGCGTGGAGCCGGTGAGCCAGGTGCGTGCGAAGCGGTACTGGGCGGGGCGTCGGCGGAAGAGCCAGATCAGCACGGCGGGGGTGACGAGATAGTGCAGGGAGGCGTAGGCGAAGTCGGCCGGAACCCCGAGCCAGGCGTGCGCCACGAAGGCGTGGTTCAGCGGCGTCTCCGCGTCGATGTTGAGGCGTCGCTCCAGGCGGAGTATGTCCAGGCCGTTGGCGACGGCGGTGGACTCGTTCCCGCGCGCGAGCAGCCGTCCGGCGGAGTAGAGGGCGTACACCACGATGACCAGTGGCAGCTCGGTCCACCACCGAAGTCGGCGGTCCGTCGGCATCTTGAGCGTCCCTCCCCAGGCTCCTGTAACCCGGCAGCTCGTGGCCCACTGTGGGGACGTGGTGGACGGCGAGTAACCGTACGGCGTATGCGGCGCAAACAGCATAGGCAGCGGGGACAGACGCGTAACGGGCCCCCTCGGTTGCCTCACCCTCCGTCGGGTGACAATGGTCGGTAGTGACGTACTGTCCCCTTCGAGAGGTTTCCATGGCTCCGCGCATCCTGCTGGTCCGGCACGGTCAGACCGAGTGGTCCGTGACAGGGCAGCACACCGGCAGGACCGACGTCCCGCTGCTGGACGAGGGCCGCAGGACGGCCAAGCTGCTCGGCGAACGGCTGCACCGCGCGCCGTGGAGCGGACTGCCGGATGCCCAGGTGTGCACCAGCCCGCTCTCCCGCGCCGCCGAGACCTGCGAGCTGGCCGGCTTCGGCGGCGCGCGGACCTGGGACGCGCTGATGGAGTGGGACTACGGCGCGTACGAGGGGCTGACGTCGGAGCAGATCAGGGAGCGGGCCGGGGACGACTGGTTCATCTGGCGGGACGGCGTCCAGGGCGGTGAGTCGCTGACGCAGCTCGCCGAGCGGGCCGACGAGGTCGTCGCGTGGGCGCGCTCGGCCGACCGGGACGTCCTGCTCTTCGCGCACGGCCACATCCTACGGGTGCTGGGCGCGCGCTGGCTGGGATACGAACCCGCGTTCGCCGCGCGGCTGCGCCTGGACCCGGCCTCGCTGTCGATCCTCGGCTGGGCGTACGACAGCCCCGCCGTCGAGCGCTGGAACGACACCGGCCACCTGGACTGACCGGGGGCTACGCCGTGGCCGTCGCGGCGTGCCGGGCGAGGAAGTCCGCGACCGGCGGCTCCCGGCGGTAGGGGCGCAGCCGTCCGGCCGCGGTGTCCAGCATGGTGGTGATCCGTGTGGACTGCACGGGGCCCAGGAAGTCCAGCGCGCGCCCCCCGGCGGCGGCCGCCGCCTCCGCATGCCCCTGCGCCGCCAGGTCCCCCGCCAGCTCGGCGGTGAACAGCGCCCGGTTGCGGGTGAAGTGGGGGTCCTGGAGGTCCACGGCGCGCTGGGCGTGGTCCGTCGCCCGCCGCCAGTCGCCCAGCGCCGACCAGCACTGCGCCTCCAGCCCCTCCAGCTCCGCCTCCCCGAAGAACGTCATCCACTCCGGGTCGGCGTCCGTGCTGCCCCGCGCGAACAGCCGCTGGGCCCGGCCGAGCGCCTGCTGGCAGGCCGGGCGGTCCCCGAGCCCGGCCCAGCCGCCCGCCTCGCGCAGCGTCAGCAGCGAGAGCAGATGGTGCGAGCCGAGCCGCCGGGCGGCCCGCTGCCCGGCCTGTGCGGCGCGTACGGCCTCGCGGGGGCGGCCCGCGTCCCGGGCCAGGAAGGCGGAGTTGCAGAAGGCGTGCGCCTCCAGCGCGGCGTCGCCGGCCACCCGCGCGGTGGCGAGCGCCTCGGCGTAGTGCGAGCGCGCGTCGTGGTAGCGGGCGGAGTCGTGGGCCAGCCAGCCGACGGAGATGGCGAGTTCCCCGGCCCCCGAGTGCAGCCGGTCGGCGATGGACTGGCGGCGGGAGCCGACGTCGAGCAGGTCGTACGCGGCGCGCAGCGCCTCGCCCGCGCGCCGGTAGAGCCCGTCCGCGCCGTGCCGGTCGTCCAGCACCCGGATGCGGCGTACGGCCCGCTCGACGGTGCGGGCATCGGCCTCCGATGCGCCGTTCCCGGCCTGCCGCGCGGCGGGGACGGGCGCGGCCGCGTGTGCGGGGGCCGCCGTCAGGGCGCCGCCGAGCGAGGCGGCCGCCAGGGCGGCCGGGCCGCCGGTCATGAACGCGCGACGGAGCACGTCGCTCTCCTCGTGGTGGTTCTCGGTGTCGGTGGAACAGCGCTGGCCGGGGTGGCTGGAGTGGCTGCGGTGACTGGAGGGGCTGGCATTGCTGTTGTGGTCCGCGGGGCCGGCGGGCTCCGGGCAGCCGGGGAGGCCGGGCTCCCCGGGGCTGTCGAACTCCTCGGTGGCGCTGGGACGGTCCGGTGGCGGCAGCGGTTCCGTACGGCGCGTCGGATACTCAGGGAGCGCCCCGCTCGCCGCGTGCGCCCCGCGAATGCGCGCCGAGCGACCACGGACGGTCTCGCGGGGGGCGAAGCCCATGTCGGCGAGCGAGTAGCCGGGGAACATATGCAGGAACACCCGCTCGTAGGCGTAGTTGGGACACCGGATCTCGCCCGCCTCCACGCGGCCGATGTACCGCGCGTCGCAGGAGACCTGCTCCCCGATCTCCCGCGCCGACCGGCGTACGGCGGCGGCGAACTCGCCCGGCGAGAGCAGCCCCCGCAGGGCACGGAACGCGGAGTTGGGACGGTGGTGCGGTCCTGGTGACGTTGAGGGTGACGACGCCATGCCGGAAACGTACCGGCTGGGACACGGCCACCACCGCGGGTTTGGCTACAAAACGGATATCCCATCCAGCTTCTGCCATGAACCGCCATCCAACGCACTGTGTCGCTGCCGTAGCCCCTTGACAGGTACAGGCGTTGGATCGGGTACAGCGACACCGCGGAGGAGGGGTCCCCCTTGTTGGACACCGGCGTAGGAATCGGCACCGGCAGTACCGCCAGCGGCTTCCAGGCAGCGGCTCAGCCCGCCCCGTCCACCCTGCCCACTCCCTACGACCTGGTCACCGTGCCCGCGCGGCAGGGCCTGGAGGCCGTCGACATCCTCCGGCTGCGGGACGGCGTCGGGCCGGTGCTGCACGACGGTGCCGGGGACAGCGTGGGCTTCCTGGTGCCACCGGGCACGGCGGCGGGCTGGGACCTGCCGGGGAGCGCGTGCACCCAGACCTGCCCGCGCGCCTCCCGCACCGCCCTCCCCGAGCCGCCGGTGGCGGGCTCGGGGTGGCTGGTGCCCCCGGAGGGGGCCTACACCCGGGCCACCGAGCCCGCCGAGCTGCGGGCCGCGCTCGGTGAGGCGGCCCGCAC
>NZ_JAAKZZ010000574.1 GCF_011045075.1 Streptomyces boncukensis
GCGCTGGGAGGTGCTCTGGCCGCCGGGCGGCCCGCCCGGTGCCGTGGCCGGGGACGCGAACGACGCCAGCGTCACCCTCCTCGTCCGCACGGCGGGCCTCACCGTGCTGCTGACCGGGGACATCGAACCGGCGGCGCAGCGGCGGCTGCTGAGCGAGCGGCCGGGGCTGTCCCGGGTGGACGCCCTCAAGGTCGCCCATCACGGCTCGCGCTTCCAGCACGGCCCGCTGCTGGACCGGCTGCGTCCCCGCATCGCCCTCATCTCGGCGGGCGAGGACAACCCGTACGGCCATCCGGCGCCGGACACTCTGCGGGCGCTGTGGGACGCCGGGGCCGTGGTGTCGCGCACGGACGTCAACGGCGCCCTGGCGCTGACCCGGCGCCCGGACGGCACTCCGGCGGTGGTCCCGCAGCGCGGAGGCCCTTGGCACCCGGAGCGGCGGACGGCGGGCGCACCGCGCTCCCCGCCCCCACGGGCGCCCCCTGTTCGAGCGAAGCCGAGAACCTGGGGAGCGACCAGCCACCGAGCACCCGCACTCTGCGGCGAACAGCAAGGGGCAGCCCCGACCGGCAAGATCCGCCGGACACGGTCTGACTAGACGCCTTCGCAGACCGCGCGGTTCTCCGGAGGAGCGCAGGGCAGGTGACCGTGCTTCTCCATCAGGTTCCGGCCGGAGTCGCCGTTCATATAGTCGAGGAACTTGGAGGTGAGGGAACTGGTGGGCGGTGCCCCGTAGGTGTACGCGTGCTCGGGCTCCCAGAACGGGTAGTCCCCGGTGCGGACGGTGTCGAGGGACGGCCGGTGTCCGTCGAGCCGGGCGAGCCGGAGGCCGTCGGCGCGGGAGGCGGAGCGCCACTCGGCGTAGCCGATCGCGCCGGGCACCTTGCGCACGGTCCGCAGCACCTGGTCCGTGGAGTCGACCTCGCAGCGGATGACGCGGGCCTCGGGAGAGTCCTTCGTCCGGCAGTCGCGGGAGGAGTAGGCGGGCTCCAGGCGGTCCAGCACCCGCCCCTGGAACACGCTGCGGGTGCCGGAGCCCGCGGTCCGGCTCACCAGCCGCACCGGCAGGTCGGGCCCGCCGAGCCGGCGCCAGTTGTCGATCTCGCCTGTGTAGACGCGGCGCAGGTCCGCGCGGGTCAGGTCCAGCGTGCGGGCCGCGACGCCGTCGTTCACCACCACCGCGAAGACGGAGAGCGCGGTGCGGTGGTCCTTGAGCCGGGGGTGGCCGTCGGGCTTCGGGCCGTCGGAGAGGGCGAGCCGGGCCGGGAAGCGGCCCTTCGCCTCCTCGCCCGCCTGCTGGAGCTCCCGGATCCCGGCGCCGCTGCCCTGCGCGTCCACGGTGATGCTCGCCCCGGGGCACTCGTCCTCGTACGCGGCGGCCAGGTCGCGCATCACCGGTGCGAACGCGGTCGAGCCGACGACGGCCAGCGCGCCCTCGGCGCAGCCCCGGGGCGGGGGCGCGTCGTCGCCCCAGATCCTGATCACGATCGGTTCGAAGACGAGGAGCAGCACCAGCCCGATGACGAGGCCGAGCACGCGGTTGCTGGGACGGGGGTTCTTCTGGTTCTCGCGGACCCGGCCCTCGCTGATGCGCCCGCTCACCCGGGGCTTGACGGTGGGGGTCTCCGCTCCGTCACCGCTGCCATCGCTGCTGCCGCTGCCGCCGTCGTCGGTCAGTACGACGAGCAGCTTGAAGTGCTCGCCGCGGTTGAGGGCGACCTTGGGGATGTCGATGCGGTCCTGGTAGCTGCGCAGCCCCGGGTTGGTGGGGCTGGGTTCGAAGTGCCGCCGCAGGGTCTCATGGCTCGGCTCGGTGACGTCCACGTCGATGACCGTGCGGCCGGGGAAGGTGGCGGACAGCCCGGCGTGTTCGCCGTCGCGGGTGGTGATGTAGTCGTTCTCGGTGACGGTGCGGAAGCCGTCGTTCTCGATCCGGAGCAGCACCAGCGAGGTGCGGGAGGTGTCGGCGCCGCGCAGCAGGTGCAGCCGGTGGCCGTTGTGGACGGCGGCGGACGCGTCGTCGATCCGGGTGTCCATCTGCACGCGGTACCCGATCCGCTTCTGACCGGGCACGAGCCGCTCGTACCAGAGCACGCCGAAGGTGGCGAGCACGCCGAGTGCCGCCAGCAGGTTCTCGGGGCTGAGCCAGTCCATGAGAGCCTCGCGCGGTGGTGACCGGGGCCGGTGGGGCTGTCACGGTAAGCGCCGCCCAGGTGCACTGGTGCTCAAATCCTGTGCTGTCAGCGGCTGTTCGCCCCGATGTCGACGGGACGTGACCGCTCCGTGCCCGGACCGTCCCCGGAACGATTCACTCCCGCTCCAGCCACCCCTCGTGCCCGGCGGCGAGCTCGTCCAGCCGCCCGGTGTCGTACCGCTGGTCCGGGTCCTCCAGGACCACCAGCCACTGCGCGTCCTCCGCGTCGTCCTCGCCGGCCAGCGCCTCGCGCACCAGTTGCGGCTCCTCGGCGAGCCCCAGCAGCTCCTCCAGCTCGCCCGCCACCTCCTCGGCCGCCTCGCGGTCCGGGAGCACCAGCACATGTCGTACATCGCTCACCCCGGCATTCTGTCAGCGGCGCGTGCGATGCTTTATGGCGATGGCTGCTGCGCGTAAGAAGACGACCCCGGACCAGGACCTGCTCGCTCCCGTGACCCTCGCGGTGGGCCAGGAGGAGCTGCTGGTCGACCGCGCCGTGCGGGAGGTGGTGGCCGCGGCCCGCGCCGCCGACGCGGACACGGATGTGCGGGAGCTGGCCTCCGCCGATCTCCAGCCCGGCACCCTCGCCGAGCTGACCAGCCCCTCGCTGTTCGCCGAGCGCAAGGTCGTCGTGGTGCGTGCCGCGCAGGACCTCGCGGCGGACTCGGTCAAGGACGTCAAGGCGTATCTGGCGGCCCCCGCCGAGGAGATCACCCTGGTCCTGGTGCACGCGGGCGCAGGCAAGGGCAAGGCCCTGCTGGATGCGGCCCGCAAGGCGGGCGCGCGCGAGGTGGAGTGCCCGAAGCTGACCAGGCCCGCCGACCGGCTCTCCTTTGTGCGCGGCGAGTTCCGCGGGCTGGGCCGCTCGGCGACGCCGGAGGCGTGCCAGGCGCTGGTCGACGCCATCGGCAGCGATCTTCGCGAGCTGGCCTCGGCCTGCGCCCAGCTCACCGCCGACGTGGAGGGCACGATCGACGACGCGGTGGTCGGGCGGTACTACACCGGCCGCGCCGAGGCGTCCAGCTTCACCGTCGCGGACCGGGCGGTGGAGGGCCGGGCGGCCGAGGCGCTGGAGACGCTGCGCTGGGCGCTGGCGACGGGCGTCGCACCGGTGCTGATCACCAGTGCGCTGGCCCAGGGCGTCCGCTCCATCGGCAAGCTGGCGTCGGCGCCGCGCGGGGCGCGCCCCGGCGATCTCGCGCGGGAGCTGGGGATGCCGCCCTGGAAGATCGACCGGGTGCGGCAGCAGATGCGGGGCTGGTCGGCCGACGGCGTGTCGGTGGCGCTGCGCGCCGTGGCGGAGGCCGACGCGGCGGTGAAGGGCGCCGGAACCGATCCGGAGTACGCGCTGGAGCGGGCCGTCGTCACCATCGCCGGCGCCGCGCGGGGGAGGAGCTGACGCCCCGGCGGCGCGGGGTGCCGGTGCGGTCTTCTCGGTCCGACCCGGCAAGATCCGCAGGGCACCCTCAGGCCCCTAGCCTTTCCGCAGGGCCGCCAGCGTGGACTTCATGTCAGCCGTGAGCATCCTGCGCAGCTCCGGCTCGCCCGGCGCTGCCGAGTCGCTCGACGCGGAGGCGTAGTTGCTCCACTCCAGGCTCGCCTCGAACCACCCGTCCCGCACCGCGAGCCGCATCCAGCGCACGGTGCTGCCGCCCCGTGTCTTGTCCACGATCAGAAACGCCTGGTCGCCGAGTCCGCCGAGCTGGGTGGTCCGGTAGGACGAGGTGTCGTCGCTCCGGTCGGTGTACGCCTGCGCACGGGGCGCGAACTCCGGCTCCGGGTCGGTCTTCTTGTGCCACATCCCGGTGAAGCTCACATAGGTGCGGTTGTAGCGATCGCCCGAGGTCTTCATGGTCACGCTGCAGTACGAGGAGGCGAGCGCGGGGTCCTGCGACGCGTACTGGGTGGGGTCGCCGCTCTCCTCCGAGTAGCGCGCCGCGACGGACGAGCGGTCGAAGGCGTCGCACATGTCGCCGCGGTAGGCGTATCCGGCGAGGTCCGCCGCGCCGCTGCCGCCCCCGCCGCCGCTCTGTTCGAAGCCGTCGGTCGCCAAGAGCGCCCCCGCCCAGA
>NZ_JAAKZZ010000575.1 GCF_011045075.1 Streptomyces boncukensis
CGAACCCCCAGCGCCCCGTCTCCCGCCCCGGGCGGCGGTGTTCCGGTGGGTCCGGCGTCCGTCCCGGGCCAGGGCCAGGGCCCTGGCCCGGGGGTGACGGACGCCGGTGCGGCGGCGGATGGTGCTCCGGTGGCCGGCCCGGCGGCGGGAGCTCCCGGTCCGGACAGCGGCGTTCCGGCCTCCGGGGCCGGTCGCGGCGCCCCGGGGGCCGGGACAACGGCCGGTTCCGGGTCCGGCGGAGTGCCGGAGGCCAGGGCCGGTGGCGGTGAGCGGGGCGTCGTGGTGTCCCGCCGCCCCGAGGCGGCGGCCGGCGGCCAGGACGCCGGTAACGCTCCCGCCCCGGCTCCGCGGCCCGCCGCCGGGCAGGTCCCGGCCCAGCAGGCGGCGCCCGGCGGTTCGCGGGACGAGGTGCGGTATCCGCCCACCCCGTGGGCCCAGCAGATTCACGAGCTCGCCACCTCACACACCGGCCCCGCGCCCGCGGCACCGCTCAGCCCCGCGCCCGCCGCCGGACTGCCGTCCGTACCGGCCGCCGAGCAGGACGCCGTCGTGCCCTGGCGGCCGCCTGCCGCCGACCCCTTCGCGCAGATCCAGCGGCAGGCGCGCCCGGCGGGGCTGGGCCGCCGGCTCGCCGCGCGCCTCGTCGACCTGGTCGCGACGCTGGCTGTGGGCGGCGCGGTGGCGTACCCGTTCGTCGACAGGGCGGCCGACCACATCGACGCCAAGGTCGACGCGGTGGAGCAGGCCGGGGTGACCAAGCAGGTCTGGCTGATCGACGGGACGACGGGCGGCTATCTCGCCGTCGTCCTGGGGACCCTGCTGCTGTTCGCGCTGCTGTACGAGGTGCTGCCGACCGCCCGGTGGGGGCGGACGCCGGGGAAGAAGCTGTTCGGCGTGACGGTGCTGGACGTGGAGCGGCAGGAGGTGCCGGGGTTCGGGACGGCGCTGTCGCGGTGGCTGGTCTACGGGGTGCTCGGGGTGCTGGCCGTGGGGGTGGTGAACGTCGCGTGGTGCGTCTTCGACCGGCCCTGGCGCCAGTGCTGGCACGACAAGGCCGCGCGGACTTTCGTGGCCCGGCCCTAGGGGGTACTCGGGGGTCCCGCTGTGGCTTGGCGCGTCCCGCGGCGAAGCCGCAGTGGATACGAGCCGCGGGCCCCTTCGGGGCACGTTGCGGCTGTCACCCGGTCGGCCCGCACAGGATGCGGGCCGACCGGCCGGACGATGCACTCGGGCCATGAGCACGGAGCAGCCCGAGAGCGACCCGTTCCGGAAGCCCGACCAATCCGGAGGCGAGGGGGCGCCTCCGCCCCCTCCGCCGCCGTCCAACGGAGGGGGCGCCGCCGGTCCGTACGCCGCCGGTCCGTACGGAGGTGGCCCGTATGACGGTGGACCGTACGGCGACAATCCGTACGGCGGCACCCACGGCGCGGCGGATCCCCTCGCGGGGATGCCCCCGCTGGCCTCGCGCGGCAAACGCCTCGTCGCCCGGATCATCGACGCCGTCATCATCGGCGTCCCGGTCGCCCTCGTCGTCGGCCTCTCCGAGGGCGGCTACTCGACCGACAGCGGCCAGACCTACTGGCAGCAGGCCGTCTACACCCTCGCCTACTTCATCTACGAGGGGCTGATGCTGACCACCCGGGGGCAGACGGTCGGCAAGATGGCGATGAAGATCCGGGTCGGCATGCTGGCGAACGGCGCGGTGCCGGCGGGCTCGCCCGGATGGTTCCGGGCGGCCACCTACTCGCTGCCCGCACTCGTGCCGTGCCTCGGCTTTCTGTTCTGGTTGGTGAACGTGTTGTTCTGCACCTGGGACAAGCCGTATCAGCAGTGCGTGCACGACAAGGCCGCGCGGAGCGTGGTCGTCGCGACCGGCTGACCGCCGGACCGGCTCGGCGGCGCAGGGCTCAGCGGCGCAGGGGGCCCGGCGGCACAGGGCTCAGCGGCGCAGGGTGGGCTCCGGCAGCCGGGCCGCTCCGGTGGCGGCCGATGCCGGGGCGCGGTGCCGCACCCGGACCGTGGTGGTGTGGGTCCGGGCGGGGGAGGTGCCAACGGCACGTGCCTCCCGGCGTTTTGACCGGGCCGCCGGGACAGCGAGTGCGACGAGTACGCCGAGCGCCAGCGCCGCGAACGCGATCACTGCCACACCGAGGCCCGAACGGGCCTGCGACAGCAACAGCATGAGGAACGCGGAGCACATGACGGTGGCAGATCCGTAGGCGAGCTGTGCGGGGTTCGGACGCGGCATGGCGGATCCGTCCTCGGGGGGTGAGGTCAGGGGCGGACGTCGAACTGGTCGTTGTACGGCCCACGTTCCCTCGGTACAAACGGGGCGCCATCGAACGACTCTACGGTCCTGGCTGCCCAGCCGAAAGCACGGTAAGCGTGACCTTACGCACGGTGCTGTTGCACGGGGGGCGCACTGGCGCACGAAGGGCCAACTGTCCCAACTACCGGACACTGCGGCCCTCTTGCGTGATCCTCCGGACGCTGCGGCCACGGCCGTGCGCACCGGCGCGGGCGCGGCGCGTCGGCGCGGTCCTCCATGGCCGGTGCCGAGGGTGCTCCAGTGTTCGCAACCGTTATCTGACGGGGAGTTGGGCGCCATTGGTCCGACCAGGGGCCACCCGATCGAGCCCCGGGTGGGGCCCCTCCCTCCCAACTATGGCCCACCGGCTCGCGGTTGGCTCCCGCTCGGCGGAGAAGGCGCTCCCGTGCGCGGGTTTTCCGGGGCGAGGGGCGCCAATGGGCGGGAGAAACCCCAGCTCATAGTGTATAGAGCAGGAATCGGGGCATAGTACGATCAAAGTCGCGAGATGGGTGATCGGGCCACCCCTGCACATGCCTATGTCATGATCCACTTTGGGGTCCACGGAGTCGGTGATCATGACCCGTACAACCCAGGGATGAATTTGTTTGCATCGTTGCAGGTCAAAACATGATCACCCGTTACCCCCTGGCGGCCGGGCTCCGATCGCGTTTAGATGCCTCCTGTGGGGGTTCCTCGCCGGGCCCGCACACGACCACCCGAGGCGAGTACGGGGGAGCTGATGACCATGGCAGGAGGCGGATACGCGGGGTTGCCCGACGGCAGCGTGATCGTCGCGCTGACGCTGCCCCGGCCGCGCCCGCAGGGCGCGGCCGGCACGGGCGCCGGACGGCTCTCCGGCGGGCTGCGCGCAGGGCGCGGGGCGGCCCCCGGGGGAGCGGGCGCGCCGCTGCGGCCCCGCCGCTGGTCGGCGGCGGCCGACGAGCCGCACACGGTGCGTGCGGCGGCTCCGCGGCGGGCGGGCGACGAGCCGCGGGTCCGTGTCCTCGTCCACTCGCGCAACCGGGCGCGTGCCCTGACCCGGCTGCGGAACCTGGGGCTCCGGGCGATCTATCTGAAGGGGAACGCCGAGCCGCCGACGGCCGACGAGATCACGGCCGTGCTGCACCATCCGGACGGGCTGGTGTGGCGGGCCGTCCCCGAGGACGACCGCGAGTCCTGGCACCCCATCGCCACCCTGCTGAGAGTGGCCGCACCGTAGGCGCGCCCCTGGCGGGGCACGGGGCCGCCCGGAGCGCTCCGGTCAGCCGGAGGAGACCACCGGCTTGCCGGTGAGCTCGACCCCGGCGTCCCGCAGCTCGTCGAGCGCCCGCAGCGTCGTACCCTCGGCGACCCCCGCCGTCAGATCCAGCAGCACCTGCGTGCGGAACCCCTCGCGCGCCGCGTCCAGCGCGGTGGCCCGTACGCAGTGGTCGGTGGCGATACCGACCACGTCCAGCTCCGTCACCCCGTGTGCGCGCAGCCAGTCCGCCAGCGGTACGCCGTGCTCGTCCGCCCCCTCGAAGCCGCTGTACGCCGCCGTGTAGGCGCCCTTGTCGAAGACGGCGTCGATGGAGCCGGAGGCGACGGCGGGGGCGAAGTTGGCGTGGAAGCCCACGCCCTCGGTGCCCGCGACGCAGTGCCGGGGCCAGGTGTGCTCGAAGTCGGGCTGCTCGGAGAAGTGCTCCGCGGGGGAGATGTGGAAGTCGCGGGTCGCCACCACGTAGCGGTAGCCGGCCGAGGCGTCGCCGATGAGGTCGGTGACGGCGGCGGCGACATCCGCGCCGCCCGGGACCGCGAGGCTGCCCCCCTCGCAGAAGTCGTTCTGCACATCCACGACGATCAGTGCCCGGTGCATGGTGCACACCTTTCGGTCGACTCGTCTTAGAGCGTAGACACTCGAAGACACATGCGGCAGTGCGCCGCCGCTGAACGAGTGCCCGGCGGCACCCCG
>NZ_JAAKZZ010000576.1 GCF_011045075.1 Streptomyces boncukensis
CGACATCCGCACCTGGCTCGCCGACTGGAACACCAACCCCCGGCCCTTCATCTGGACAAAGACCGCCGACGAGATCCTCGAAAAGGTCGCAACCTACTGCCGACGAATCTCCGACTCAGGACACTAGCGGGCGCTCTCCGCCAGCACCCGGAGGGCCTCCGCCAGCATCGCGGGGTCGCGCGCGTACGGCACCCGCACCCGGTCGCGGAAGCCGTCCACCGGAGAGAACGCCGGGCCGGGAACGGCCAGCACCCCGCGCCGGCGGGCCACCTGGGCCGCCGCCTCCGCGTCGGCGCCCGGCATCCGCACCCACAGCGCGGGCCCGCCGGCCGGGTGCTCCCACTCCCACCCGGGCGCCCGCTCCCGCAGCAGCGCCTCCGCCGCGGCGAGCTGCTCCCGCAGCGCGCCCCGCCGCTGGGCCCGCGCGGCAGGCAGCCGCGCGAGCAGCCGGACCGCCAGCACCTGGTCCAGCACCGGGCCGGACAGGTCGACCGATTTCCTGACCTCCGCGAGCCGCCGCACCAGCGGCGGCGCGGCCCGGATCCAGCCCACCCGCAGGCCGCCCCAGAACAGCTTGGAGAGGGTGCCCACCGTCGCCGTCCTGTCGTCCGCCAGCTGCGCGGTCAGCGGCACCGGAGGTCCGTCCCCGTGCAGCGTCAGCTCGGCGCACGCGGTGTCCTCCACGGTGAACAGCCCCTGCTCCTCGCCGAGCCGGGTGAGCAGCTCCGCCCAGGCGCGGCGCGCGGCGGGGCGGAGGCTGCGCCCTGTGGGGTTGTGCGCCGTCGGCTGGAGATAGACCAGGCGTGCCCGTACGCGCCGGAGCAGCGCGGCGTCCGGCGGGGCCCCCGCCGGGGTGCCCGTGCCGTCGTCCGGCAGCGCCACCAGGCGCGCGCCGCGCGCCCGCAGCGCCTCCAGCGCGCCGCGGTAGGTGGGGTTCTCGGTGACCACCGTGTCGCCGGGATCGGCCAGCGCCTGCGCCAGCAGCCACACCGCCTGCTGCGAGCCGGCCGTCACCAGGATCTGCTCCGGCGTCGTCGGCGTACCGCACTGCGCGTAGTAGCCGGCCAGAGCCTCGCGCAGCGCCGGCAGCCCGTAGGGGAGGTAGCCGTCCGAGCGCAGCAGCGGCCCCAGGTCGGCCGCGGACAGGCCGTCGACCGCCGCGTCCACCGCCGCGATGCCGTCCAGCGCCCCGCTGGACAGGTCGAGCACGTCCGAGAGGGCGTCGCCGCGCCGCTCGTCGAAGCTCGCGAGCCGCCCCTCGCCGGCGCGCTCGCGGCTCAGCGGCGTACCGCGCAGCCGGGAGCCGCTGCCCTGCCTGCTCGCCAGCCAGCCCTCGGCCTCCAGCTGGCCGTAGGCGGCGGTGACCGTGGAGCGGCTGACCCCCAGCACGGCGGCCAGCGCGCGCTGCGAAGGCAGCACCGTCCCGGCGGGCACGTCACCGCGCTCGGCCAGCTCGCGCAGCGCGGCGGCGAGCCGCTGGGGCAGCAGGTGCCCCGGCCCTGCCGGGTGCGGGGCCGAGCGGTCGCCGGGGCGGTCGGCGGCCGTGGCGGACCAGCCCGTCAGCAGCCGGGAGAGCCGGCTGGGGGAGACGCGTCGCACACCTCCATTATCGCGGTCCTGGCCGGTCCCGACACGCGCAGGCCAGTTCCCCCGAAGTGGCCTTGGCCGCACCGCGCGCCGGTTCGAGGATGAGCACGTTCCGGATGCCGTACGACGAGGTGCGAGGGAGAGTGGGCGGGATGGCGACCGTGGTGCTGATCGGGACGCTCGACACCAAGGGCGTCGAGTACGCCTGGCTGCGCGACCGGCTCCGTGCGCAGGGCTGCGCGGTACTGCTGGTGGACACGGGGGTGCTGCCGCCGCCCGCCTCCGCTCCTGCCGCGGACGTGACAGCCGCCGACGTGGCGCGAGCCGCGGGGCACGATCTGACGCGGCTGCGCGCCGCCGGGGACCGGGGCGCCGCAGTGGCGGCGATGGCGGAAGGCGCCGAGTGCGTGGTGCGGGACCTGCACGCACGCGGCGAGCTGCACGCCGTGCTCGCCGCCGGGGGCAGCGGCGGCTCCGCCATCGCGGCCCGCGCCATGCGGGCGCTGCCCATCGGGGTGCCGAAGCTGCTGGTCAGCACGATGGCCGGGGGAGATGTCGGCCCGTATGTGGGCAGCAGCGACCTGACGCTCGGCTCCAGCGTGGTGGACATCGCGGGCATCAACTCCGTCTCGGCGCGGGTGCTGGGCAACGCCGCCGCCGCTGCCGCCGGAATGGCCCGGCACCACGAGCAGGAGCTCGCGACGCCCGCGGCACCGGGCCGCACGGTGGTGGCGGCGACCATGTTCGGCGTCACCACTCCCGCCGTGGACGCGGCCCGCGCCCGGCTGGCCGAACTCGGCCATGAGGTCCTGGTCTTCCACGCCACCGGCGCCGGAGGCCGCGCGGTCGAGCGGCTCGCCGCTGAGCAGGCGCTCGACGGCGTACTGGACCTGACCACCACCGAGCTGGCGGACGAACTCGTCGGCGGCGTCCTCAGCGCGGGCCCCGGCCGGCTGACGGCGGCCGGTGCCGCACGGCTGCCCCAGGTCGTGGCGCCCGGCGCGCTGGACATGGTCAACTTCGGCCCGCGCGAGACCGTCCCGGAGCGCTTCACGGACCGCACGCTGTACGTCCACAACCCCGCCGTCACGCTGATGCGGACCACGGCCGAGGAGATGGCCGCGCTGGGCACGGAGCTGGGCCGCAAGCTCGCGGCGGCCCGGGGGCCGGCCGAGGTCTTCTGGCCGCTGCGCGGCGTCTCGGCACTCGACGCGCCCGGCGGCCCCTTCGAGGACCCGGCCGCCGACGCGGCCGGGCGGAGCGCGCTGGGCGCCGCGCTGGAGGGCACCGGCGTCCCGCTGCACGAGGTCGACGCGCACCTCAACGACGCGTCCTTCGCGGTGGCCGCAGCGGACCGGCTGCACCAGCTGATCACCGTTCACCGAAAGAGCTGAGAGGACCGTTCCATGGAACGCGAGGAAGCACTCGTCCGGCTGCGCGCCCAGGTTGCCGCGGGGCGGCCGGTCATCGGCGCGGGCGCGGGCACCGGCCTGTCCGCCAAGTGCGCCGAGGCGGGCGGAGTCGACCTGCTGATCATCTACAACTCCGGCCGCTACCGCATGGCGGGCCGCGGCTCGCTCGCCGGGCTGCTGCCGTACGGGGACGCGAACGCCATTGTCGTGGACATGGCCCGCGAAGTGCTGCCCGTGGTCCGGGACACCCCGGTGCTGGCCGGGATCTGCGGCACCGACCCGTTCCGCGACATGGGCCGCTTCCTGGACCAGCTCAAGGCGATGGGCTTCGCCGGGGTGCAGAACTTCCCCACGGTCGGGCTCTACGACGGCGTCTTCCGCACCAACCTGGAGGAGACCGGCATGGGGTACGGGCTGGAGGTCGACGCCGTGCGCCTGGCCCGCGAGCGGGGCCTGCTCACCGCGCCGTACGTCTTCGACCCGGAGCAGGCGGCGGAGATGACCCGCGCGGGCGCCGACGTGCTCGTCCCGCACGTCGGCCTGACCACCAAGGGCGCGATCGGCGCGGGCACGGCCCTCACCCTCGACCAGGCCGTCGCCGCGGTGCAGGCCATGCACGACGCGGCCAGGCGGGTCGACCCGGAGGTGCTGGTGCTCTGCCACGGCGGCCCGATCGCCGAACCGGAGGACGCCCGCTACGTCCTGGAGCACACCGAGGGAGTCGTCGGCTTCTTCGGCGCCTCCTCCATCGAACGGCTGCCCAGCGAGCGGGCGATCACCGAGCAGACCAGAGCGTTCAAGGCTGTCACCGCCGCTCGGTAGGATGCCCGGCATGGCGAAGGGCGACGAGGCGTCCCCGGGGCGCCGCCGGGGTCAAGGAGAGCTGGAATCCCAGGTGCTGTCCGCGCTGCGCACCGCGGCGGGGCCGGCCACCGCGGGGTGGGTGCGGCAGCGCCTCGGCGGCGGCCTGGCGTACACCACGGTGGTGACCATCCTGACCCGGCTGCACGCCAAACGGGCCGTCACCCGCACCCGCGAGGGCCGCTCGTACGTGTGGAGCCCGGTCGCCGACGAGGCGGGTCTCGCGGCGCTGCGGATGCGCCGCGTGCTGGACGGCGAGGCCGACCGGGACGCCGTCCTCGCCAGCTTCGTCTCCTCGCTGAGCGAGCAGGACGAGCGCCTCGTCCGCGAACTGCTGCGGGAGGCCCCGCCGGAGGCCGGCGGCGCGGACCCGGGGGGACCGGGCTCCGGTGGCGGGG
>NZ_JAAKZZ010000577.1 GCF_011045075.1 Streptomyces boncukensis
GGGACGGGGGCGGCGCGCCCCGCCGTACCGTGCTCGCCGCCGGGGCGGCCGCGGGGGCCGGACTGGCCGCCGCCGGCGTGCTGCCCGGCACCCCGCTCACCGCCCCGCACGCCGCCGCCGCCGATGCCGCCGACGACGAGGGCGGCGGTGCCGGGGACGCGCCGCCCCGTACGGTCCCGCTGGCGCTCACGGTCAACGGGCGGCGCCGGGAGCTGACGGTGGACGTCCGCGCCAGCCTGCTGGACACCCTGCGCGAACGGCTCCGCCTCACCGGCCCGAAGAAGGGCTGCGACCAGGGCGCCTGCGGGGCGTGCACGGTCCTGGTCGACGGCCGCAGGGCGGTGTCCTGCCTGACCCTGGCCGTGATGTACGAGGGGCGCGAGGTCACCACCGTCGAGGGGCTGTCCGAGGACGGCGAGCTGCACCCGATGCAGCGGGCCTTCGTCGAGCAGGACGGCTTCCAGTGCGGGTTCTGCACCTCCGGGCAGGTCGTGTCGGCCGTCGGTCTGCTGAAGGAGTCCCCCGACGTACCTGCCGCGCAGGTGCCCGAGCTGATGAGCGGCAACGTGTGCCGCTGTGCCGCCTATCCGCACATCGCCGACGCGGTCGCGCAGGCACGGAAGGAGATGTGACGTGCGAACCTTCCACTACTCCCGCCCCCGCGAGGTCGGCGAGGCGGTCGAGCTGCTGGCGGGGGACCCGCGGGCGCGGGTCGTCGCGGGCGGCACGGACCAGGTGACTCTCCTGCGGGACGGCGTCCGCGCACCGTCCCGGGTCGTCGACATCGGCGGCCTCCCGCTGGACCGGGTGACCCGGCTGCCGGACGGCGGGGTGCGGATCGGGGCGCTGGCCCGCAACGCGCCGCTCGACGAGACGGTGCGGGAGCACTATCCGCTGCTGGCCCAGGCGCTGGCGTCCGGGGCCTCGCCGCAGATCAGGAACATGGCAACCTTCGGCGGCAATCTGCTCCAGGGGGTGCGCTGCCCGTATCTGCGCACGACGGAGTTCCCGTGCAACCGGCGCGACCCCGGCTCGGGGTGCGCCGCCGTCGCGGGCGACAGCGCGCACCACGCGGTCTTCGGGGCCACGAAGGCGTGCCTCGCGGTGCACCCGTCGGACCTGGCCGTGGCGCTGGTGGCGCTGGACGCCGTGGTGCGCGTGGTGGGCCCGGACGGCCGCCGCAGCATGCCCGTCGGCGACCTGCACCGGCTGCCCGGCGACGCGCCGCAGCGGGAGCACAACCTCGGGCACGGCGAGCTGATCGAGGCGGTGGAGCTGCCCCCGCAGCCCCCGGGGAGGCGCGTGCGGTACCTCAAGTTCCGCGAGCGCGCGTCCTTCGCCTTCGCGCTGGTGTCCGCCGCCGTCGCCGTGGACCTGCGGGGCGGCGCGGTGCGGCGGGCGCGGATCGCGCTGGGCGGCGTCGCGGCCAAGCCGTGGCGCGCCACCGGGGCCGAGCGGGCGCTGACGGGGCGGAAGCTGGACGACGGCGCGGCGCGGGCCGCCGCGCGGGCCGCCGCCGAGGGGGCCGAGCCGCGCCCCGACAACGCCTACAAGGTGCAACTGGTCAGCAGGGTGGTCCGCCGGGCCCTGAACGACGCGGGAGGCCGCTGATGGCACGCTGGGAGGAACCGGTCGGCGCCGCGCTCGACCGCATCGAGGGCCCCGACAAGGTGACGGGCCGCGCCGTCTACTCGGGCGACGTCCGCCTGCCCCGGATGACGCACGCGGTGATGGTGACCAGTACGGAGTCGGCCGCGCGGATACGCCGTATCGACACCCGTGCGGCGCGCGCGGCGGACGGAGTGGTGGCCGTGCTGACGCACCGCGACCGCCCGGAGTGGAAGGGCGAGCCGCCGGTCCCGTTCGCCGCCGAGCCCCGGCTGCCGCTGCAGGACGACCGGGTCCTGCACGCGGGGCAGTGCGTCGCGCTGGTCGTCGCCGAGTCCCTGGAGCAGGCCCGGTACGGCGCCTCGCGGGTACGCGTGGAGTACGCGAAGCGGAAACCGGTGCCCACGCTGGACGCCGCACTGCCCGACGCGTTCGTGCCGAAGGACAGTCCGTACCTGGTGCTCGGCGACCCGGAGTCGCTGCGCGGCGAGCCGGAGGAGGAGCTGCGGAAGGCCGCCGTGCGGATCACGGGGCGCTACCGTACGGCCACCGTCTCCAACGCGCCGATGGAGCCCTCCTCGACGCTGGCCGAGTGGAAGGGCGGCGAACTGACGCTCTACGACTCCAGCCAGGGGGTGTTCCGGCACCGGCCCGCCGTGGCGGCCGTCTTCGGACTGGAGGAGAAACAGGTCCGGATGGTCTCCTCGCTGCTCGGCGGCGGATTCGGCAACAAGGCGTTCGTCTGGGCACACACCCTGCTGGCGCCGCTGGCGGCACGTGCGGTGGGCCGTCCGGTACGGCTGACCATCGACCGCAAGCAGGTGTTCACCGGTACGGGCAACATGCCCGAGACCCGGCAGACGCTCCGGCTGGGAGCCGACCGGCGCGGCCGGCTGCGGGCGATCACCCATGAGAGCGCCAACACCACCTCGTTCGTCGTGGACCGCCACGAGACCACGGCGCACTGCATGCGCGCGATGTACGCGGTGCCGCACCTGCGGACGACCACCAAGGTGGCGCGGGTCAACACCGGCACGGCGACGTCCATGCGCACCCCGGGCGACAACCCCGGGATGTTCGCCCTGGAGTCCGCCATGGACGAACTCGCGTACGCCACCGGCGTGGACCCCGTGGAGCTGCGCCGCCGCAACTACGCCGACGCCGACCCGGAGAGCCGCAAGCCCTGGGCGGGCAACCGGCTGCTGGAGTGCTACAAGCTCGGCGCGAAGGTCTTCGGCTGGGACCGGCGCGAAGCCCGGCCGCGGTCCATGCGGGACGGCGACGACCTGGTCGGCTGGGGCATGGCCTCGGCGATCCGCGTGGAGCACGCCCTCGGGGCCAGGGCCACGGTGGAGATCCGCCGGGACGGCACGGCCGAGGTGCGCACCGGCACCGTGGAGATCGGCGGAGGCACCCTGACGACACTGGCGCAGGTGGCCGCCTCGGGGATCGGTGTGGCGCCCGCGAAGGTCCGGATGCGGGCCGGGGACACCGACCTGCCCGCCGCCGCGCAGACCTTCGGCTCCCGCAACTCGGGGAGCAACGGCAGCGCCGTCCACCTGGCGGCCCGGGACGCCCGCCGCACGGCGGTCCGGCTGGCCGTCGCGGACCGCGCCTCCCCGCTGCACGGGGAGGACGAGAAGGACATCGAGGCGGCCGACGGGCGGCTGTTCGTACGGGACGAGCCGAAGCGCGGGGAGACGTACGAGGCGTTGCTGGCACGGCAGGACAGGCGGTCGGTCGTCGGCGAGGGCGAGTTCACCCCGGACGAGGACCTGCCGTTCGCAAGGTCCACCTTCGGCGCGCACTTCACGGAGGTGCGCATCGACCGGGACCTGCCGCGAGTGCGCGTCACCCGGCACGTCGGGGTCTTCGACTGCGGGCTCGTCCTCAACGCGAAGACCGCCCGCAACCAGGCGCAGGGCGGCATCATCTACGCGCTGGGGGCAGCGCTGATGGAACGGCTCGTCTTCGACCCGGTCAGCGGCCGGATGGTCAACCCCGCGCTCACCGACTACCACGTCCCCGTCCACGCCGACATCGGCAGCATCGACGCGCGGTTCGTCGGGCGGGCCGAACCCGACGTCAACCCGCTGGGTGCGAAGGGGCTCGGCGAGGTGTGCGCTGTGGGGGTGGCCCCGGCTGTCGCCAACGCCGTCTACCACGCCACCGGCCGCCGTGTCCGCGAGCTGCCGCTGACCCCGGAGAAGCTGCTGCCGGACGACGGCGACTGAGCGCCCCGTATGGTTCCCCGCGCCCCTGACGGGACCTTCGAGAACACCCCCTAGCCCGTGCTGAGGCTGCGGCGGCACAGGGCCTCGTCCTGGAGGAGCTGGACGACCGCGGGGTCGTTCATGCCGCGCTCTGCGCCCAGCTCCCGGATGAGCCGGCTCAGCTCCGGCAGCGCCAGCCCGTACTGGCCGATGTCGACCAGGGCCGCCGCGTACTGCTTGCGCAGGGTGCGGACGACGGGGGAGCCCGCGCCGTGCTCGGCGACGGCGGCGGGGAGGGTGCGGCCGAGGAGCGCGGCGACCTCGGTGAAGCGGCCGGCGTCGAGGAGGTGCCGGACCTCCTCCAGGGCCGCGGACAGGTCGGTGACGGGGGGCGGGCCGAAGCCCCCGGCGGGGGCGCCCGCCGCCGCGTCC
>NZ_JAAKZZ010000578.1 GCF_011045075.1 Streptomyces boncukensis
GGGCCGGGGTCAGCCGGCCCCTGGCGTAGCCCCAGGCCGCGGCGGTGAGCCCCAGCACGATCGCCGCAGCCCGGCCCGCGCCGCCCGCCCGGCCCAGCAGCGCGTCCCGCAGCCCCCGGGCCACGCCCAGCGGCAGCGCCCGCGTCACATAGCGGCGCTCCGACGCCAGGCCGTCCTGGGCGCCGGCCAGCCGGGAGACCGCCGCCTTGGAGAGCCCCTCCGCGTAGCACCGGGTCCGCAGATACGCCAGTCGCTCCCGCTCCGCAGGCACCCGGTGGTGGATGACCGCGCGGTCGTCGATCAGCAGCACCGCCTCCGGGTCGGTCCGGCGCAGCCGGATGCACAGCTCGGTCTCCTCGCAGCCCAGCGGCAGCCGCCGGCCGTCGCGGCCGATGCCGGTGGTGAACAGGCCGGCCCGCTCGAACGCGGAGCGCCGGAAGGACGCGTTGCCGCCCAGGACGTTGCGGACCTGCACCAGCCCGCGCGGATGGCCCCGGTACATGCAGCCGACCGTCCAGTCGAACTCCTCGGGGAACCAGGCGGGCCGCCGCCCGGAATCCCAGGCCGGCTCGGTACGTCCGCCGACCGCCTGTACGCGGGGGTCGGCGGTGTAGGCCGCCACGAGGTGCCGCAGCCAGTCGCGCTCGGCGACCGCGTCGTCGTCCAGGAAGGCGATGATCTCGCCGCGGGCCGCCGCGATTCCCGTGTTCCGGGCCGAGGACAGGCCGCGGGGGCCCGTGCCGGCGAGCACCTGTACGTCCTCCGCGTCCGCGTAGCGGGACTCCAGCCGCCCCAGCAGCCCCGGGTTGTGGTCGACGACCAGCAGGGTGTCCTGCGCCGGGAGCGACTGGCGCCGCACCGAGGCCACGGCGGCGAGGATGTCCTCCCAGCGGTCCTCGGTGTAGACGCAGATCACTACGGAAGCGGTCGGGTTCACCGGGCTGCCCGCCGCTGCGGCCCCTGCGGCCGGACCGCCGCCGGAGCTCTGTTCGGCCTGCCGCCGCGCTCGCGCAGGATCACCCGCAGCACCCGCAGCCCGTCCCGTACGGCCCGCAGATTGCTGGTGCCGTGGATGCGCTCGTACTCATGGCTGGGGATCTCCTGCACCCGCAGCCCGGCCCGCACGATACGGATGTTGATCAGGGTCTCCACCTCGAAACCCGCGCAGTCGAGGTCGATGTCGTCCAGGCAGTGCCGCCAGAACGCGTTGTAGCCGTAGCACAGATCCGTGTAGCGGGCCCCGAACTTGCGGTTGACCAGGCCCGTCAGCACCCGGTTGCCCAGCTTGCGGATCGGCGTCATGTCGTCCGTGCCGCCGCCGTTCGCGAAGCGCGAGCCCTTCGCGAAGTCCGCGCCGCCGACCAGCGCGGAGACATAGCTCACGATCTCGGCGCCGTCCGCCGAGCCGTCCGCGTCGACCATGACCATGATCTCGCCGGTACAGGCGGCGAACCCCGCGATCAGCGCGTCGCCCTTGCCCTTGCCACGCTGCGGGACGACCTTGACGTCGGACCGCAGTTCGCGTGCGACGGCGACCGTGTCGTCCGTGGAGTTGCCGTCGACCAGCACCACCTCGTGGATCCACTCCGGCAGCGAGGTGAAGACGTACGGCAGGTTCTCCGCCTCGTTCATCGCCGGAATCACCACGCTGACCGGCGGTGCGATGGCCAGATGGGTGGAGACCGGTCGGTAGGACTGCTGTCCTGACGGTCCGGACCCGCCGGTCAAGGCGCGTGCCAGTGATGTCATCTGTCGGTTCCCTCTCGTCCGGTGGACCGCACGCCTGAGCGGTCCCGCTGTCAGTCCGGTTCGAAAGGGGGGTTCCTGCTCCGCTCTGCGCGGAGCGCTCGCTTGGCGTCTCCTCCCGCGCGGCCCGCGTCCCGGAGCCCCGCCGCACCGAGCGGTACGGCCGAACAGCGACCCCGGACTGCGGCACCCCCCTGCCGCGCCCCGCACCTGGCGCCGCGGCGGCCGAGCCCTCCCCTGGGCTGCCGTCGGCCTGCCCCGCCGGTTGCGGGGCGGTGCGGGTGGATGGACGACGTTATTGACGCTGCAACGGCGGCGGCCAGACCCGGGCTGGGATCCCCGCTCTGTCCACGGCCGCGGCATCACCTCCCTGTCTGCCGTGTCAGCTGTCCACCCTGTCGGTCCCTCTCGCCCCCTCTCTTCGGGTCGTGCGGAGCGCGCCCGCCGCCCTGAGCAGCCGGTCGGCCGGAGCGAACAGCTCGGGCCGGCTCTGCACCGCGTTCCGGAGCGCGCGGACGGGGGCGCGGTGCGCCCGATGGCCCAGGGCCATCGGATGACGCCGCGTCACCCATCCCTCGTGGACCGTGAGATCCCGGGTCTTGAGCAGGTCCTTGTACTCCTTCTGGCCGCGCCCCAGGTCGATATACGAGATCCCCTCGTCCGCCGCCGCCTCGGCCAGCCGCAGATGCATCAGCAGGCCGGGCGAGTAGCGCGCGAACGCCGGGTCGTACGCCGGGAACCAGCAGGCGTGCACCCGGTCCGTCCGCAGCCCGAAGTGCGCGGCGACCGGACGGCCCCCGGCGTAGAGCACGGAGAGCTGCCCGGCGAACCGGTCGGAGCGGGAGTGGAAGAGGTGCTGCGCCAGACGCACGATCCAGGACCGCGCGAACCGGTCGCTGCGGCCCGTGCGCCGGTACTGCGCGGACTTCCAGGCCATCAGGGTGCGCAGCAGCTCGGGGTCGCGCTCATCGTGCACATAGCGCACCTCGCCGACCCTGCGCCCCAGCTTGCGCTCCTTGTAGAGCGTCGTGCGTACGAACTTCGGCGAGCGCCCGCGGAGTTCTCCGAAGTAGGCAGCGAACCCCTGGTCGAGGCCGATCACCGGGGAGTCGAAGGAGCCGGTGACCGCGTCCCCGAACCCGGCCTCGGGCTGGCCCCCGGCCAGGTGGTCGAACTCCCATACCGTCAGCCCGCAGGCCCGCAGCAGCCCTCGCGGCTCCCAGGTGAAGCCCGGCCGGTGCACGATCCCCTGGCAGTCGGAGATGCCGAGGCCGACCGCCCGGCCCACCCCGAGGGCCGTGCGCTGGTACGGGAAGAACGCGGCGGGCTCCCCGTCCCGGTCCCGGACCACGGCGGTGCGCACCCCCGGGTGGCAGCGGCCCACCGCGAGGGTGAACTCGGGGGAGAGGAAGGGGTTCGCCAGCTGGGGCGAGCCGTGCAGATGCGCCTTGGCCTGCAAGGACGACCAGGCGGCGCGGTCGGCCGCGGTGAGTTCTCCCGGGCGGTGCACGGTGATGTCCACATCGATGTCCACGTCACGAGTCCTGTTCCGCGTGGCCCGCCGCCGGGCGGGAGCGCGCGAGGGGGATGAGCAGCAGGGCGCCGCTGAGCAGCGCGACGGCGGCGACGCCGGTGCGCGCGGACCACACATGGAACGCCAGCAGCGTCTGCGCCACCAGCAGATCGACGGCCAGCGCGCCGGTGACCGCGACGACGGTGCGGCTGAGCGGGTCGAGCCGGGGCAGCAGGGAGCCGAGCGCCGCCGCCGGGGCGACCAGCAGGAAGAAGAGCGTCAGAGGCGCGCGCAGCGCCGAGTGCACATCTGCCAGGGCCAGGGTGGCACCGACCCCGCCGACCGCCACGGCGGCGCCCGCGAGCGCGGGCAGGGAATCGCCCCTCGCACGCGGTTTCTGAATCATCTGCATTGGCGACCGGTCCCCCCGGAATGCCCCTGAAGCGCGGAATTCGGCTATTCAATCTGGCGTAGTCCGCGCGAGTGCGTCAAGCGATTCCCCTCACTGTGACTGATAGCCACTGGGTGGCTGGGTGCTCTCGCACGTAATGCTGAACTCCAGGTGTTCGGACTGGAGTTGGTGAGGCGCGCGGACCTTGAGCGCGATCTGGTCGGTGCGCGTGTCCGCTGGGGAGTAAAGGGTTTCGGTGTGATTCACGGTGCGTTCTTTTGCGCCGTCCGCCGGGTAGTCGAGGGTCTTCCAGTGCAGGTCCGTACCTTTTCCGCTCCTGGTGTACCACTGGTATTCGACCTTGGCGGGCAGCCGGGTGACGCGGATGACGGCGCTGAACGCGGGAGCCGCGGCGGGCGGAGGCGGGCACGACCCCGTGTAGCTGCTCCGGACGGTGCTGACGGTGAGCGTCACCCGCTGCGCCGGGCCGCCGCCGCTTCCGCCGTGCCCTCCGCCGTTGCCGCCTCCGCCGCCGCTGGTCTTCTCCTCGCCGCCGCCGTGCCCGCCGTGCCCGCCGCTTCCGCTGCCGCCCCCGCTTCCGC
>NZ_JAAKZZ010000579.1 GCF_011045075.1 Streptomyces boncukensis
CTCGCGTCTCCCGCATCCCTCTGCCGTCGCCGCCGGACACCTTGCTCACCCAGCTCACCCCTCTCCGCCCGTGGTCGTGCTGCTCACGCCTGCTCGTCCGGTTTCCCTTGCCGTCCCCGCGTGTGCCAGGGGTGCGGCCTGTTCGTCGACCTTGCTCAGCACGGAGAAGGCGGCGACGAGCTCCATCTGGGGCTCCGGGCCCGCCTCCAGGACGTCCAGGAGGGCGAGCCTCCGTTCGCGCTCCTCGTGGAGCACGCGCTCCACACAGTCGCTGAGCAGCTGGTCCGCCCGCTCCCGCAGCCCCTGTGCGCGTTTCCCGCCGAGGAGCCCGGCGAGCGCCCGGCAGGCGCCCTGAGCCGCCGTCCCGCCGAGCAGCGCGGCGGCGAGCAGTCCGGCCGCCCGTTCGGCGTCGGCAGCGGAGGCGCGCTCCGCCGCGCGCACCTCTTCCTCCGCCAGCTCCTCGACGCAGCGCCGCCACCGCCGCACCAGAACGCCCGCCCTGCCGCGTCCTTCACACCGTTCCTCGGGAGTGATGTCCTGAAGGCCCGCCAGTGGACCGCTGCCGCGGGCTTCGGCGATGCGTTCGTCCGCCGCCGACACCGCGCCCGTCAGGAGTGCGGTCAGCCCTTCCGTGAAGGCGTCGAGGAGCTCGTCCCCACCGCTGTCCTGGGGGAAGCCGAGCCAGTGTGTCGCCGCGTCGCCCGCGAGCAGCTCACCGCTGGTGATCCGAGCACGCGTCCGGGCCGCCGCCTGTTCGTACGCCGTCTCGGTCTGCTGCGCCAGGTGCAGGGCGGCCGCGTGCTGGGCAGCCGAGGCGCCTGCCAGGGCGGCGATCCGGGCGCGCAGCGAGCCGACGGCACCTGCCGCCGTCCGCCCGACCACGGCGCGCCGTGTCTCCGGGTCGGTGGTGCACCGTTCGAGCCACCCTTTCAGCCCGGCGACCGCCGAAACGGGCAGCAGTCCGGAGCCTCCCGCTGACTCGGGGAGCTCCGGAATGGTGAAGCGCGGAACCTGGCCCAGTCCCTCGCGCTGCAGCAGCACTCCGTACTGGCGTGCCACGTCCGCGGCCATCTGGTGCGGCACTCTGTCCAGGACAGTGGCAAGCGTGACGTCGTACTCCTTCGCCGTGCGCAGCAGGTGCCAGGGCACCGCGTCCGCGTACCGTGCGGCCGTCGTGACCAGCACCCAGATGTCCGCCGCGCAGATCAGCTCGGCCGCCAGATCGCGGTTCGGGGCGAAGAGGGAGTCGATGTCGGGCGCGTCGAGCAGGGCCAGCCCGGGGGGCAGCCCGGGGTCGGTCTCGACGCGGAGCGCGCGCTCCCCGGTGTCCCGGGCCCCTCCCGCCTCCCCGGCGCCGCTCTCGTCGTCCGTGCCGTCCTCGTCCCGGTCCTCCCCGTCCTCCTGACGGGGCACCCAGACGCGTTCCAGCCGGGGCAGCACCCGGCGGCCCGCGAACCACGCCCTGTCCTCCGGGTGGCAGACCAGCACGGGCGTCCGCGTCGTGGGCCGCAGCACCCCTGCCTCGCTCACCCGGCGGCCCACGATCGAGTTCACCAGAGTGGACTTGCCCGCGCCGGTGGAGCCCCCGATCACGGCGAGCAGCGGGGCCCGCGGGTTGCGCAGCCGGGGCACCAGGTAGTCGTCCAGCTGAGCGAGCAGCTCAGCGCGGGAGCGACGCGCCCGCTCGGCATCCGGCAGCGGCAGGGGAAACCGCGCGGCAGCGACACGATCGCGCAGCGCGGTGAGCGCGTCGAGCAGTTCCGGCCGTACGTCCAAGATCGCCACATGTGCAGAATGCCCAATTTTGAGGCGTATTTGAAGCGTATTCACGCTACGCGATGGTGAAAATGACAGGTTTCGCCTGCCAATCGCCCCGTTCACCCCTCATGCCGCACCCTGCAGCCGTGCCGCAGCCATAACGAGTGCGCAACACCCTCGCCCGACGGCGCGAAAAGCGCTGCGCAAATCGCACCCGCCTGCGATTATCGGGATCGCTTCACTGAACCTCCACACCGCGTCGCGGTCGCGAAGCGAGCGGGACGAGCCCTTCGGCCCCCTATCCTTGACCCCGCCAAGGTCGCTCCGGGGGCAAGCCCGCCCAACCCGCGATGAAGACCGGCCCCCGTAGCTCAGTGGATAGAGCAGGTGCCTTCTAAGCACTTGGCCGCAGGTTCGAGTCCTGCCGGGGGCGCTCCGACCCGCCCTCCCTCCGGGAGGGCTTGTTTACTGGTCAGAGCCTACTTCTGTGATGTTTGGAGGCGCCGGACCGCCCACCTGGAGATCGCGGGACAGTCCGGCGCCGTCCGGCTGTCACCGGGTTTCTGCGGGTGGCCACGGTGAATACACGGTGACGCTGCCCGTGCGGCTCACCGGTCCTCGGGCAGCTCGGGAAGGTCCCCCTGGGCCTCCATGCGCCGCTTGAGGTCCGGGAGCTGGCCCTCGATGCAGCCTGCGTAGAAGGCCAGCAGGACCGGGACGCTGTTGCCTGCCCAGTAGGCGACCTGGGCGGGCGGGATGCCGTCGTTGAGCCACTTCGTCAGGCGGGTGTGCCGGATGTCGTAGATCCGCCGCCCCATCAGGGACTCGTACTCCCGTTCGGTCAGCTCCGCCTTGCGGGCGGTCCTCCATGCCCGTCGAATGACCGATCCGGCGATGAACCCTCCCTTCTCCCCTTGGAACAACCGGTCGCCCGGCTTCAGCTCTTCAGCCCGAATGTGCTCTCGAAGGATCTTCGTCAGCGCAGGAGGGCCGGGCACGCTGCGCGTGTCGTCCTCGGCCCGCCCCTTCAGCCCACGCTCTTCACGGAGCTCACCGTCATCAGTCCAGTTCCCTCCGACCTCCGGTTGGGCGGTGTGGAAGAGGAGATCGCTCCACTGGTCTTCAGCGTCTTCAGGAGGGATCGTGACATCGTCCGCGTACATCGCCGCGGCTTCCTCGGGCCGTGGACCGGTGTAGTAGACGGTGCTGAAGTACGCGTGCAGCCGTCGCCCCCCGCGAGCGCGACGCCGGATCCGAGCAAGGATGCGAGCCATCTTGTGCGGGTGGGTCAGGGACCGCCTGTCGACCGCATTGGACGCCTGCGGCGTTGCACCCCTCCCCTTCGGCAGAGGATTCGCGTGCAGGATCCGACGCTTGATCGCGTACTTCATCGCCACGTTCAGCACCCGCCGCGTGCGCTTGACGGAGCTGGCCGCGGCCCGCTTGCCGTCAAGCTTCGTGTCGACAGCGCGCAAGATGTCGTCAACCTTGACCGGATCTTCCCAGGCTGCCATGGACAGGGTGTTGCGCTCCACCCACTTCAGAGCCGCCTTCAGCTCGCGCCGGTCGGCCCGGACCGGGCCGGCGGTGCCGTAGGCGAGCGAGATGTGCAGGGCGTACACGGCGGGAATTAGGGGGAAGCGGCCGCCGGTGACGTCCGCGTCGACGCGGGCCGCACGCTCCCACAATCGACGCGCCGGGATGCCGGGGCGGGCCGCGCACTCGATGGCGACCGTGCCGATGCCGGGCCGGTCGAAGGTCAAGTCGAAGGAACCGAGGCTCTGGCACTCCTTGGCGACCCGCTCGCTGATCTCGCGGATCTCGCCGTCGCGGTACTCCTCGACCGGGCCGCCGTGCAGCACCGTGCAGTGCACCCAGCGCGCGGGGACCGCAGCCAGTCCGGGGCGGTGCGTGAGCACCCGGTACGTGTAGGCCCGCAATCGGGATGTCCCGTTCCGCTGTAGTGGTCTACAGGTTTTCTGTATGTCTCATTCAGGGGGACACCTCTCGCTGTCTCACGATCTTGTCCCTTTGAGGCTGCAGGTCAGCGTCGGCCGATTCGATCCCCGCCAGATACGACTCCAGCGCGGAAAACCCATCGACTTGAGCCGGCTATCCCCGTACGTAGGAGGGCTGCCCTTCGCGTACTTGTCCCTGGCGTGTTCGCCCTCGGCGGTGAATTCGAGAGGAGCGGCCCTGGTGGGGTCCGAGGGGCTGGGCCATACCTGCGGTGACCGAGACGGCATGGCAACGGCATCAGGAAGCGGGGACGGGCTTCAGCCGGTAGGCGTCCCCGTGGGCGACCACGCGGCCGGCGGTGGGCGGTGCGAAGTGGGTGCCGAGGAGGAGGGTGTCCGTGCCGGCGAGGGAGCCGAGCAGTTGGCGGCGGGTGGCCTCGGACTGCCGCGGGTCGATGTCGACGCAGGCGCCGATGGCGGGGTGGGCGAGCTGGACGGGGT
>NZ_JAAKZZ010000057.1 GCF_011045075.1 Streptomyces boncukensis
GGGCAGGGGGGCAGGTGCGAGCGATCCGCCGGATACCTAACGGGTGATCCGCACCACCCGCTCCGCCGGCACTCCGTTGACCTCGACCCGCAGCGTCACCCGCCCCGGGCGGCGGCCCGTGAGGGCCCCCGTCTCCGGGTCGAAGGCCGCCACGCAGCGGCCCCGGGGCACCGTGTTCTTGACGCACAGCCCGCGGGACGCGGGCCAGTCGGCGCTCATCGGCCAGGACACCGGGATGTCGCGCCCCGCCTGACGTACCGTCGCCCGTGCCTTCGCCCGCTTCCCCACCCGCACCTCGCCCGGTGCGGCGAGGCTGAGCGCGTCCACATGGGCGCGGATCTGGGCCGACAGCCAGCCGCCGTGCCGGGAGGGCCTGCCCCGGTCGACGCCCAGCAGCGACCAGCCGGTGAAGCCGCCCTCGTCCGGCGGGGACGCGGGCGCCTTCCCGGAGTTGCCGTTGATCAGATACGGCACTCCGTCGATCCGGGTGGCGTCGAAGATCCCGGCGTGCGCGCCGATCAGCGCCGCGCCCTTGCCGGTGCGGGCCCGGAAGCCGCCCAGCCAGTCCTCCAGCAGGTCCGCCTCCATCCGGTCGGTGAGCTGGCTGGCGTGCTGCGGTGTCGGGTCGCGCGGCGGCACGTGCTGGACGACCACCACCGAGCCGATGCGCCGGTTCCGCGCCGCCGCGTCCAGCTGTCTGCGCAGCTCCTGGAACTGCGCGTACCCGCCGCCGCGCAGCGTCAGTGACGAGGTGTCCAGGGTGATGAACCGGGTGCCCTTGTGGTCGAAGGTACGCCGCGGCGGCCCGAACTCGCGGACGAAGTCGTCGAGCGAGCCGCCCATCACCTCATGGTTGCCGGGGACGTAGTACCAGGGCACGGCGTCGCCCAGCTCCTCCTCCAGCACCTTCCGGGCGAACTTCAGATCCTCCGGCGCCCCCTCGTCCACCAGGTCGCCGTTGACGATCACGAAGTCCGGTCCGGCGGCGCGGATCTCGCGCAGCGTGCGGCGCGCCTGGCGCACGATGTCGCTGTCCGGGTCGCGCGCCACGAACTGCGCGTCCGAGACCACCGCGAACCGCCAGTCGCGGCCCGCCGCCGAGGCCGCGGTCGACACCACCGGGTCGTGCGGGCGCTCGGCGGCCGGCAGGTCGACGTCCGGCGGTATCCGCGCCGTCAGCTGGTCCAGCACCACCTCGCCCCGGTACTGCGCGGCGGGGCGGGTCTCGGCGAGATAGAAGCGCTGCACCCGCAGCGGATACGCCACGCCCTCCGGCACCTCGAACGTGAGCTTCCGCCAGCCCTCCCACTCCACCAGCGGGCCGCGCAGCACATGGTCCGTGCCGACCGCGTCCTTGAGGTGGAGGGACGGCCAGGCGCCGTGGCCGTCGCCCTTGAGCCACAGCGTGAAGCTCTTCGGCTGCCCCGGGACGGGGATCGCGACGGGCGGGTTGGCGTACGCGGCGCGGGTGGCGGTGGACTGGGTGAAGTCGTAGCTCATCCGCAGCCCGGTGCCGGTGTGCCCGCCGGGGTCGGCCGCGAGCTCGCCGTCGGCGCGCGCCGAGGTGAAGCGCCAGGCCGACGCGTCCTCGAAGTCGGCCGAGGTCTCGTCCCGCAGCCCGACCGTCACCGCGAGCTTCGCCGTGCGCCCCCGCACGGTCGCGGTGACCGTGGCGGAGCCGGAGTCGTTCCCCGGCCGGGCCCGCACCTGGAAGGCGCCCGTGCCCGCATCCGGATCGGGGGTCACCGTGAACCGCGCGCGGTCGTACTCCAGCCGCACGTCGGCCGGTTCGATGGGCGCGCTGGTGCCGTCGGCGTCGTAGCCGAGCAGGCCGAAGGTACCGGTGTCGCCGCTGTCGGTGAGCCCGACCCGCTCCGCCGTGGGCGCGATACGCTCCAGCGCGCCCACGACCTGGACCTTGGTCGAGCCCCGCGCCGCGCCCCGGCGCGCCACCACCTCGGTGCCGCCGGTGCGGCGCGCCCGGAACGTGCCGTCGCCGCCGACCCTGCCGACGCCGGGCCGGGACGTACGCCAGTGCGGCTGCCCGGCGGCCGGGCCGTACGTCTCGTCGTAGCCGGCCGCCGTCAGCTTGCGGGTGAGGCCGGGGAAGACGCGCTCGGGGTGGCCGCCGGGGATGTTGTCCGCCGTCGGCGCCCGGTCGCGGTCCGTGGCCGTCTGCACCCAGAAGCCCTTCAGCCGCCCGCTGCCCTGCGGCGCGGTGAGCGCCAGCCCGTTGGGGACCTCGCGCTCCTCGCCGTCCGAGGGCGAGTTCTCCAACTGCGGCTCCCGCGCGCCCGGTTCGCGGGCGAGCAGCGTGGAGGAGCCGCCGCCGTCGAGGTTGAGCGCGTTGTAGGCGCCGAGCTTCCGCATCATCTTGGCCAGCTCGGTGAGGGTGACCCCGCCGGAGGCGGCCTGCCGTCCGTCGACGCTGAGGACGTGCATGGTGCCGCCGTCCCGGGAGAAGCCGACCGCCGTACGGGGCGCCGTCGCGTTGTTCGGACGTCCGTCCCAGTCCTGCGGCTCGCCGTCCCGGACCAGCACACCGCGCCCGCCGACCGCCGTGCGGGGCGCCGGCGAGCCGTCGTCGGTCCGCACGTGGTACTCCCAGGACACCTTGTCCCCGGTGCGCAGCTTCGCGAGCGCGTCCGCGCCCAGGTCGCGGCCCAGCAGCACGGTGACGCCGTCGGGGATCGCGCCCTTGCCGGGCTTCTCGGCCACCGAGGTGACCGCTCCGTCCTCGACCGTCACCTCGGTGGTGCGCTCGGATTCGTCGACGGTCTGCGCCCGGTCGGCCTCGCCCCACTGGGAGGTGTACGCGGCGACGCCGTTCAGCGGTACGTCCGCGGCGTTGTAGCCCTCCAGCTTCCGCTTGCCGCCCGGCAGGTCGAGGGTGCCCTCGAAGTAGAGGTCGAGTATCCGGCCGGCGGCGCGCGGCCCGATGCCGACCGCCTCGGAGGCGCCGGACGCCGGAGAGTGGGTGGCCCGGCCGTTCCGCAGGCCGGGGCCGAGGGGCGCGCCCGTCTGGTTGATGTCGAAGAAGTCGCCGTTGAGCGCGGCGACGGTGCGCCGCCCCTTGCCGGGGTCGTGCTGCTTCACCAGCTCGCTGAGCGGCTTGCGCTCGGCGACCTTCCCGGAGGAGAGGTAGTCGGCCCGGGTGCCCCGGGAGCCGCTGCCGAGCGTGAAGCTGAGTGCGTCGGCCCGCAGCCACTTGTCCGGCTCCAGCCGCGAGAACGAGGTGAGCTTGGCGCCCGGCGCCACCGGCCGGGTGGTGCGCTCCAACTCCATCCCCGCGCCGCCGCCGTCGGCATCCCGCGCCGAGGCGGGAGCGAGGGGGTGCTGCTGGACGGCCCCGGCCTGCGCGGAGGGCGCGCCGCGCGTCTCCGCGGCGACGGCTCCGGCCGGCAGCAGCCCTGCGGCCAGAGCGGCGAGTGCTGTGCCCGTCAGCAAGGGGCGGGTGAACGGTCTTCTTCGGTGTGCGTGGACTTGTCTCAACGCGTACCCCACAGACACGTGTGTTGTCGGCACTGGTGCGCCGCCGCACGTCAGGCTCTCGGCGTGCGGCGGCGCACAGCGTCCCAGGGGGCACCGGTCTACACCAGATGGCTGAGAGAAATCCGCATGAACACTCGGACAGCGCAGTGGTTCACACCGGGTCGGAGCGTTCTCGGCGAACCGTGCCGGGCCGGGGCTGCCCCTTGCTGTCGCGCCGCAGCCTGCACCGGCACAGGCAGGGGCAGGGGCAGGGGCAGCCCCGGCCCAGACGCAACGGCAAGAGGGCAACCGCGGGCCTGTTCTACCCTGGGAGGCTCCGCACCCGGCGGCGGGCCAACCAGCCGCCTCCCCCGGCCGCCACCGCGAGCACGACGGCGCTGGCCCCGACGGCACCCAGCGCGCCCGTCGAACCGGACGACGAGCCGCTGCCGTTCCCGGCGCTCTCGGGCGACGCCACCCGCTGCGGGTCCCCGCTCTGCGGGTCCCCGCCCCGCGGGCCGAACCCGCCCGCCAGCCCCTTCTTGTCGTACGCCGAGCCGGGCAGCTTGTCCCCGTACGCGTCGTGGACCCGCTGCTGGTACGCGCGCAGGCTGGTCCCGTCCGCGCCGACCGCCTTCCGTGCGTCGCGGTCCAGCGGGAGCACCCGGGCGCCGTCCTGGACGTACCACGCGTCGATCTGCGGCTCCTGGAACACGGTGCCGCCGGGTGCCCTGGCGGCGCCCTTCGCCGCGTAGCGGGTCTCGTCGTCGCCGGTCGCGATGTTGACGACCCGCCAGCCCCGCTCCGTCCGCGCGGACATGACCGAGGCGCGCTGCCCGTCGGAGGCGACGGCCGCGCTGGCGAACAGCGCCAGCCGGGCCACCGGGGTCGTGGCGGCGCTCCGGGCGGACGAGGCCGCGACGAAGTCCGCCGAGAGGGTGTAGACGGGCACCGTCCGGCCCGTGACGCGGGGCTGCGCGCCGGCCGCGCTGACCGCGCCGTCCCGCGCGAAGAACCGGGAGAGCGTCCGCAGCGTGCCGTCGTCGGCGGCCGCCCGGTGGGCCGCCGCTGCCGCCCCCTTCGGCGGAGCGGGCGGCTCGGGTGCGGACGGGCCGGACCGGCTGCCTCCGGCGGCGTGCGCGTGGGGCGCGAGGCTGAGCAGGACGGCGGCCAGCGCCCCGGCGGTCGCGGAGGCGCGCAGCCGGGTGTGCGGGGAGCGGTTGGTGATGGTCATGACCTCACGCTCCGATCCGGTAGAGGGAGTGGGTCCATGCGAACTCGTAGTTGTCGATGTACCAGTTGTGCGTCGCCCAGTTGTAGCGGCTGTTGGACGGCCAGGGGTCGCCCCAGTAGACCCAGCCCTCGCTGGTGTCGTAGCCGTAGAGCACATGCATATGGCCGCCGCCCGAGGTCCAGCCGATGCGGGTCTCCACGGGGCGGTTCGCGTTGATCTCCTGCTGCACGGTGCCGTAGCGCAGCCAGCCGGTGACGTACGAACCGCGGTTGATGCCCATCCAGCCGAGCGCGTTCTGCACGTTGCCGAGGGTGGCCTGCCAGTTCGGGCAGGACGAGCCCTGGCTCCGGCCGAACGCGGCGTTGCAGAAGGCGTTCTGGCTGTAGCTTCTGCCCAGGTAGGCGGCGATGGTGTTGCCCGCCGCCCCCCAGCACCAGTTGCTCTGCTGCTGGGCCTGCATGGTGATGTCGAGCCGCTTCGCGGCCAGTGTCTGCTGCTCCGTCCGCGCGCCGCCGCCGGCCCCGTCCGCCGGGCCGGGGGCTGCCGTGGCAACCGTCGCGGGGACGGCGAGCAGGGCCGCGGCGGCGGCCGCGGCCACAGTGGCGCGTCGGCGCCGGGTACGGTGTGCGCCGGCGCGGCCGCGTCGGCGCGGTATCAGTGGGGACATGGCGTTCCTCCCAGGGAAGAGGGGGGTGGAGGAGCGCGCATCCGGATGCCGCTGAGTTGAGCATCCTGGCTTGTCGGTGTTCGGTCAACGCGCTTCGATACGGGGCGGGAAGCGGTGTGAACGGCCACGTCCCCAGGTGAACGGATCCGGCTCACGGGCTGGTGGACGACGGAGGGGCGGTGCGGAGGCTGTGAACGTTCACTCCCCGGGGCGGGACGCCCCGGCGGCACTGGACCAGGTGCTGCGCACCGGCCCCTTCCATCTGGCCCTGCGGACCGCGATCGAGGCGCGCGGTCTCGCGCTGCACCGGGTGCGCCACCGGCTGGCCCAGCGCGGCATCCATATCGGTGTCACCAGCCTCAGCTACTGGCAACAGGGCGCCCGCCGCCCCGCGCGCGCCGAGTCACTGCGCGCCGTGCGCGCGCTGGAGGAGGTGCTGGGCCTGCCCCCGGAGTCGCTGCTGCGGCTGCTCGCGCCGGCGGGCGGCGGCGGACAGGAGCGGCCCGCTTCCCGCTCGTACCAGACGCTCTTCGCGGACTCCGCCGTGCTGCGCGTCCTGCTGGCCGAGCTGGGCTCGCCGCCCGACGGCGGGCTGCACACCCTCGACCACTGGGAGCGGGTACGCATCGGCCCGGGGCGCCAGCTCCTCACCCGCTCCTCGCAGCAGGCCGTCCGCGCGCACCGGGACGGCGTGGACCGCTATCTGGCCATCCACCACGGCGACCCGGGCTGCACGCCCGGCCGGGTGCGGGTGCGGGCCGACGAGAACTGCCGCGTGGGGCGCGTCCGCTGGAGCGCGGGGACCGCGATCGTGGTCACGGAGCTGCTGTTCGACACCCGGCTGCGGTCCGGCGAGACCCATGTCTTCGGCTACACCTTCGAGGACGGGACCGGCGGCGCCTGCCAGGAGTATGTGCGCGGCTTCAGCTTCGGCGGCGGCCGGTACGTCCTGCAGGTGGGCTTCGACGCGGGGCAGCTGCCGGTGCGCTGCCACAGCTTCGCGCGGACCTCCGCAGCGGCGCGGCCCTCGGGGGCCCAGGAGCTGCCGCTGAGCGGGGTGAACCGGACCGTGCACCTGGTACGCGCCGACGCCGGACCCGGCATCCTCGGCATCGGCTGGGAGTGGCCCTGACGCTCCGGGACGCGACAGGGGCGGCCCCGCCCCGGCAGGAGACAGGCCCTCAGCTCTCCCGCTGCGGGCCCGCCACCAGCTTGCCGTCCTTCACCCGCACTTCGAGCTCGGGCAGGGGCGTGCTCGCCGGGCCCCTGGCCACCTCCCCGGTGTCCACCTGGAACCGGCTGCCGTGCAGCGGGCAGACGAACTCGCCGCCCTCCGCCTTGTCGATGACCGCGCCCTGGTGCGGGCAGACCCCGGAGAACGCCCGGAACCGGCCCTTCTCCGGCTGCGAGACGACGACCTTCTCGTCGGTGTACGCCGTCCCGCCGCCGACCGGAACCTCGTTCGCCTCGCCGAGGGAGACGGCCTCCGACGGCCCGGACGAGGCGTTCCGGGACCCGCCGTCCGAGCCGCCGCCGCAGGCGGTGAGGCCGAGCGCGGCCAGGGCGGCGCCGCACAGGAGGGTACGGCGCGAGGCGTACTGATCGTGGTGCGTCACGCGCCGTACCCTACGCGCTCACCCCTCGCGCCCTGCGCTCCTCCTCGCCGCGGTCTTCTTCGCGGCGCTCTTCTTCGCCGTGGCCTTCTTTGCCGTGGCCGTTGCCGTGGCCTTCTTCGGGGCCGTCTTCTTCGCCCCCGCCCGCTTCGCCGGCGCCTTCGCCGCCGGAGGCGCGTCGCTCACCCGGTCGCCCAGCAACTCGCGCAGGAACTTCCCGGTGTGGCTCGCCGGGATGCCGGCCACCTGCTCCGGGGTGCCCTCCGCGACCAGCGTGCCGCCGCCGTGGCCGCCCTCGGGGCCCATGTCGACGACCCAGTCGGCCGTCTTGATGACGTCCAGGTTGTGCTCGATGACGATGACCGTGTTGCCCTTGTCGACCAGTCCGTCCAGCACGCCGATGAGCTTGCGGATGTCCTCGAAGTGGAGGCCCGTGGTGGGCTCGTCCAGCACATAGACCGTGCGCCCCGTGGAGCGCTTCTGCAGCTCGCTGGCGAGCTTGACGCGCTGCGCCTCGCCGCCCGACAGGGTGGGCGCGGGCTGGCCCAGCCGTACGTACCCCAGGCCGACGTCGTTGAGGGTGCGCAGATGGCGGGCGATGCTGGGCACCGCCTCGAAGAAGTCCAGGGCCTGCTCGATTGGCATGTCCAGGACCTCGGCGATGCTCTTGCCCTTGTAGTGCACCTCCAGGGTCTCCCGGTTGTACCGGGCGCCGTGGCAGACCTCGCAGGGGACGTAGACGTCCGGCAGGAAGTTCATCTCGATCTTGATGGTGCCGTCGCCGGAGCAGTTCTCGCACCGGCCGCCCTTCACGTTGAACGAGAAGCGGCCCTGCTGGTAGCCGCGGACCTTCGCCTCCGTCGTCTCCGCGAACAGCTTGCGGACGTGGTCGAAGACGCCGGTGTACGTCGCCGGGTTGGAGCGCGGCGTACGGCCGATGGGCGACTGGTCGACGTGCACGACCTTGTCCACCAGGTCGTCGCCGTCCACCCGGGTGTGCCGGCCGGGAACGGACTTCGCGCCGTTCAGCTCGCGCGCCAGGTGGGTGTAGAGGATGTCGTTGACCAGCGTCGACTTGCCGGAGCCCGAGACGCCCGTCACCGCCGTGAGCACGCCGAGCGGGAAGGCGACGTCGATGTCCCGCAGGTTGTTCTCCCGGGCGCCGCGCACCACCAGCTCGCGGCCCGGCTCGGCGGGACGGCGGACGTCCGGCGTCGCGATCTCCCGCTTGCCGGACAGATAGTCGCCGGTGATCGAGGCGGCGTTCCCCAGCAGCTCCTTCAGCGTGCCGCTGTGCACGACCTTCCCGCCGTGCTCGCCGGCCCCCGGACCGATGTCCACGACCCAGTCGGACGCCTTGATGGTGTCCTCGTCGTGCTCCACGACGATCAGCGTGTTGCCCATGTCGCGCAGCCGCACCAGCGTCTCGATCAGCCGGTGGTTGTCCCGCTGGTGCAGCCCGATGGACGGCTCGTCCAGCACGTACAGCACACCCACCAGGCCGGAGCCGATCTGCGTGGCCAGCCGGATGCGCTGGGCCTCGCCGCCGGAGAGCGTCCCGGCGGCGCGGTTGAGCGTCAGATAGTCCAGGCCGACGTCGACCAGGAACCGCAGCCGCTCGTTGACCTCCTTCAGCACGCGCTCCGCGATGACCTTCTCGCGGTCGTTCAGCGTCATCTCGCGCAGGAAGTCGGCGCACTCGGTGATCGACATCGCGGACACCTCCGCGATGGACCTGCCCTGCATGGTGACCGCCAGGATCAGCGGCTTGAGCCGCGTCCCCTCGCAGGCCGGGCAGGGCACCTCGCGCATATAGCCCTCGAAGCGCTCCCGGCTGCTGTCCGTCTCCGCCTCCGCGTGCCGCCGCTTGACGAACGGCACCACGCCCTCGAAGGCGGTGGTGTACGCCCGCTCGCGGCCGTACCGATTGCGGTAGCGCACCTCGATCTGGGTCTTGTGGCCGTACAGCAGCGCCTTCTTGGCGCGCTGCGGCAGCCCGGCCCAGGGGATGTCCGTACGGAAGCCGAGCGCGTCCGCCAGGGCGCCGATGATGCGGCCGAAGTAGTCCTTGGTATGCCCGTGCGACCAGGGGTGGAGGGCGCCCTCGTCCAGCGACTTGTCCTCGTCCGGGACGATCAGCTCCGGGTCCACCTCCATCCGGGTGCCGATGCCGGTGCACTCCGGGCAGGCGCCGAAGGGGGAGTTGAACGAGAAGGAGCGGGGCTCCAGCTCCTCGAACGACAGGTCGTCGTACGGGCAGTAGAGGTGCTCCGAGTACATCCGCTCGCGCTGCGGGTCGTCCTCGGACAGGTCCACGAAGTCGAGGATCACCATGCCGCCGGACAGCCCGAGGGCCGTCTCCACCGAGTCGGTCAGCCGCCGCTTGGCGCTGCTCTTGACGGTGAGGCGGTCCACGACCACCTCGATGGTGTGCTTCTCCTGCTTCTTGAGCTTGGGCGGCTCGGAGAGCTGGACGGTCTGCCCGTCGACCCGCGCCCTGCTGTACCCCTTGGTCTGCAGCTCGTTGAACAGGTCCAGGAACTCGCCCTTGCGCTCGCGCACCAGCGGCGAGAGCACCTGGAAGCGGCTGCCCTCCTCCAGGCCCAGCACCTTGTCCACGATCGCCTGCGGCGACTGCCGCGCGATCGGGCGCCCGCACTGCGGGCAGTGCGGCTTGCCGATCCGGGCGTACAGCAGCCGGAGGTAGTCGTAGACCTCGGTGATCGTGCCGACCGTCGAGCGGGGATTGCGGGAGGTCGACTTCTGGTCGATGGAGACCGCGGGCGACAGGCCCTCGATGAAGTCGACGTCGGGCTTGTCCATCTGCCCGAGGAACTGCCGCGCGTAGGCGGACAGCGACTCGACGTAGCGCCGCTGCCCCTCAGCGAAGATCGTGTCGAAGGCGAGCGAGGACTTCCCCGAGCCCGACAGCCCTGTGAAGACGATGAGGGAGTCACGGGGGAGGTCGATCGAGACGTTCTGGAGATTGTGCTCGCGAGCGCCACGGACGAGAAGACGGTCGGCCACGCCGGTTGGCACCTTTCATGTGAGACGCGGGACTCCCGCGACGGAAGCGGGATCCCCGACCAAGAGTAGGACGGTGCGCGGCGGAGTGGTGTCCGCTTCCGGGGAAGCACCGAGACCCCGACCATATAGCACGGGCTTTCGATTTACGGAGGGATTCCGCCATCTTCCACTCGAAGGAGTGGCCCCACTAGATTTGGATCATGACCTCGCCTGCGCACGACGTCGAACTGCTGCGGACCGCGACCGACCGGCTGCTGAGCGCGGCCGGAGCGCTGGATCCGGCGGCCGTCACCGAGCCCTCGCTGCTGCCCGGCTGGACCCGCGGCCATGTCCTCGCCCACGTGGCGCGCAACGCCGACGCGCTGATCAACGTGCTCGACGGGCGCCCGATGTACGCCGGCGCCGAGGTGCGCGACGGGGACATCGAGCGCGACGCGCCACGCCCGCTCGCCGTCCAGCTCGACGACTTCCGTACGAGCGCGGAGCGGCTCGACACGCGGTTCGCGGCGGAGACCGCATGGGACCGCACCGTCGAGCTGCGGAACGGGGTGCGGGACACCGCCGGCTCTGTTCCGTTCCGCCGCTGGATCGAGGTCGAGCTGCACCATGTCGACCTCGGCATCGGCTACGGCCTGGCGGACCTGCCGGGTGCCTTCGTCGACCGGGAGCTGGCGAACATGGCCCGCCGCTTCTCCGGGCACGCCCAGGTGCCGGAGGCGGTCGAGCTGCGGGTCGAGGACGGCCGGGTGCTGCGGACCGGAGCGGCCGAGGGCGAGCCGGTGGTCGTAGCGGGCAGCGCGACGGCGCTGGTCGGCTGGCTCACCGGCCGCACGAGCGGCTCCGGCCTATCGGCGCGGGGCCCCCTTCCCGAGCTCCCCTCGCTCTGAAGAGGCCGCCCCTGAACGGCGCCCCCTCGCGCAGCGGGAAGCCACTATCGTGGAGGCATGGCATACAGCGGAGCGGTAAAGGCGGGCGGCCCGGCCGACGTACACGAGCTGCAGGCCCTCATGATCTCCAAGGTGGCCGTCGGCCCCATGGACAACAACGCGTATCTGCTGCGCTGCCGCGCCACCGACGAGCAGCTGCTGATCGACGCCGCCAACGAGCCGCGCACCCTGCTGGACCTCATCGGCAGGGACGGCATCGCCTCCGTCGTCACCACCCACCAGCACGGCGACCACTGGCAGGCCCTCGCCGAGGTGGTCGGGGCGACCGGTGCCCGCACCTACGCGGGGCGGGAGGACGCGGAGGGGATCCCCGTCCGCACCGACGTCCTGGTCGACGACGGCGACATCCTCCGCGTGGGGCAGGTGGAGCTGACGGCCCGCCATCTCGCCGGGCACACCCCGGGATCGATCGCACTGGTCTACGACGACCCGCACGGCCACCCGCATGTGTTCACCGGCGACTGCCTCTTCCCCGGCGGGGTGGGCAACACCTGGGGCGACCAGGGCCGGTTCGCCTCCCTGCTGCACGACGTCGAGACCAAGCTGTTCGACCGGCTCCCGGACGAGACCTGGGTGTATCCGGGGCACGGCGGCGACACCACCCTCGGCGCCGAGCGCCCCCACCTCACCGCGTGGCGCGAGCGCGGCTGGTAGGGCCCGCGGGTCCCCGCGCTGTCACCCCGCCCCAGTAGGGTGACCGCCATGGCAGACCCCTCCACCTACCGACCCGGACCGGGAGAGATCCCCGACTCGCCCGGGGTCTACCGCTTCCGCGACGAGCACCGCCGGGTGATCTACGTCGGCAAGGCGAAGAGCCTCCGCCAGCGCCTGGCCAATTACTTCCAGGACCTCGCGAGTCTGCACCCGCGCACCCGCACCATGGTCACCACGGCCGCCTCCGTCGAGTGGACCGTGGTGAACACGGAGGTCGAGGCGCTCCAGCTGGAGTACTCCTGGATCAAGGAGTACGACCCCCGGTTCAACGTCAAGTACCGCGACGACAAGAGCTATCCGTATCTCGCGGTGACGATGAACGAGGAGTTCCCCCGCGTCCAGGTGATGCGCGGCCAGAAGAAGAAGGGCGTGCGCTACTTCGGGCCGTACGGCCAGGCGTGGGCCATCCGCGAGACGGTCGACCTGATGCTGCGCGCGTTCCCGGTGCGCACCTGCTCGGCCGGGGTCTTCAAGCGCTCGGCGCAGATCGGCCGGCCCTGTCTGCTGGGGTACATCGGCAAGTGCGCGGCGCCCTGCGTCGGCCGGATCGGCCCCGAGGAGCACCGCGAGCTGGCCGAGGAGTTCTGCGACTTCATGGCGGGCCACACCGGCTCGCATCTGCGCCGCCTGGAGCGCGCGATGGGCGAGGCCGCCGAGGAGATGGAGTACGAGAAGGCGGCCCGGCTGCGGGACGACATCGACGCGCTCAAGCGCGCCATGGAGAAGAGCGCCGTGGTGCTCACCGACGCCACGGACGCCGACCTGGTCGCCGTCGCCGAGGACGAGCTGGAGGCCGCCGTCCAGATCTTCCATGTGCGCGGCGGCCGGGTGCGCGGCCAGCGCGGCTGGGTCACCGACAAGGTCGAGGACGTCGGCACCGCAGGGCTGGTCGAGCACGCCCTCCAGCAGCTGTACGGCGAGGAGCGCGGGGACGCCGTCCCCAAGGAGGTGCTGGTCCCGGCGCTGCCCGAGCCGGTGGAGCCGATAGCGCAGTGGCTGTCCGAGCGGCGCGGCTCCCAGGTCGGCCTCCGCATCCCGCGCCGGGGCGACAAGCGCGCCCTGATGGAGACCGTGCACCGCAACGCTGAGCAGGCCCTGGTGCTGCACAAGACCAAGCGCGCCTCCGATCTGACCACCCGCTCCCGCGCCCTGGAGGAGATCGCCGACGCGCTGGAGCTGGACTCGGCGCCGCTGCGCATCGAGTGCTTCGACATCTCCCACCTCCAGGGCGACGACGTGGTGGCCTCCATGGTCGTTTTCGAGGACGGCCTGGCCCGCAAGAGCGAGTACCGCCGCTTCCAGGTCAAATCCTTCACCGGCCAGGACGATGTGCGCGCCATGCACGAGGTGATCAGCCGCCGCTTCCGGCGCTATCTGCAGGAGAAGCAGAAGACGGGGGAGTGGGACGCGGAGAGCGGCGCGGACGCGCCGGGGGACGAGGCGCGCGGCGAGGTGAGCGGCGAGGTGAGCGGCGAGGTGGGCGGCGAGGCGCGGGACGAGGACGGCCGGCCGAGGAAGTTCGCCTACCCTCCGCAGCTGGTCGTGGTCGACGGGGGGCGGCCGCAGGTCGCGGCGGCGCAGGCGGCGCTGGACGAGCTGGGCGTCGACGACGTCGCCGTCTGCGGTCTGGCCAAGCGCCTGGAGGAGGTCTGGCTGCCCGGCGAGGGGGACCCGGTGGTGCTGCCGCGCTCCAGCGAGGGCCTGTATCTGCTGCAGCGGGTCCGCGACGAGGCACACCGCTTCGCGATCCGCTACCAGCGGGGCAAGCGCGGCAAGCGGATCCGGTCCACCCCGCTGGACGCCGTCCCGGGGCTCGGCGAGACCCGGAAGAAGGCCCTGCTCAAGCACTTCGGCTCGGTCAAGAAGCTGCGTGCCGCCGGTGTCGAGGAGATCGCCGAGGTGCCGGGCGTGGGCCGCAAGACGGCCGAGGCGGTCGCGGCGGCGCTGGCGGGTGCCGCCCCGGCGGCCCCGGCGGTGAATACCGCGACCGGTGAGATCGTTGAAGGGGAGTGACGCCGGAGCCCCGGCGTCGAGATCGGACCATCCGGGGGACGAGCGGGATGAGCAGCATGAACGCGGAGCACGGCCAGGATGAGCCGCGCCGGGACGGAGCACACGTGGACACGCACACCCAGGGCCCCGCACCGGCGGAGGCCGACGAGAAGGGCGGCCCCACCATCCCGGAGCTGGTGATCATCTCCGGGATGTCCGGGGCGGGCCGCAGCACTGCCGCGAAGTGTCTGGAGGACCTCGGCTGGTTCGTCGTCGACAACCTCCCACCGGAGCTGATCCCCACCATGGTGGAGCTGGGAGCGCGCTCCCAGGGGAACGTGGCGCGGATCGCGGTGGTGGTCGATGTGCGCGGGCGGAACTTCTTCGACAACCTCCGCGGCGCGCTCGCCGACCTGGAGCGGTACCACGTGGCGCGCCGGATCGTCTTCCTGGAGGCGTCGGACGACGCGCTGGTGCGCCGTTTCGAGTCCGTGCGCCGCCCGCACCCGCTGCAGGGCGACGGGCGGATCGTGGACGGCATCGCCGCCGAGCGCGACCTGCTGCGCGAGCTGCGCGGCGACGCCGACCTGGTGATCGACACCTCCAGCCTCAACGTCCACGAGCTGCGCGCCAAGCTGGACGCCCAGTTCGCGGGAGACGAGGAGCCGGAGCTGCGCGCCACCGTCATGTCCTTCGGCTACAAGTACGGCCTCCCGGTGGACGCCGACCTGGTGGTGGACTGCCGCTTTCTGCCCAACCCGCACTGGGTCCCCGAGCTGCGGCCGTACACCGGCACCAGCGAGGAGGTCTCCAACTATGTGTTCAACCAGCCCGGCGCCAAGGAGTTCCTGGACCGCTACAGCGAGCTGCTGCAGCTGATCGCCACCGGCTACCGCCGCGAGGGCAAGCGGTATGTGACGATCGCGGTGGGCTGCACCGGCGGCAAGCACCGCAGCGTCGCGATGTCCGAGAAGCTGGCCCGCAGGCTCTCCGACGGAGGCGTGGAGACGGTCGTCGTCCACCGCGACATGGGGCGCGAGTGACGGCGAAGCAGCGCCGGGCCGTCCGGCTGCGGCGCCTGGTCGGCCCGCGCGGCGGGCTGCGCGGCTCCTCGGGGCTGCGGGCTTCCTCGGGGAAGGCGCCCAAGGTGGTGGCGCTCGGCGGCGGCATGGGGCTGTCCGCCTCGCTCACCGCGCTGCGCCGGATCACCGGAGACCTCACCGCCGTCGTCACCGTCGCCGACGACGGCGGCTCCAGCGGGCGGCTGCGGGACGAGCTGGGCGTGCTGCCGCCCGGCGACCTGCGCAAGGCCCTGGCGGCGCTCTGCGGCGACGACGAGTGGGGCCGTACCTGGGCCGAGGTCGTCCAGCACCGCTTCGAGTCCAAGGGCGATCTGCACGAGCACGCGGTCGGCAATCTGCTGATCGTCGCCCTCTGGGAGCAGCTCGGCGACCACGTCCAGGCGCTCGATCTGGTGGGCAAGCTGCTCGGGGCGCATGGCAGGGTGCTCCCGATGTCCGCCGTTCCGCTGGAGCTGCGCGCCCGCGTGCGCGGGCACGATCCCGCGCGCCCCCAGGAGCTGTCGACGGTCCGGGGCCAGGCCACCGTGGCGCTCACCCCCGGCGAGGTGCAGGAGGTGCACCTGGAGCCGCACGACCCGCCGGCCGTGCCCGAGGCGGTGCGCGCCCTGCTGGACGCGGACTGGGTGGTGCTGGGCCCGGGGTCCTGGTTCTCGTCCGTGATTCCGCATCTGCTCGTACCCGAGATCCTCGAAGCCCTGACCGAGACCAAGGCCCGCAAGGTGCTCTCGCTCAACCTCGCGCCGCAACCCGGCGAAACGGATGGTTTTTCCCCGCAGCGTCATTTGGAGGTTTTGGCCCGACACGCCCCTAAACTCGCCTTCGACGTGGTGCTGGCCGACCAGGACGCCGTGCCCGACCAGGACTCCCTGAGCGAGGCCGCGGGACGGCTCGGCGGGGCGGTCGAGCTGGCGCCCGTGGCGGTGCACGAGGGGGCTCCCCGGCACGACCCGGAGCTGCTGGCCGCCGCGTACGACCGTATTTTTCGGATGCATGGAAGGATCGGCCCATGGCGATGACGGCTGCGGTGAAGGACGAGATCTCCCGGCTCCCCGTCACCCGGACCTGCTGCCGGAAGTCCGAGGTCTCGTCGATCCTGCGCTTCGCGGGCGGCCTGCACCTGGTGAGCGGGCGCATCGTGATCGAGGCGGAGCTGGATGCGGGCATCGCGGCCCGGCGGCTCCGCAAGGACATTCTGGAGATCTTCGGACACGCCTCCGACCTGGTGGTGATGGCTCCCGGCGGGCTGCGCAGAGGCAGCCGCTACGTGGTGCGGGTGGTGGCGGGCGGTGATCAGCTCGCACGGCAGACGGGGCTGGTCGACGGCCGCGGCCGTCCGATCAGGGGCCTGCCCCCGCAGGTGGTCTCCGGGGCCACCTGCGACGCCGAGGCCGCCTGGCGGGGCGCCTTCCTGGCGCACGGCTCGCTCACCGAGCCGGGCCGCAGCTCCTCGCTGGAGGTCACCTGCCCGGGGCCCGAGGCGGCGCTGGCGCTGGTCGGCGCGGCCCGCAGACTGCAGATCGCCGCGAAGGCCCGCGAGGTGCGCGGCGTGGACCGGGTGGTCGTCCGGGACGGTGACGCCATCGGCGCGCTGTTGACCCGGCTCGGCGCGCACGAGTCGGTGCTGGCCTGGGAGGAGCGGCGGATGCGCCGCGAGGTGCGGGCCACGGCCAACCGGCTCGCCAACTTCGACGACGCCAATCTGCGCCGCTCGGCCCGTGCCGCCGTGGCCGCAGGCGCCCGGGTGCAGCGGGCGCTGGAGATCCTCGGCGACGAGGTGCCGGAGCATCTGGCGGCGGCCGGGCGGCTGCGCATGGAGCACAAGCAGGCGTCGCTGGAGGAGCTGGGGGCGCTCGCCGACCCGCCGCTGACCAAGGACGCGGTGGCGGGCCGGATCCGGCGGCTGCTGGCCATGGCGGACAAGCGGGCGCAGGACCTCGGCATCCCGGGAACCGAGACCACTCTGACGGAGGAAATGGTCGGCTGAGCGGTCCGTACGGGGCCGCTCGGCCCTCCCTCCGGCCCACCTGGCCGATGTGAGACCCACCCCGATGGAGAGGTAGGGTCGGACGCGGTCGGGGACATCCCAAACAGCATTCGCCGGTGTCCTCACCGGCGCCCCTAGCGAGGAGATCGGTTTCGTGACGATCCGCGTAGGCATCAACGGCTTCGGCCGTATCGGTCGTAACTACTTCCGCGCTCTGCTGGAGCAGGGTGCGGACATCGAGATCGTGGCGGTTAATGACCTGGGTGACACCGCGACCACCGCCCATCTGCTGAAGTACGACACCCTGCTGGGCCGCCTGCAGCAGGAGGTCACCCACACCGAGGACACCATCACGGTCGGTGGCCACACCATCAAGGTGCTCTCCGAGCGCGACCCCGCCCAGATCCCGTGGGGCGAGCTGGGCGTCGACGTCGTGGTGGAGTCCACCGGCATCTTCACCAAGCGCGCGGACGCCGAGAAGCACATCACGGCGGGCGCCAAGAAGGTCATCATCTCGGCTCCGGCCAAGGACGAGGACCAGACGATCGTCATGGGCGTCAACGAGGGCGAGTACGACCCGGCGAACCACCACATCGTCTCCAACGCCTCCTGCACCACCAACTGCGTGGCGCCGATGGCCAAGGTCCTGGACGAGAACTTCGGTATCACCAAGGGCCTGATGACGACCGTCCACGCGTACACCAACGACCAGCGCATCCTGGACTTCCCGCACAAGGACCTGCGCCGCGCCCGCGCCGCCGCCGAGAACATCATCCCGACCTCGACGGGCGCCGCCAAGGCCACCGCGCTGGTCCTCCCGCAGCTCAAGGGCAAGCTGGACGGCATCGCCATGCGCGTCCCGGTGCCCACCGGCTCCGTCACCGACCTCGTCGTCGAGCTGGGCCGCGAGGTCACGGCCGACGAGGTGAACGCCGCCTTCCAGAAGGCCGCCGAGGGCGGGCTGAAGGGCTACCTGGAGTACACCGCCGACCCGATCGTCTCCTCGGACATCGCCGGCACCCCGCCCTCGTGCACCTTCGACTCGGCGCTGACGATGGCCCAGGGCAAGCAGGTCAAGGTCGTCGGCTGGTACGACAACGAGTGGGGCTACTCCAACCGCCTGGTCGACCTCACCACCTACATCGGCTCCCGCCTCTGAGCGCCGGCGGCACGACACCGAGGGCAGGGCTCGTGCACGGCGCACGGGCCCTGCCCCATGCAGAACAGGCATGACGGCAGGAGCCAACATGAAGACGATCGACGATCTCGTCGGCGAGGGCGTGGCGGGCCGGCGGGTGTTCGTCCGGGCCGACCTCAACGTCCCGCTCGACGGCGAGCGCATCACCGACGACGGCCGGATCCGGGCCGCCGTCCCCACGATCACCAAGCTCGCCGAGCACGGCGCGCGGGTGGTCGTCGCCTCGCACCTGGGCCGCCCCAAGGGCGCGCCCGACCCGCAGTACTCGCTCGCGCCCGTCGCGAAGCGGCTCGGTGAACTCCTCGGCACCTCTGTGCGGGGCGATGTCGCGTTTGCGGCGGACACCGTCGGGGACAGCGCGAAGGCCACCGTCGGCGCCATGGCCGACGGCGGGGTCACGCTGCTGGAGAACCTCCGCTTCAACCCGGGCGAGACCAGCAAGGACGACGCCGAGCGCGGCGCGTTCGCCGACCAGCTCGCGGCCCTTGCCGAGGCGTACGTCGGCGACGGCTTCGGCGCCGTGCACCGCAAGCACGCGTCGGTCTACGACCTCCCGGCCCGGCTGCCGCACGCCGCGGGCTACCTGATCGCCACCGAGGTCGGCGTGTTGCGCAAGCTCACCGAGGACGTCCGGCGGCCCTACGCCGTCGTGCTCGGCGGCGCCAAGGTCTCAGACAAGCTGGGGGTCATCGACCACCTGCTGACCAAGGCCGACCGCATCCTGATCGGCGGCGGCATGGCGTACACCTTCCTCCAGGCGCAGGGCCACGACGTGGGCAAGTCGCTGCTCCAGGAGGACCAGCTCCCCGCCGTCCAGGGCTACCTGGAGCGCGCCGGGGAGCTCGGCGTGGAGTTCGTGCTGCCGGTCGATGTGGTGGCGGCCGACGGCTTCCCGGACCTGAAGTCCAAGGCCCCGACGCACCCGGTCACCGTCCGGGCCGACGCGATCCCGGCCGAGCTGGAGGGTCTGGACATCGGACCCGAGAGCCGCAAGCTGTACGCGGCGAAGCTGGCCGACACCGCCACCGTCTTCTGGAACGGCCCGATGGGCGTCTTCGAGCACCCGGACTACGCCGAGGGCACCCGGGCCGTGGCCCAGGCGCTGCTGGACAGCCCCGCCTTCACCGTCGTCGGCGGCGGCGACAGCGCGGCGGCCGTGCGGCAGCTCGGCTTCGACGAGGCGGCGTTCGGCCACATCTCCACCGGTGGCGGCGCCAGCCTCGAATACCTTGAGGGCAAGACCCTCCCCGGCCTCTCCGCACTGGAGGACTGACCCCCATGACCACCCGCACTCCGCTGATGGCGGGCAACTGGAAGATGAACCTCAACCACCTTGAGGCCATCGCCCATGTCCAGAAGCTCGCCTTCGCGCTGACGGAGAAGGACTACGAGGGCGTCGAGGTCGCCGTCCTTCCCCCGTTCACCGATCTGCGCTCGGTGCAGACCCTGGTCGACGGCGACAAGCTGAAGATCCGGTACGGCGCCCAGGACATCTCGGCGCACGAGCCCGGCGCGTACACCGGCGAGATCTCCGGATCGATGCTGGCCAAGCTGCACTGCAGCTATGTCGCCATCGGCCACTCGGAGCGCCGCCAGTACCACGGCGAGGACGAGCCGCTGGTCAACGCGAAGGTGAAGGCCGCCTTCCAGCACGGCCTGACCCCGATCCTGTGCGTCGGCGAGGAGCTGGAGGTGCGCGAGGCGGGCAACCACGTCGCGCACACCCTGGCCCAGGTCGACGGCGCGCTCCGGGACGTCCCGCAGAAGGACGCCGTCACCCTCGTCATCGCGTACGAGCCGGTGTGGGCGATCGGCACCGGCAAGGTCTGCGGCGAGGAGGACGCTCAGGAGGTCTGCGGCGCGATCCGCGGCAGGCTCCGGGAGCTGTACGGCGAGGAGACCGCCGAGGCGGTGCGCATTCAGTACGGCGGCTCCGTCAAGGCCGGCAACGTCGCGAAGATCATGGCGCAGCCGGACATCGACGGTGCGCTGGTCGGCGGTGCCTCGCTGGACGCGGACGAGTTCGTCAGGATCGTCCGCTTCCGCGATCAGTAAGGTGTGACGGCACCTCGTCACCCGTCGTACGCTTGCGGGGCCGGGCCCGGCCCGGCCCCGTAGCCATCCGTGATCCGTAGAGTCCGAGAGAGTTGGTCCAGCCGTGGTCTTGGGGTTCTCAATCGCCCTCATCGTCTTCAGCGGGTTGCTGCTGCTGCTCGTGCTGATGCACAAGGGGAAGGGCGGCGGCCTCTCCGACATGTTCGGCGGCGGTATGCAGTCGTCGGTCGGTGGCTCCTCGGTCGCCGAGCGCAACCTCGACCGGATCACTGTGGTGGTCGGTCTGGGCTGGTTCGCCGTGATTGTCGTACTCGGTCTGCTGATGAAGTTCGACAACTGACGCTCCGAGGAGTGCGGGAGAGCTGACAGCGCGTCGCCTTCCCTGCCTATCATGAGGCTCGCGTCCCGGAGCCGACGCAGTAACTCCGGTTACTGGACGCGCGTTGGGCCCTACGTACACTAGGGCGCCCGCAGCGGAGCGGTCCTGAGACCCTCCGCGGCACCGTGAGGCAGGGAGTTACGACCGTGGCAAGTGGCAACGCGATCCGGGGAAGCCGGGTCGGAGCGGGGCCGATGGGGGAGGCTGAGCGGGGCGAGTCCGCGCCGCGCCTCCGCATCTCCTTCTGGTGCTCCAACGGGCATGAGACCCAGCCCAGCTTCGCCAGCGACGCGCAGATCCCGGAGACCTGGGACTGCCCCCGCTGTGGCTTCCCCGCAGGAACGGACCGGGAGAACCCCCCGGACCCGCCGCGTACGGAGCCGTACAAGACGCACCTCGCCTACGTCCGGGAGCGGCGCAGCGACGCGGACGGGGAGGCGATCCTCGCCGAGGCCCTCGCCAAACTCCGGGGTGAGATCTGAGCCGGGGCGCCTGCTGAGCCGGTGCGGCCCGGGTGAGCGGCCGACACGCTGATCTCTTAGGGTGGGATCGGCGGGGTCGCTACGAGAAGAATGGGCTGAATCGCTGATGAACGCAGAAGGCCGCACCCGACTCGATCAGATGCCCGAATGGCAGGCGCTGGCCAAGCACCGCGAGGAGCTCGGGGACACCCATCTGCGCACCCTCTTCGCCGAGGATCCGGACCGCGGCCGACGCTACGCCCTGCGGGTCGGCGACCTCTACCTCGACTACTCCAAGCACCTGGTCACGGACGAGACCCTGCGGCTGCTGCGCGAGCTGGCCCGGGCCACCGGGGTCACCCGGCTGCGGGACGCGATGTTCCGCGGCGAGAAGATCAACGTCACCGAGCACCGCGCCGTGCTGCACACCGCGCTGCGCACCCCCGAGTCCGCCACCGTCTCGGTCGACGGCGAGAACGTCGTCCCGAAGGTGCATGCGGTGCTGCGCAAGATGGCCGTCTTCGCGGACAAGGTGCGCGAGGGGCACTGGACGGGCCACACCGGCAAGCGCATCCGTACCGTGGTGAACATCGGCATCGGCGGCTCCGACCTCGGCCCGGCGATGGCGTACGAGGCGCTCCGCCCGTACACCCGGCGGGACATGCAGTTCCGCTTCGTCTCCAATGTGGACGGTGCCGATCTGCACGAGGCCGTGCGCGATCTCGACCCCGCCGAGACGCTGTTCATCGTCGCCTCCAAGACCTTCACCACCATCGAGACCATCACCAACGCGAAGGCGGCCAGGAGCTGGCTGCTGGACGGGCTGGGCGCGGACGAGTCGGCGGTGGCCCGGCACTTCGTCGCGGTCTCCACCAACGCCGCGAAGGTCGCCGAGTTCGGCATCGACACCGACAACATGTTCGCGTTCTGGGACTGGGTCGGCGGGCGCTACTCGTACGACTCGGCCATCGGGCTGTCCCTGATGGCGGCCATCGGCCCGGAGCGGTTCGGCGAGATGCTGGCGGGCTTCCACCTCGTCGACGAGCACTTCCGCACCGCCCCAGCGGAGGCCAACGCGCCGCTGCTGCTGGGGCTGCTGGGCGTGTGGTACGGCGGCTTCCACGGGGCGCAGTCGCACGCCGTGCTGCCCTACAGCCACTACTTCTCCCGGTTCACCGCCTATCTGCAGCAGCTGGACATGGAGTCCAACGGCAAGTCGACGGACCGCGCGGGCCACCCGGTGGCCTGGCAGACGGGCCCGGTCGTCTGGGGCACGCCGGGCACCAACGGCCAGCACGCGTACTACCAGCTGCTGCACCAGGGCACCAGGATGATCCCCGCCGACCTGATCGGCTTCGCCGAGCCGGTGGCCGAGCTGGGCGCGCTGCGCGGGCAGCACGACCTGCTGATGGCCAACCTCTTCGCCCAGGGCCAGGCGCTGGCCTTCGGCAGGACGGCGGAGGAGGTGCGCGCGGAGGGCGTACCGGAGGAGCAGGTGCCGCACCGCACCTTCCCCGGCAACCGCCCGACGACCACCATCCTGGCCGAGGAGCTCACGCCCTCGGTGCTGGGCCAGCTGGTCGCGCTGTACGAGCACAAGGTCTTCGTCCAGGGCGCCGTGTGGGACATCGACTCCTTCGACCAGTGGGGCGTCGAACTCGGCAAGGTGCTGGCCAAGCAGATCGAGCCCGCGCTGACCGACGGCGCCGACGTGTCCGGGCTGGACGCGTCAACCAGCGCGCTCGTCGAGCGCTACCGGGCGCTCCGCGGCCGCTGACCGGCGGCCGCCGCCGGGAGGGGGCTCCCGCAGGGAGCGCATCAGCAGCCAGCCCACCGCCGGGAGGACGATCAGCGGGGCCAGCGCGGCCCGCAGCGACGCCGCGTCCGCGAGGGCCCCGAGCAGCGGGCTGGCCAGCCCGCCGGCGCTGACGGCCAGCCCCAGCGTCACCCCGCTCGCCGTCCCCACCCGCCGCGGCAGATAGTCCTGCCCCAGCGTGATGTGCAGCGAGAACGGGACGTACAGCCCCGCCGAGGTCAGCGCGACGCAGACATACAGCGCCGGCCCCGGTACCAGGACGGTGCCCGCCACGGCGGGCACCGTCAGCGCGTACGACCAGCGGATCACCGTCACCCGGCCGCAGCGTGCCGCGAGCCGCCCCCCGGCCAGGGTGCCGACGGCGCCGCCCAGATACAGCACGAACAGCGCCGCGGTGCCCGCGGCCTCCCCGCCCCCGGTGCGCTGCCGCGCGTACAGCGAGATGAACGCGCTCAGCCCGACGAAGACCACCGAACGGCAGACCACCGCGCCCGACATCCGCAGGAACGACCGCCAGTCGTCCTCGCCCGGCTGCCGCCGCTCCCCGGCGGCGGCCGGGGCCGCGGCGCGGCCGAGGGCACGCACCGCCGCCGCGCACAGGGCCGCGCCCGCCACCGCCGGGACGGCCAGCAGCGGGGTGGCCCGCAGCCCGCCCGTGGCGATGACGGCGGACGCCAGCAGCGGAGCCGTGGCGAAGCCGAGGTTGCCGCCGAGCGAGAACCAGCTCATCGCGGTGTGGCTGCCCCCGCTCGCGGCCCGTGCGGCCCGCGCTGCCTCCGGATGGAAGGCCGCCACCCCGACGCCGGAGGCGGCGACGACGGCCAGCGTCAGCGGATAGGAGCCGGTGACTCCGCTGAGCGCCACCCCGGCACCGCCCGCCAGGGTGCTCACCGGCAGCAGCCACGGCAGCGGCCACCGGTCGGTCAGCAGCCCGAAGAGCGGCTGCGCCACCGACGACAGCAGGGAAGCGGCCAGTATGAGGCCGGAGGCCGCCGCGTAGGTGTAGGCGCGTTCGGCGACGAAGTACGGCACCAGCGCCGCCACCGCGCCCTGGTAGACGTCGACGCAGGCGTGCGCCAGGGACAGCAGGGTGACGGGGCTGTCTCTTATACA
>NZ_JAAKZZ010000580.1 GCF_011045075.1 Streptomyces boncukensis
TCATCCTGGAGCAGGCACCGGAACCCGTCGATGAGGCGGCACCGGCACGTACGGTGCGGCCGGGGCTGGTGCCCTGGGTGGTCTCGGCGCAGTCCGAGCCCGCCCTGCAGGAACAGATCAAGCAGCTCCGCGCCTTCGTCGCCGAGCGGCCGGAGCTGGATGTGGTGGATGTCGGCTGGTCGCTGGCCACCACACGCGCCGCCCTGGAACACCGCGCAGTCCTGACCGGGGACACAACGCTCGCCTCGGGCATAGCCGGCGAGGGCCGCCTGGCGTTCCTGTTCACCGGCCAGGGCTCACAACGTGTCGGGATGGGCCTGGACCTCTGCGAGCAGTTCCCCGTCTTCGCCGAAGCCTTCGACGCGGTCTGCGCCCGGCTGGATGTCCGCCTGGAGCGCCCGCTGCGCGCGGTGCTGGCCGACGGCACCGGGCTGGAGGGCACGCTGTGGGCGCAGGCGGGCCTGTTCGCCCTCGAAGTCGCCCTCTACCGCCTCGCCGAGTCCTGGGGCGTGGTGCCGGACGTGCTGCTGGGTCATTCGTTGGGTGAGATCACCGCCGCGCATGTGTCGGGGATTCTCGATCTGGACGACGCGTGCACGCTGGTCGCGGAGCGTGGTCGGCTGATGCAGGGGCTTCCGGCTGGCGGCGGGATGCTGGCGGTGCAGGCCACCGAGGCGGACGTCGCCGACTCCGGGCTGGATGTCGCCGCCGTCAACGGTCCCCACTCCCTCGTACTCTCCGGCGACCTGGAGTCCATCGAGCGCTACGCGGCCGAGTGCACCGCCCACGGCCGACGGGTGAACATCCTGGCGGTCTCGCACGCCTTCCACTCAGCCCTGATGGAACCGATGCTGGAGGAGTTCGCGACCGTCCTGGACAGGCTGACCTTCCACCCCGCACGGATCCCGGTCGTATCGAACCTGACGGGTGAGGTCGCCGAGCCCGGCGCCATGCAGCAGCCCGACTACTGGCTGAACCAGGTCCGCCAGCCCGTCCGCTTCGCCGACGGCATCACGGCCACAGCCGGGCTCGGAGTCAACCGGTATCTGGAGCTGGGCCCGGACGGTGTGCTGTCCGGCATGGCCCAGGACACCGCCCCCGATGCCGTGTTCACGCCGATGCTCCGCAAGGACCGCGACGAGACCGACACCGCCCTGACCGCCCTCAGCCGCCTGTGGACCACCGGCACCCGCATCGACTGGACGAAGGTGTTCACCGACTGGGGCGGCCGCACAATCCCCCTCCCCACCTACGCCTTCCACCGCCAGCGGTACTGGCCGGAACCGACGATGGCCGTGGGGGATCTGGGTGCCGTCGGTCTCACGCAGGCCGGGCACGCTCTGCTGGGGACAGCAGTGGCGCTGGCGGACGGTGACGGGGTGGTACTCACCGGCCGGCTCTCGGTGAGCACACAGCCATGGCTGGCCGACCACGTCGTACTGGACCGCATCGTGGTGCCCGGCGCCGCGCTGGTCGACATGGTGGTACGGGCCGGCCGGGAGGTGGACTGCACCCTGATCCGCGAACTGGTCCTGCACACACCGCTGGTCCTGCCAGCCACAGGCGGCACCCACATCCAGATCCGGGTGGCAGCCCAGGACGCCTCGCATGACCGGCCCGTGCAGGTGCATGCCCGCGCCGAGGGTACGGAGGCATGGACGCTGCATGCCTCAGGTGCTCTGGCTCCACCGGGCGCCACAGCGCCCGGGTTCGATCTCCAGGTGTGGCCCCCGAAGGGCGCCACACCCGTCAAGATCGACGGCTTCTATGACGATCTGGCCGAGGCCGGGCTCACGTACGGCCCGATGTTCCAGGGTGTGCAGGGAATGTGGCGGGACCAGTCGGCCCTGTATGCCGAGGTGGTGCTGCCGGAACCCGGCACCGGCCAGGTCGACGGGTTCGGCATCCACCCCGCACTGCTCGACGCGGCGCTGCACCCCTCCGGCCTCCTCAGCGACGACACCGAAGCCCCCGGCCCGCGGCTGCCGTTCGTATGGTCGGGGGTGGAGCTGTTCGCGATCGGAGCGACAGTCCTCAGAGTGGCCATCACCCCCAACGGCGACAGCGTGTGCATCAAGGCAGCCGACGGCACCGGCGCACCAGTCGCGATCATCCGCTCTCTGCTCTCCCGTGAACAGCTACCCGTCGCCGCCGCACACAGCGACGCGCTCTTGGCGATCGACTGGATCCCCACCCCGCCCGCTGCCGCCGGCCAAGAAGACAGCCCCGCGTGGACGGTACTCCCCGTAGCAGACGGACCGGCACAGCAGACCGTCGGCGACGTGCTGCGCCGCACACAGGAGTGGCTGGAGGCAGAGGACTCCCCCGCCGCACGCCTGGCAGTAGTGACGCGCGGTGCCGTGCCCGCAGTCCCTGGCGACCGCGTGGACCCGGTGGGTGCGGCGGTGTGGGGGCTGGTGCGCTCGGCGCAGTCCGAGCATCCCGACCGGATCGTCCTGGTGGACACCGACCCCACCACCGCGGCGGACGAAGAGGTGGATCTGCGGCTGCTGGCCGACGAGGACGAGCCGCAGGTGGCCATCCGGGACGGGCAGGTCCTGGTGCCCCGGCTGGCGCGGATCGCAAGCGCGACGCAGTCCGTGCCGGTGGATCGGGACGGCACGGTGCTCATCACCGGCGGTACCGGAACCCTGGGTGGTCTGCTGGCCCGGCATCTGGTGGCCGGGCACGGCATCCGGCAGCTGCTGCTGCTCTCCCGGCAGGGCCCGGACGCACCCGGCGCCGCGGACCTGGCCGCCGAACTCACCGCGCTGGGCGCCGCCGATGTGCGGATCGTGGCCTGCGACGCCGCCGACCGCGACGCCCTGGCCGCTCTCCTCGCGGACATCCCCCAGCAGGCACCGCTGACCGGCGTGGTGCACGCCGCCGGAGTCCTGGACGACGGGGTGTTCACCGCCTTGACCCAGGAACGCCTCAACACCGTGCTGCGGGCGAAAGCCACCGCCGCGGCGAACCTGGACGAACTGACCCGCGGCGCGGACCTGGACCTGTTCGTGCTCTACTCCTCCGCCTCGGCGACGTTCGGCACCCCGGGACAGGCCAACTACGCGGCGGCGAACGCCTTCCTGGACGGCCTGGCCGCCCGGCGCCGCGCGGAAGGGCTGCCGGGGGTGTCGCTGGGCTGGGGGATGTGGGAGCAGGCCAGCACCATGACCGGCCACCTGCGCGACCGCGGTGCCAGATTCGGCCCGGGGTTGTCCAACGAGCAGGGCCTGGCCCTGTTCGACGCCGCGCTGGGCGTCGAGCAGGCCGCCGTGGTGGCGATGCTGCTCGATGTGCACGCCCTGCGCTCATGGAACGGCACCGCCCCCGTGCCGGCCCTGCTGCGCGGCCTCGTACCGGCCGCCGTGCGGCGGGCGGCGGACGGGACCGCCGGACGCGATCCGCAGTTGCCGAAGCAACTGGCCGGTCTGTCGCCCGCCGACCAGAGCCGGCTGCTGCAGCACACCGTCCTCACCGAGGTCGCCCACGTCCTCGGGCACGCTTCTGCGGACGCAATCGGCGAGCGCCAGGCATTCAAGGACCTGGGCTTCGACTCGCTGACCGCGGTGGAGCTCCGCAACCGGATCAACGCCGCCACCGGGCTCCGACTACCCGCGACGCTGGTGTTCGACCACCCGACCTCGGAGAAGCTCGTCGAGTTCCTCGCCGCCGAACTGCTTCCCCAGCAGGAGATGGCCGCGGCGGCCCTGCTCTTCGACAAGCTCCAGGAGATCGAATCCGGTCTCGCGCGGACCGCCGACGCGACGACTCTCACGAAGCTCGTCCGGCGCCTGGAGTCCATGGTGTCCAAGTACGGCGACGACGGCACGCCGCGTGTCGCCGGGTCGTCGGTCATCGACACGCTCGACGAGGCGACGAACGAAGAGATGTTCGCGTTCATCGACAGGGAACTCGGCGATGAGTAATCGGCGCCCTGAACCGACCACGACTCACAGCGAGGCCACGATGTCAGACGAGCTGAAACTGCGCGACTACCTCAAGCGAGTCACGGCCGACCTGCACAACACCAAACAGCGGCTCCGGCACATCGAGTCGGCTGAACGCGAGCCGATCGCGATTGTGGGAATGTCGTGCCGGCTGCCGGGCGATGTGGTCTCGCCCGCGGGGTTGTGGGATCTGGTGGTGGCCGGCGGGGACGGGATGTCGGACTTCCCGGCCGACCGCGGGTGGGACGCGGCGTGGGGC
>NZ_JAAKZZ010000581.1 GCF_011045075.1 Streptomyces boncukensis
CCCGGCAGGCAGAGCCTCACCGCGCGCCTCGACGAGTGGCGGCGCAAGCGGATCATCCCGCAGGCCAACTGGTACCCGCGCCGTGTCTACGCCGAGCGCCTCAAGCGGGCCGGCTTCACCGGCGTCGAGGTCCGGGACGTCACCGCCGAGGTGCTCGAAGCGAACGCGGAGTTCGTACGCAACCGCTGCGCCGAGCTCCTGCTGGATCCGCGCTTCCGGGCGTTCAAGCACAAGAGCGCCATCCGCTGGCATCTCCGGCTCACCGAGCTGCGCGCGGCGTCCAGGGGCTATGTGATCGCGTCCGCGGCCAAGCCACACGACGGCCAGTGATTCCCTGACCCGTTCCCGCCCTTCCCACGGGAGTTGAGCATGACATCTCGCACACCGCTCCGCGCCTTCGGCGCGGCCCTCGCCCTCGTGGTGCCCGCCTTCCTCGTCAGTGCGGCGCCCGCGAGCAGCGCCCCGGACGCCGGCGGCGGCGCCGACGACAGCAAGGCGGCCGGCAGCGCCCGTGCCGCCGGTGCGAGCGGAGCGCGGAGCGCCGAGCCCGCCGCGGGCCCCCGGTCCACGCTGCCCGCTCCGCCGCAGATGCGGAAGCTGGCCCCGCTCATCGGCTCCTGGAGGTGCATCGACAATCCGGAGCCGGGAACGCCCCGCACGGTGATGTATGTGAAGACCCAGCGGTCCATGGACGGCCACTACGTCACCATCGACGCGAAGACGGCGAGCGGCGATCTGCACGGCAGGACCGTCTGGGGCTGGAACCCCGTCGACAAGAACTACATCGGCCAGTACCACGACGACTGGGGCACCAGCAGCACCACCACCTCCCCCGGCTGGCAGGACGGGCACCTGAAGTTCAAGGGCCCCCTCGTCCAGGTGGCGAAGCCCGACCCCGCCGGGGACGCCGAGGGCGCCCACATGGACCTCGTCGACGACTACACCGTCGTCGGCAAGCACCACTTCAAGGTCCGGTCCACCGTGTCGCTCAAGGACGGGCAGGCATGGGTCCACGACTACGACTGCCGCCGGAAGTAACGCCGCGGTATGGGTTTCCCCGTTCCCCTGGGCGACGACGTGGCCCTGCATGTGCGGCACCGTCCGGGACGGCGGCCGCCCGCGTTCCTGCTCGTGCACGGCCTGGCCTCCAACGCCCGGCTGTGGGACGAGGCCGCCGAACGGCTGGCGGCAGCGGGCCACCCGGTGTACGCGGCCGACCTGCGCGGCCACGGCGAGTCCCCGGCGTCCCAGGACGGCTACGACAACGACACCGCCACCGCGGACCTGGCGGCGCTGGCCGGCGCGCTGGGGCTGCGGGGCGCGGTGGTCGCGGGCCACTCCTGGGGCGCCCATCTCGCGCTGCGGCTCGCCGCCCAGCACCCGCATCTGGTCTCCGGGCTGGCCCTGGTCGAGGGCGGCTGGTACGAACCCGCCCGGATCTACGGCTCCTGGGAGGCGTTCGTCTCCGTGATGGCGCTGACCCATCCCGATCTGCACGGTGCCACGCTCGGGGGCATGCGCGACTATCTGCGCTCCGCGCACCCCGACTGGTCCGGCCGGGCGATCGACGCGTCGCTGGCGTCCCTCCGGGTCACTCCGGAGGGTTCGCTCGCCCAGGTGCTGCCGCCCGAGCACCGGACGTCGATCATGCAGAGCATGTGGGACGACCCGCCGAGCCCGTGGTACCCGGCGGTCACCGTGCCCACGCTGCTGATCCCCGCCGTCCCCGTCACCAACCCGCGGTGGCCGCAGGACATCGCGACGCTGGTCAAGCGCATCCGCGTCGCCCTGGAGACGGCGGCGGCCTCGCTGCCCCGCGCCACCGTCCGCGCGTACCCGGACGCCGACCACGATCTGCACGCCCAGCAGCCGGGGCCGGTCGCCGAGGACCTGCTGCGGCTGGCGCACACCGTCCTGGCTGAACGACCGGTCGGCTGAGGGCTGAGGGGGGTGCCCGGCGGAGCCGGCCGGGCCGGGGCAAGCGCCCCCGACGGGTACGGCTCCGCTCAGCGGTCCGTGCCCTCCCCGGTCAGCGCGATGGCCCCTTCCGGGCAGGCCGAGGCGCCCCGGACGGCGACCGCGCGCAGCTCCTCGGGGACCTCGAACTCCCCCATCTCGTTGAAGCCGTCGTCGGTGACCTCGTAGACCTCCCCGGCGAGGCTTTCGCACATCGCGTGGCCCATGCACCGCCCGGCGTCGACCCTGACCCTCACCACCGTGCTCCCTCCCCCGTGCCGGCCGGCGGAGGGACGGCGACCAGATCGAGGCTGGCCAGTCCGCGCGCGGGCGAGTAGTGGTGGACGGGCGCGGTGCCGGGTGCCGGCGCGTACCGGGGGATCCGCCGGTGCCACTCCTCCAGCGCGATCCTGATGAGGCGGCGGGCGATATGCATCCCCAGGCAGCGGTGCGGTCCGGCGCCGAAGGCCAGCTGGCGCAGCTGCGAGCGTTCGAAGTCCACCTCGTCGGGGCGTTCGAAGGCGTCCGGGTCGGTGCCGGACAGCCCCCAGGAGAGCAGAATCCGGTCCCCGGCGCGCATCGTCACCCCGTGCCGTTCGACATCGCGGGTGACCAGCCGTCCCGTCGAGGAGACCGCGGCGTGCCGCAGCAGCTCCTCGGTGATCGCGGGCACCTTCTCGGGCGCTGCCGGGATCATCTCCTGGACCTCGGGGTGCTCGGCGAGATGGAGGTAGATCAGCCCGAGCGCCGAGGTGGTGGTGTCCAGGCTCGCCAGCATCGAGACGAAGAGGATGTTGACGATCTCTTCGCGGGTGAGCTCCCGGCCCTGGTAGGAGGAGCGGAACAGCGTGCTGATGACGTCCCGGCCGCCCCGCGCGCCCTCGGCGCGCCGCCGGTCGACGGCCTCGCCGAAGAAGTCCCACATCCGCTGGTTGGCCGGCCGGATGTCCACGCCGAAGCGGACCCTGGTCCGGCCCTCCTGGTTCAGCCAGGACTTGTGCTCCTGCAGCGCCCGCAGATGCTCGCGCCCGATCCCGAAGACCACCAGGAAGGACTCCGCGGCCAGGACGGCGGCGAACTCGGAGACGAACTCGCAGCGGCCCTTCTCGGCGATGGAGTCGATCGTGTCGTTCGCGGCCTGGCGGATCTGCGGGGTGAAGTGCTTGGCCACACCGGGGTTGAACAGGTCCGCGAGCGTCTGGCGCCAGGCGCGGTGCTCCTCGCCGTCGTACTGGATCGGGATCAGCTTCGCCGGGAAGACGTTGCCGGAGGGCACTGCCTCGGCGCTGGAGAAGAGGCCGGGGTTCTTCGCCGCCCACTCGATGTCCGCGTAGCGGGTCAGGATCCAGTATCCGCCGCCTTCCTCGGAGCGGACGATCGGCGCGTGGTCCCGCAGCTGTCTCCAGTGGGCGACCAGGTCCTCCTGCAGCCAGGGCTGGTGCATGCCCCAGCGTCTGATCCGCTCCTCCAGCGACTGAGGCGCCAGCCCGGCGGCTGGACACTGCGGCGGCGGCTTGCTCATGACCTGGCCTCCTCTCCCGGCGCGCCGGAAGGTCCCCGCACGGCGCACCGGCCCCGTCCGTCGGCTCACCAGCCGCCAGTCTGCGCAGCGCCGTTAACGGCCGTCTTGATCCGGCCTAAAGCGGGTGGCCGGATCCGGCCTGATACGGGGTCACCTCATGCGCCGAGCTCCCGGTCGATCAGGGCGAACATCTCGTCGGCGGTGGCGGCGGTCAGGTCGCCTTCGGCGGGCCCGTGCGCCGGCTGCTCCTCCTCCGGCGCGGACTCGTGCTTCCACAGCAGGGCCCGCAGCCGGCTGAGCAGGCCGGTGCGCCGCGGATCCTCCGCCGGCAGCACGGCGAGCGCCGCGTCCAGCTCGTCGAGGCGCGCGGCCGCCGGATGCTCCGCCGCGGACTCCCCGGGCAGCACCTCGGACAGCACGAAGCGGGTCAGCAGGCTCGGCGTGGGGTGGTCGAAGGCCGCCGTCGCGGGCAGCCGCACCCCCGTGGCGGCGCGCAGCCGGTTCCTCAGCTCGACCGCGGCGATGGAGTCGAAGCCCAGCTCCTTGAACGGGCGGTCCGGGCCCACCTCCTCCGCCGAGCGGTAGCGCAGCACAGCGGCCACATGGGTACGCACCAGCGCCAGCAGGGTGCCGAACCGCTCGCTCTCGGCGAGACCGGCCAGCTCCCGCCGCAGCGCCCCCGGCCCGTCGCCGCCCGCGCCCGCGTCGCCGTCCGCGCC
>NZ_JAAKZZ010000582.1 GCF_011045075.1 Streptomyces boncukensis
GCCTTCGATGGCCGCGGGGTCCATCCACGTGTACTCCCACAGGTGGCCGTCCAGGTCGTGGAAGCTGCGGCCGTACATCGGGCCCTCGTCGATGTTGGAGTGCCCCTCCGTGGCGCCGTTGGCCAGCGCGCGCTCCACATACGCGTCGACTTCCTCCCGGCTGTCCGCGCTCAGCGCGATGATCGAGCCGGTGGTCGTGCTGTAGTCCGGGAGGTCGCGCTTGGAGAACCCCTGGAAGAAGGGCTCGACGAGGAGCATGGTGTAGATGCTGCCGTCCGCGATCACCACGCAGGCGGCGTTCTGGTCTGTGAACTGCGGGTTGATCTCATAGCCCAGCTTGGTGAAGAAGTCCTTGGCGCGGTCCAGATCCTTCACCGGCAGGTTGACGAAAATCATCTTGGGCATGGTCTCGCCTTTCTCGTTCTCGGGGGCCGGCGCGGTCTCTGCCGGTGCCGTCGAAGAGATAGACCGGTGGTCTCACCGGAACTCATCGCCGCGGCGGGGATTCCCCGGGATTTTTTCTCGGAGCTTCCGCGTCCCGGCGGAGTCCCGGCGGAATCCCCACGGAGTCCCGCGGAATCCCCTGGGGATCACCCGGCCACGGCGGCCACGGCCTCGACCTCCACCAGCTGGTCGTCGTACCCGAGCACCGTGACACCCATCAGCGTGCTCGGCACGTCGTGCGCCCCGAACGCGTCCCGTACGACCTCCCACGCGGCCACCAGGTCCTCCTGCCGGCCGGACGCCACCAGCACCCGGGTGCTGAGGACGTCCTCCAGCCCGGCCCCGGCGTCCTTCAGCGCGGTCCGCAGATTCGCCACGCACACCGCCGCCTGCCCGGCGTAGTCGCCCACGGCGGCGGTGGAGCCGTCGTCGTTCAGCGGACAGGCGCCGGCGAGGTGGATGAACCGCGCGTCGGCCGACGCGGTCGCCGCGTACGCGTACTCCGCGACGTCGGACAGCGAACCGGAACGGATGAGTCGGACAGCACCGGTCACAGCTCTCTCCTGCCTTCCCTTGCCTCCACCGAAACCGCCGTCATCCTCGCAGCCCGGGGGCGTGCGCACCGCCGAATTTCCGCTCCCTACAGTCGGAGGCACCCACGCAGGCCCACCGGAGGCCGGAGAGAGCCGGATAGGCCGGAGAGAGCCGGAGAGAGAACGCCCATGACATCGCCAGCGCCGCCGCCCCTCCCCGCCCCTTTCGACGACGCGTTCCGCGCCGCACCGCACGCCCGCTACGACACCCTCCGCGAGGACGCGCCCGTCCACCGGGTGGCACTGCCCGACGGTTCGCCCGTCTGGCTGGTGATGCGGGACGCGGACGTGCGGGCCGGGCTCGCGGACCCCCGGCTGTCCGTCGACAAGACCCACGCGAGAGGCGGGTACACCGGCTTCTCCCTGCCGCCCGCACTGGACGCCAACCTGCTCAACCTCGACCGCGACGACCATCTGCGGCTGCGCCGCCTCGTCTCGCACGGTTTCACGGCACGCCGCATCGACGCTCTGCGCGACAGGGTGCGCGCCGTCGTGGACCGCCTCGCCGACCGCCTCGCCGACGCACTCGGCCGGCGGGGAGAGGACGCCGACCTCGTACGGGACTTCGCCCTGCCGCTGCCGCTCACCGTCATCGGCGACCTGCTCGCCGTGCCGGAGCCGGAGCGCGGCGACTTCGCCCGGTGGATACGGATGATGCTCGCGCCCGAGAGCCCGGCGCAGGTCGCCGAGGCCGTCGGCGCCGTGCACGGCTATCTGCGCCGCCTGGTCGCCCAGCGGCGCGGGCACGGCGGGGACGATCTGCTGTCCGCGCTGATCCGGGCCCGCGACGAGCACGACAGGCTCTCCGAGGACGAGCTGTGCTCCCTCGCGTTCCTGCTGCTCGGAGCGGGCATCGACAACGTGCAGCACACCCTCGGAGCGGGCACGCTCGCCCTGCTGCGCCACCCCGAGCAGCTCGCGGCCCTCGCCGCCGACCCGGACGCCCTGCTGCCCGGCGCCGTGGAGGAGATGCTCCGCTACGCGCACCCGAACCTCACCGCCATCCGGCGCTTCCCCACGGAGCCCGTCGAGTACGGCGGGGTGCGCGTGCCCGCGGGCGACACGGTGCTGCTCGCCCTCGCCTCCGCCAACCGCGATCCGCTGCGCCACGCATCGCCCCACCGTTTCGACATCCGGCGGTCCGGAGCGGGCGACCATCTGGCACTCGGACAGGGCGTGCACTACTGCCTCGGCGCACCGCTGGCCCGGATGCAGCTCACCGTCGCCCTGGAGACGCTGCTGCGCCGCTTTCCCGGCATGCGGCCCGCCGTCCCGCCCGACCGGCTGCCCTGGCAGACGTCGTTCCGCGCGCACGCGCTGACCCGGCTTCCGGTCGAGGTGGGGGCGCCCTCGCGGACGGAGCGCGCTGCCCCTACTGTCATCGAGTGAACCCGACAGCTCCTCGCGGACCGGGCACACTGCCCCTACAGTCGCGAGCGTGAACCCGACAGCTGAAGACATGGCACTGCACTACGGTCTCGAACCGCTGCCCGTGGAGGGCGGACGCTTCCGCGCCACCTGGACCGGACCGTCGGACGCCACGGGCCGCCCGGTCGGCACGGCCATCATGGTGCTGCTCACCGACGCACCGGACGACTTCTCCGCCATGCACCGCCTGCCGACGGACGAGGTGTGGCACTTCTACCGGGGCGACCCGCTGGAGCTGCTGCTCCTCGCCCCGGACGGCGGCAGCCAGGTGCTGCACATGGGCGGAGCGGACGGGTCCTTCCAGACGGTCGTCCCGGCGGGCACCTGGATGGGGGCCCGGGTGGCGCCCGGCGGCAACTGGTCGCTGTTCGGCACCACCATGGCGCCCGGCTTCCTGCCCACCGACTACGAGGGGGGCACCGCCGAGGAGCTGTGCGCCGGCTACCCGGGGGAGGCGGACCGTATCCGCGCCCTGTGCCGCCCCGACATGCCGCTGCACATGCCGGACGAGATACCGCCCCCGGGGAGCCGGGGGGACACCACGACGGAGCCGCACGGCACGTCCGACGGAGAGGACCGGAATGACTGACCCCCACCTGCCCGCGCTGACCGGCCAGGTCGCCCTCGTCACCGGCGCCAGCGGCGTCATCGGCGCCGGCATCGCCGAGCAGTTCGCACGCGCGGGTGCGGCGGTCGTCGCGCACTACCACCGCGGCGAGAAGCAGGCCCGCGCCCTGGTGGAGCGCCTGGCCGGGGAGGGCGCCGAAGCGACAGCGGTACAGGCCGACCTGACCGACGAGCGGCAGTGCCACACCCTGGTCGAGGAGGCGGCGGCCTGGCGCGGCGGGCGCCTGGACGCGCTCGTCAACAACGCGGGCGTCCAGCCCGTCCAGCCGCTCGCCGAGCTGACCGCCGAGGACTGGCGGTGGCTGTACGACTCCAACGTCACCAGCGCGTTCGTCTGCACCCAGGCGGCGGCCACCGTCATGGGCGCGCAGGAGGGCGGGGGAGCGGTCACCCACATCGCGTCCATCGAGGGCAGCCAGCCCGCCTTCGGACATGCGCACTACAACGCGTCCAAGGCGGCGCTGATCATGCACGCACGGGCCGCGGCGCTGGAGCTGGGCCCTCGACGCGTCCGCGTCAACAGCGTCTCCCCGGGTCTGATCGACCAGCCGGGCCTCGCGGCCAACTGGCCGGAGGGCGTGGAGCGCTGGACCCGCTCCGCGCCCCTCACCCGGCTGGGCCGTCCGGAGGACATCGGGAACGCCTGCGTCTTCCTCGCGTCCCCGGCGGCCTCCTGGATCACCGGCACCGACCTGACCGTCGACGGGGGAGTCAGCGCCCACCCGACGTGGTGACCGGCTTGGGGAGCCGCGCGGGGACCCGCGACTCCTTCGCGCAGCCCATCTCCTGGGCCATGGCTCTGACCACCGAGTGCAGGAGGGCCATCGCCGCGCGGGCGCGCGCGGCGTCCTCCAGCCTCGTGTGCCGCTCGGTGTGCGGCACGTGGACGTTCCCGGCCAGCCGGGGCGGATCGCCCCGCAGGAGGCCCGTGGCGCAGCGGAACGAGAGGAAGGCGCCGTTCTCGCTGGCGACCGCCCGCTCGCCCATGGCGTAGCGGTACTGGCCCGTCTCCCGCGCCCAGCGCGGCTTGTCGCCCGGCCCCATATGGACGAACTCGACCTGGAAGAGCGGCTTGTCCTCCCCGCCGCCCCCGCCTCCGCCG
>NZ_JAAKZZ010000583.1 GCF_011045075.1 Streptomyces boncukensis
ACCGTCCAGCCAGTCCAGCCCGGGGGCCGCGCCCCCCGCCCCGATGGGGCTCCCCCTCCAGCCACCGCGCACCGGCCGGGACCTGCTGACCGACCACATCACCGCCGCCGTCTGCTGTGCCACCGTGGACACGGCGGGCGCGGCCCCCGGGCTGGACTGGCTGGACGGTCCGGCGCTGCTGGTCGGCGGCGCACGCAGAGCCGACCTCGCGCGGCCGGTGCGGTCCCTCGTCGAGGACGGGGACACCCAGCCGCTGCGGGACTGGCTCGCGGACGTCGGTGTGCGTGCGGACAAGCCGGTGCGCCTCGTCTGAGGGATCAAACCACCTTTTCGCCACGAACGGTGACCACGCGCTTGCGTAATGTGATGTGCTGTCTGTCGTCAGGAAGTCATGGCACACGAGCCGCCCGGCGGGCCGGCACACAAGAGGGAGCAGCGCGGGGGCCAGGGAGGGGACAGATGGAACAGGTGGGGACCGGGCATGCGGGCCAGGCCGGGCAGATCCGTCGCTGGGAGTCCGGCGCGCTGGCACACGCCGTCACGGATCCGTTCGGCCAGGGGCCGCTCCCCTGGCTGCGGGTCAGCGAGAACTACTTCGAGAACGGCCGCCTCGTGCCGTGGTACATCGACTGTCTCGACCCCGCCCCCGGCCAGACCACCGGCACCCCGGCGCTCGTCCGCGACCTGCCGGGCGGCAGGTTCCTCGGGGGCCAGCGCCCGCGCGCCCGTCGCGCCTCCGGCAGCGGGCCGCGCACGGCGGACGATGTGCGCTGCCAGATCAAGGGCTTCGCCTCGGTCGCGGGCGGCACCCCGCCGGGCGAGTCCATCGATTTCCGGATCACGGTCAATCCCCCGCAGCCGTTCAGCGTGGACGTCTACCGGATCGGGTACTACGGCGGCGAGGGCGCCCGGAAGATCACCACCAGCCCCCGGCTCTCCGGCATCCAGCAGCCCGAACCGCTCACCGCGGACCGCACCGTCTCCTGCCACCACTGGTGGCTCTCCTGGCGGCTGCAGATCCCGGACTACTGGTCCACGGGCGCGTATGTCGCCGTGCTGACCACCGCCGACGGCCACCGCTCGCACATCCCCTTCACCGTGCGCGACCGCGACCGGGCCGACCTGCTGCTGATCCTGCCGGATGTGACGTGGCAGGCGTACAACCTCTTTCCCGAGGACGGCCGGACCGGCGCCAGCCTGTACCACGCGTGGGACGAGCACGGCGTGCTGCTCGGCGAGGAGGACGCCGCGGCCACCGTCGCGTTCGACCGCCCGTACGCGGGCGCGGGCCTCCCGCTGCACGTCGGGCACGCATACGACTTCATCCGCTGGGCCGAGCGCTACGGCTACGACGTCGGCTACGCCGACACCCGCGATCTGCACGCGGGCCGCGTCGACCCGGCCCGCTACCGGGGCCTGATCTTCCCGGGCCACGACGAGTACTGGTCCGGGCCCATGCGCCGGGCCGCCGAGAAGGCCCGGGACGGCGGCACCTCCCTGGTCTTCCTCTCCGCCAACACCATGTACTGGCAGGTCGAGCTGGACGCGCTGCCCTCCGGCGCCCCCGACCGGCTGCTCACCTGCCGAAAACGGCGCGGGCCCGGCCGGTCGGCGCTCTGGCGCGAGCAGGGCGAGCCGGAGCAGCGGCTGCTGGGCATCCAGTACGTCGGCCAGGTCGCCGAGCCCTCCCCGCTGGTCGTGCGCAACGCCGACCACTGGCTGTGGGACGCGACGGGCGCGGGCGAGGGCGAGGAGCTGCCCGGCCTGGTCGCGGGCGAGGCGGACCGCTACTTTCCGCGCACCCAGCTGCCGGACCACTCGGCGCGCATCCTGCTCGCCCACTCGCCCTACCGGGACGGCGCGGGCGTCCGGCGCCACCAGGAGACGTCGCTGTACCGCGCCCCGTCCGGCGCCCTCGTCTTCTCCTCCGGCACCTTCGCCTGGTCCCCGGCCCTCAACCGGCCCGGCTATGTCGACGAACGGGTCCAGCGGGCCACCGCCAATCTGCTCGACCACATCTGCAAGCGGGACTGACCGTTCCTGGAGACTGAGCATGAGTTGCACGTGCTCAGCCGAACACCCCGAACGGTCCTGGGTGTTCTGGTCCACCGCGTTCCTGCCGTGTCCGGCTCCAGCGGATCGTGTCCGTGGTCCGGGTACACGGGGGCGGTTTCCCTCGCTTCCTCGGGTGCCGGGTCGGGCCTGGGCGGTCCGATGCCCCGCACCATCGCTCTGGTGGTGTGGGGGCGGTGCCGTCCGTCGCCTGATCCGGTGGCCGAGGGAACGTCGTCCGATCGCCACTGCTGCGGCGTCGTGCCGTGTTGCAGGGCGTCGCTTGGTGGTCAGCGGTTTCTGCCAGTGCTCGGCGCCCCACATCGAGGTGTACGCCGGGTCGACGGCGATGACGCTGACGCCGGCCTCGGCGCACATGCTCAGCAGGCGTGCCCGCAGCTTGGAGGTGGGGATGCCGGAGACCAGTTGCCTGAACCGCTTCTTGTGGCCGTGCTTCTCCCTCGTCTTGGAGTCGGTGAAGTCGAGGTCTTCGATTGCGACGGCCTGCACGCCGCACGCTGTGGCCCAGTGCAGGAGGCGGGTCAGCGCGTGGCGGAGCTGGGCGTCTCGCTGGTCGGCGGTGCCGGCCAGGTCGTAGCCGAAGCGGCGCGGGGCGCCCATCGGGTTGCCGTGCTCATCCAGCAGCCGGGCGGCCAGGTGGTCGGTGTTGGTGTCCACGCCGATCACGCCCTCGGTCCGCAAGGCGTCGAGCGGGATCACGGGAAGGTCCTTGCGCGTCCACGAGGCGTCCAGGTACCAGCGCCTGCGGGCCACGTCGTAATGGATGCGGTAGGCCACGGCCCGGTTGCCGGTGATGCGGTCGCGCCACTCGGCGCCCCGGTGAGGGAAGGTGACGCGGGCTGTGAGGACGTACCGGCCATGCCGGGCGTTCGCGTACCCGGCGAGCGGTGCGGGCAGCTTGATGCCGATCTCACCGTCGGGGGTGACGCGGATGGTCTCGTTCCCGTGGCGTTTGCCGGACTCGCCGTCGGCGGTGAGGAACCAGCGGGCCGCCTCCCACTCCGCACGCCACTGCTCGGCCGTCTTGTGGGCAGCGGCCAGGTTGTGCCGCTGGTGCAGCAGACGCCTGCCGCCGCGTACGACACAGACCCTCCCGGCTTCCCGCTCGGCGCGGACCTGCTCGTAGCGTTCTTCGAGGATCGCCAGACGCCGGGTCTTGGTAAACCACTCGAAGCGGGAGCGGTAGCCGCCGGGCTTCCCCCGGATGCCCTTGGCCCCGACCGGCAGCGACAGCCGGTGCCGCAGAGTGCGGATCCCCGCATCGAGTGAGACGAGGTGCCGGTGCTGGGCGCGGCGGGACAGACCCCACTGGGCATGCGTGTGGGAGGTGACCGACCCGGCCCACCGCGACGACGAGGCGGCGGTCAGCTCCCGCTTCCGCTCCGCCCACGCATCCGTGCAGTGCCGCAGCCCGTCACGACACCTGCGGGCCAGATCAGCGCAGGCCAGCCGTCCCATGTGCGCACCCACGGCCCGCAACACCTTCTCGTCCTGCGCCGTGAGGCCCTTGAGCCGGTCCCGGATCGACACACCCGGTGGCCCGTCTGCCACGAACGGCCGGGCGATGGCCCGAGCGGCCTGTGCTGCTCAGCCATACTCGGCGGCCTCCAACGCCTTCTTGGCGCGGTTCTTCGCCGAGTGGCGCCCATACAGGCGGGCGCAGAACGAGGTCAGCACCTCCATCATGTCCCGCACCAGGTCGTCTGCGACTTCGCCGTCATCCAGCACCACCAAGCGGCGGCCGGTCGCAGCCAGCGTGGCCTCAACCAGCTCGACGTTCATCCGGCCGAGACGGTCTTTGTGCTCCACCACGACCATGGTCACCGCCGGATCGGCCAGCAGCCGCTTCGCCTTCGCCCGACAGCCGTTCATCCCGGAGCCGATCTCCGCCTCCACATGCACGACGCGATGCCCGGCCTCCGCCGCCCACTGAGACAACCGAGCGACCTGACGCCCCAGGTCGGCCTTCTGGTCGTGAGAGACATCTCACGTGCCTAAGAAGTCAAGCTGCGGCGGCTGGAGCTGCTGAGAAGGAGGTGAATGCGTGATGCTCGTCGAAGAGCTGCCGGTTGTGCAGGCAGTGGTAGAGCTGACCGAGCAAG
>NZ_JAAKZZ010000584.1 GCF_011045075.1 Streptomyces boncukensis
CGGGGAACCTCGTGTTCGTGCGGACGGACGGCGCGTGGTGCGCTCAGCGTAGGAGGGCGGCCGCGGCGGACGCGCCGCGGGGACCGGGGGCCGGTGGCCGGTGGCCGGTGGTGCGACCAATGACAGTAGTGAAACGATTTAGGGTCCTGTCGAATGGTGCGCCGGCGTACCGGCTGTGGCGTGTACTGATCATGTGTGATGCCCGGGGTGGGCCTGAAAACGATTCAGTACGCACGGGGCGAGTCCGGCGCTGATGGGCGGGCGGAGCCGGAGTATGGCGTGTACGAGCCGGTCACCTGCGACAGGCCCTCTTGACTGGCCTCGGGGGTGTGACTAACTTCCCGTCAACCATGTTGAAACATTTCATTTCTGATGCTCGATCAGCGGTGTGACCTTGGGAGGAGCAGGATGACCGAGCCCGCACCGGGCGGTGGCTCCCCACCGGTCCTCGCGCTGGAGGAAGTGAGCAAGTCCTTCGGCACCGTGCGCGCCCTGCGGGAGGTGTCCCTGGAGCTGCGCGCCGGTGAGGCGCACGCCCTCGCGGGCGAGAACGGCGCCGGCAAGTCCACGCTGATCAAGACGCTCACCGGTGTGCACCCGCCCGACACCGGAACGGTGCTGATCGACGGCAGACCCGCAGTCTTCCACGGACCCGCCGACGCGCGGGACGCGGGGATCGCCGTGATCTACCAGGAGCCCACCCTCTTCGCCGACCTGTCCATCGCCGAGAACATCTTCATGGGCCGCCAGCCGCGCCGCGCGCTCGGCCGCATCGACCACCGCGCGGTGCACGAGGCCACGGCCGGACTGATGGGCCGCCTCGGCGTGGACCTCGACCCGGCGCGCCCCGCACGCGGGCTGTCCATCGCCGACCAGCAGATCGTCGAGATCGCCAAGGCGCTCTCCTTCGACGCGCGGGTGCTCATCATGGACGAGCCCACAGCGGCGCTCACCGGCGGCGAGACGGAGCGGCTGTTCTCCGTGGTCGAGACGCTGCGCGCGGAGGGCGCAGCGGTGCTGTTCGTCTCGCACCGGCTCGGTGAGATCTTCGAGCTGTGCCAGCGGGTCACCACCCTGCGCGACGGGCAGCTGGTCGCCTCCGAGCCGCTGGACGGACTGACCGAGGACGACCTCGTGCGCAGCATGGTCGGCCGCGAGCTGGACGAGCTCTACCCCAAGCAGGACGTGCCCGCCGGTCAGACCGCGCTCACGGTGCGCCGCCTCACCCGCGAGGGGGTCTTCCACGATGTGTCCTTCGAGGTGCGGCGGGGCGAGATCGTCGCACTGGCCGGGCTCGTCGGCGCGGGCCGCAGCGAGGTCGTCCAGGCCGTCTTCGGCGTCGACCGCCCCGACGCCGGGGAGGTCGAGGCCGGCGGCACCGTGCTGCGCCCCGGTTCGCCGACCGCCGCCATGGACGCGGGACTCGCGCTCGTACCCGAGGACCGGCGACAGCGCGGGCTTGTCATGGCGGCGTCCATCGAGCGGAATATCGGGCTGACCGGGCTCGGCGAGCTGGGCCGCGGCGGCCTGGTGCGGCGCACGCTGGAGCGTACCCGCGCCTCGGACTGGGGAGTGCGGCTGCGGCTGAAGTACGACCGGCTCTCCGACCCCGTCGGTGTGCTGTCCGGCGGCAACCAGCAGAAGGTGGTGCTCGCCAAGTGGCTCGCCACCGAGCCGGCCGTACTGATCGTCGACGAGCCCACGCGCGGCATCGACGTCGGCACCAAGGCGGAGGTGCACCGGCTGCTCTCCACGCTCGCCGCCGACGGCCTCGCCGTCCTGATGGTCTCCTCCGACCTGCCCGAGGTCCTGGGCATGGCCGACCGGGTGCTGGTGATGCACGAAGGCCGCCTCGTGGCCGAGATACCCCGCCACGAGGCCGACGAGGAGACCGTGATGGCCGCCGCCACCGGGCGCGGCCGGCGGCACGGGGAGGCGGCGTGAGCGACACCGGCGCGGCCGCCGAGCCGCAGTCGAGCACGCAGCCCGCGCACCGCGAGGCGGGCGGAGCGGCCGGCGAGGCGGGCGCAGTGCGCACCGCTCCGGCCGGCCGGCCCGAACCGCCGGAAGGGCCCGCAGCGGGGCCGGAGACGGCGCGCGGCGGGCGCTCGCTCGCCGAAGCCGTGCTGCGCGTGCGGGAGTTCAGCATCGGCGGAGCGCTCATCGCCCTGATCCTCGCCACCTGGCTCGCCAACCCGTCCTTCCTCGACGACCAGGGCGTCAAGGACCTGCTGCTCAACTCCTCGATCCTGGTGCTGCTCTCCACCGGCCAGTCCGTCGTCGTGCTCACCCGGAACATCGACCTGTCCGTCGGCTCGGTCGTCGGGCTGACCGCCTTCGCCTGCGGCAACTTCGTCTCGGGAACGGACCACAGTCCGGTCACCGCCGTGCTGCTCGGCATCGCGCTCGGCACCGCCTGCGGGCTGGTGAGCGGCGCGCTGGTCAGCTTCGGCAAGGTTCCCGCGCTCGTGGTGACCCTGGGGATGCTCTACGTCATCCAGGGCCTCGACCACGCCTGGGCGAGCGGCGAGCAGATCAACGCCGCCGACGTCCCCGACGGTGTGCTCGACCTCGGCAGCGGCAGCGTCCTGGGCATCCCGTATCTGCCGATCATCTCGGCCGTGGTGCTCCTCGGCACCGGGTACTTCCTGCGCACGTACCGCAGCGGCAGGGAGCTGTACGCCATCGGCTCCAACCCGGAGGCCGCCCGGCTGGCCGGTATCCCCGTCCGCCGCCGGGTGCTCGCCGCCTACGCGTTCTCGGGGGCCGTCGCGGGCTTCGCCGGGGCGCTGTGGCTGGCCCGCTTCGGCACGGTCGTGGCCGACGCAGCCAACGGCTGGGAGCTGACCGTGGTCAGCGCCGTCGTCGTCGGCGGCGTCGCCATCACGGGCGGCGTCGGCACCGTGTGGGGAGCGGCGCTCGGCGCCGCGCTGCTCACCACGATCGGCAGCGCCCTCGTCGTGCTGAAGGTCAGCGCCTTCTGGGAGCAGGCCATCACGGGCGCCCTGCTGCTGGCCGCCATCACCACGGACCGCGTGGTGCGCGGCCGTACCACCCAGGCGCTCAGGAAGAGGAGCAGAACGTGACCGCAACCGCACCAGCGCCCCCCGAGCCGAAGGCGGAGCGGCGCGGCCCCGGACGCTTCGTGCGCTGGGACTCGGTGGTCGGCGTGCTGCTCGTCGCGACCTTCCTCGCCGGCACATGGTCGACCGACGGGTTCGCCGATTCCGCGAACCTGTCGGCCGCGCTGAACGACACCGCCGAGATCGCGCTGCTCGCCCTCCCCATGACCCTGCTCGTCGTCGCGGGCCAGGTGGACCTGTCCGTCGCCTCCATGCTGGGGCTGTCCAGCGCCCTGGCGGGGCGGCTGTGGGACGCCGGCTGGACCTTCGAGATGATCTTCCCGCTGTGCCTGCTGGCCGGTGCGCTCGGCGGGCTGCTGAACGGCTGGCTGGTGACCCGGGTGGGCCTGCCCTCGCTCGCGGTCACCATCGGCACCCTCACGCTGTACCGCGGCCTGGCCTCCGTGGTGCTCGGGGACAAGGCCGTGGCCGACTTCCCCGAGACGTACGCCCGGTGGGCGGGCAACAACGAGACGGTGCCCGGCACCTTCGTGCCGTATCCGATCGCGCTGTTCTGCGTCCTCGCTCTCGTGGCGGCCGTCGCGCTGCACAGCACGACGTTCGGGCGCTCGCTGTTCGCGATCGGGGCGCAGGAGGACGCCGCGTACTTCGCGGGGATCCGCGTCAAGCGCCTCAAACTGGTCCTGTTCGTGCTCAGCGGAGTGATGGCCTCGTTCGCCGGGATCGTCTACACGCTGCGCTACGGCAGCGCCCGCGCCGACAACGGACTGGGGCTCGAACTGACCGTGGTCGCCTCGGTGCTGCTGGGCGGCGTCGACTTCGACGGCGGCAAGGGCACGCTGGGCGGCGCCGTCGCCGGTGTGCTGCTCATCGGCGTGCTCAACAACCTGCTCACCCTGAACGACGTCTCGCACGAGATCCAGGTGATCGTCACCGGGGTCCTGCTCATCGTCTCCGTGCTCACCCCGCGGGTGATCGCGGTGCTCACCGCACGCAGACACAGACGCCTCGCCGCCTGACCGCGCCGCCGTGCCGGCGGCTGTGCGGCGCCTGTGACCATCCCCCCCCGTATACCCGTATAC
>NZ_JAAKZZ010000585.1 GCF_011045075.1 Streptomyces boncukensis
GCCGGAGGGGCCAGCTTCGGGTATGTGCGGGTCGCCTCCGCCCCGCCCGCACCCCCGCTGCCGGAACCGCCTCCGGGCTCCGCCGGAGCGGACGCCGCCGGAGCCGGGCCGCCCGGCGACCACCCCGTCTCGACCACCCGCTTCTGCATCAGCACCGCGCCCGCCAGCACCGCGGCGCCGATCAGCAGCATCAGGACGACACCGCCCGCCTCCCCCGCCTTCGCGGCGTTGCCGACGAGCGCCCCGAACCAGCCGAAGTCGGCGTCTCCGAACGTCGTGTTCTCGTTCCCGAACGTGCCCAGCACCTTCAGCAGCAGCGCGGGCAGGAACGTGATCAGCACCCCGTTGAGGAACGCGCCGACCACCGCGCCGCGCCGGCCGCCCGTCGCGTTGCCGTACACGCCCGCGGCGCCGCCGGTGAAGAAGTGCGGCACCAGCCCCGGCAGCACCAGCGCCAGGCCGAACGCCGGCTCCAGCGCCCAGGCGAGCAGCGCGAGGGTGCACAGGCCGCCGACGAAGCTGGAGATGAAGCCGAGCAGCACCGCGTTCTGCGCGTACGGGAAGACGATCGGCGCGTCCAGCGCGGGGACGGCGCCGGGAACGACCTTCTGCGCGATGCCCTGGAAGGCGGGCACCAGCTCGCCCAGGATGGTGCGGACACCGAAGAGGATGACGGCGACCGAGATGCCGAACTGCAGGCCCTGCATCACGGACTGCATCAGATAGTTGCCGAGATCCGTGGCCGGGGCGCCGCCGCCTTCGGCGAACGCCTTGAACGCGGTCTTCTCGCCCTCCTTGACCACGTAGACGACGGCGAGCACCAGGTAGATCAGCAGCATCGACAGCGCGGTGGCCACCATGGAGTCGCGCAGGAAGCGCAGCCCCTCGGGCAGCTTCATGTCCTCCGTGCTGCGGCTGCGCCGGCCGCCCTTGCCGAGCCGGCCGACCAGCTGCCCCGCGGCGCCCGCCGTGATGTAGCCCGCGGTGCCGAAGTGGCCGATGGCCACCGTGTTGTTGCCGGTGATGCGCTTGGTCCAGGGATGGGCGAACGCGGGCATCGCGACGAGCATGACGCCGAGCAGCACGCCGCCGACCACCACCACGACCCAGGACGCGTAGCCAGCCGTCGCCAGCACCATGGTCAGCAGCGTGGCCATGAAGAGCATATGGTGCCCGGTCAGGAAGACGTAGCGCAGCGGTGTGAACCGGGCCAGCACGAGGCTGAGCGCGAAGCCGAGGATCATCAGCCAGGCCACGCGGGAGCCGAACTGCTCCTGCGCGATGCCGACGATCGCCTCGTTGGTCGGGATCACGCCGTGCGCACCGGTGGCGCCCGTGATCATCTTCCCCAGGGGGGCGAGCGAGTCGGTGACGAGCCCGGCACCGGCGCCGATCAGCAGAAAGCCGAGGGTCGCCTTGATGGCGCCGCCCAGGATCTGCCCCGTCGGCTTGCGCAGGGCGATGAGCCCGGCGGCCGTGATGAGGCCGATCAGATACGCCGGCACGCTGAGGATCTCGTTGACGAGGAACTTGGCGAGGGTGACGAGCCAGTCCATGGTTGTTTCTCCGTCTCCCGGTCAGACGTCGTAGGTGTCCCGCAGCGTGCGGTCGACCTCGGTGGCGCTGGTGAAGTCCTCGACGACCTTCACCGGGATACCCACGTCGCCCAGCGTTCTGGCGATCTCCCGGGAGGTGAGGATGGCGGCGGCCTCGGCCGCCTTGCCCTTGGCGGAGATGGTGTCCGTGGCCTCGACGGTGATGTTGCGCTCCCAGCCCCAGCGCCGCAGGACCTGCTCCAGGGTGTTCTTGAGGAAGAGGCTCGTGCCGACGCCGTTGCCGCACACGGTGAGGATCTTCTGCACGGACGGCCCGGACGGCCCCGACGAATCGGACGGCCCGGTGGCGGCGCCCGGCACCTCGCCGTCCGCCTCCGCCAGCAGCAGGTGCAGCGCCTCCGGCGTCGGCGCGTCGCGCAGCCCCTGCTCCGTGTCGGGGCGCGCCAGCAGCCGGGCCAGCGAGGCCATCGCGGCGGTGTGCGCCCCCGCGTCCCGCGCGGCGAGCGCTACGACAAGGCTCACCGGGTCATGGGACTCGTGCCCGAACGGGACCGGCTCGGCCAGCCGCACCCACGCCATGCCGGTGCGCAGCACGGCGGGCGAGGGACGGGCGTGCGCGAAGGCGAAGCCGGGCGCGATCACGATGTACGGGCCGTTGTCCTCGACGTTCCGGATCATCTCGGCGGTGTACTCGTCCGTACTCGCGCCGGTCGCCACCAGCAGCTCGCCGGCGGTGCGGACGGCCTGCCGCCAGTCGGCCGCGGGCACGTCCAGCCGCACCGCCTCGACAGGGAGGAGTTCACTGAGAGTCGCCATAGGGGCGATCTTGGCACGTCAGCGCTGTTTCGGCCTCCGGACGGATCCCGCACCGCGGCCGGGGCCGTCAGAACGCGGGGCAGCCGTCAGGACTCGGGGAAGGCGAAGGTGTAGTTCCGGCCCTTCAGCCAGGGAATCAGCTGTTCGAGCGCCGCGTAGGACTCGGCGCGGTCGCCGCCGCCGTCGTGCAGCAGCAGCACGGCGCCGGGCTTCAGTTGCTGCTTCGCCCGCGCCACGATGGCCGCGGTCCCCGGCCGCTGCCAGTCGCCGGGGTCGGCGGTCCAGCCCAGCGGACGCATCCCGTGCGCCGCCGCGATCCGGCGGCTGTCGGGGGTGAAGGCCCCGCCCGGCGCCCGGTAGTAGTGGACGCGGGCGCCGCCGGACGCCTTGTCGATCATCCGCTGCGCTTCGAGTATCTGGCGCTGCTGGTAGCCGACGGACTTGTGGTCCATCGTCTCGTCATGGCTCACCGTGTGGTCGCACAGCCGGTGCCCCTCGGCGACGATCCGCTTGACGAGCGCGGGGTAGCGTTGGGCGTTCGGACCTATCAGACAGAAGGTGGCCTTGACGTGCTGACGCTTGAGCAGGTCCAGCACCTTGGGCGTCCACACCGGGTGCGGGCCGTCGTCCAGGGTGAGGGCGACGCTCCTGCCGCCCGCCGCTGTGGTGTGGACCAGGTCGCGGCTGGTGCGCGGGGGCGGCGCCGCCCGCTTCCGGTGCGGCGCCGCGGCCCGGGGGCGCTTGCTGTCCGCGTGTGCGGACTCGCCGCCGCCGCGCAGACTCCGCTCCCAGCCCGGGTGCCCGGCGGACGCGGCGGCTCCCGTGCCGTGCCCCACCAGGGCCGTCAGCAGCCCGATCGCGAACGTCGTCACTGCCGCGATCAGCGCGACGGTCGTCTGACGCCCCGGACGTCGGCCCCACTTGCTCTGCACTACCGCTCCTGCCTGCCCATATCCCCGTCCCTGTCGCTGAGTGAGACACCTCGGGGGCACCAGGGGTTGCAGCTGGGAAATGAGACATACACCGCATCCGGCTTCGCGGGAGCGCGCCCATGACGGGCCCGGAACCGTTCACGAAGGAGCGCGCGCGGGCCGTGCTGGCCGCGGCGGACGGCGCGGACGCGGCCCGGGACGCGGAGCTGCTGTCGCTCGGCGAGAACGCGGTCTTCGCACGGGGCGACGTGGTGGTGCGGATCGGCCGCGACCCGGAGCTGCTGCCGCGCGCCGAGCGGGAACTGCGCGTCGCCGCGTGGCTGGAGGGGGCGGGAGTGCCCGCCGTACGGGCCGCGCCCGGACACCCCTCCGGCGTCCGGCTGGTGGCGGGGCACCCCGTCACCTACTGGCGGCGGCTGCCGCCCGCGGTACGGCAGGCCACGGCCGCGGATCTCGCCGGGCTGCTGCGGGCCGTCCACGCGCTGCCCGCGCCGCCGTTCGCGCTGCCGCGCCGGGAGCTGCTGGGCGGGGTGGAGCGCTGGCTGCGGCTCGCGGGGGACGCGGTGCGCGCGGCCGACGCGGCGTTCCTCCGCGAGCGCCGCGACGCCCTCGCCGCCGCGCTGCCCGCGCTGGTCCCGCAGCTGCCGCCCGGCCCGGTGCACGGTGACGCGCTGCCGCGCAACGTGCACGTCGGCCCGGAGGGGCCGCTGCTGCTGGACCTGGAGACGTTCTCCGCCGACCTGCGCGAGCACGACCTGGTGGTGATGGCGCTGAGCCGCGCCCGCTACGGGCTCCCGGAAGCGGAGTACGCGGGCTTCGCGCGGGTGTACGGGTGGGATGTGCGGGAGTGGGC
>NZ_JAAKZZ010000586.1 GCF_011045075.1 Streptomyces boncukensis
CCCGGTGACCCCTTCGCTCCTCCCGCAGGACCCCGCCGCCCCGGCCGGGTGGCCGGGGCGGCGGGGTCCTGCGGGAGGAGCGAAGGGGTCACCGGGCGCCTCCGACGGGTGTGGTGGTGCCGCAGCCGAGACACATCACCTGCTGGTCCCCGAGGTCCTGGTGCGGGCTCTCCCAGTCCGGGCACACGGGGCAGCACAGCCACAGCTCGGCGTCGGCGGCCCAGACCGCATGGTCAGCGCGAGCGCGGTATCGGCGGCGGAGGTACCGGGCCCCGGCGACGAGCGCGATGCCACCGCCGAGCACGGCCACCTGGGCGAACACCAAGAGCGCCGTCATGACGCCGTCCTCGGGCGCGGGATGAGCGGCCACTCCCCGCGCACGCTCGCGGCCTGGTGCTCCTTGCCGGGGGTACGGGCGAAGTGCTCCCGCAGCCCTTCGGCTTGCTCGGCAGCCCACGTCACCTGCAGGTTGTGCAATTCGCGTAGGTCGGCGTCCCCGATGTTCGGGTGCTGGGTGCCGATGCGCCAGGCCACTCGGCAGGCGGCGATGGCGTCGCCGTCGGCGGAGTGCGCGCCGTCCAGGGCGACCTGGTAGTGGTCGCACAGGGCGGACAGGGTGCGCTTCCCGCGCCGGTAGCGGTCGACCTGCTTGTCCAGGACCCGCGGGTCCACGATGAGCGGCGTGGTGGCGGCCCACGGCGCGGGGACGCCGTGCCGCGTGCACTCGCGGTCGAGCATGGTCAGATCGAAGCTCGCGTTCATGGCCACGATCGGGATCCCGTCCCAGACGGCCCGGGTGAGCGCGGTGGTCACCTGCTCGACCACTTCGGCGGCCGGGCGCCCCTCGGCGCGGGCCCGCTCGGTGGTGATGCCATGCACGGCCGCGGCGCCCTCGGAGATCTCGATCCCGGGGTCCGCGAGCCAGGTTGCGGACGTGGTGGGCTGGCCGCCGCGGCACTGCACGACGCAGGCGGTAACGATGCGGTCGGACTCGACGTCGACCCCGGTGGTCTCCAGGTCGAAGCCACACAGACGGCCGGAGTGCCAGGAGGTCACGCGGCACCACCGCCGGGCTGTGCGACGGTCGGCCAGTCTCCGGCGCCCTCGTCCACGAACTCCGCTTCGACCGGGCCCTCCTCCTCTGCGGCCGGGTCAGCCTGCGGCTGAGGAACGCCGGCCGGGACCGGGAGCGGGGTGGTCTCGGCGGCGACCTCGGCCTGCGCCCGCAGCTGCTCACGCATGTACTCGGCGCTCGTGGGGACCCACTTGGTGAGCCGGTGCGCGGCCGTCTTCATCCACATGGCCTCTTCGTGCTTCTGCCATGGGGAGTACGGGGAGTCGGCCCCCTGCGACATGGCCTTGGCCGCCATCACCTGGGACCGGTTGAGCACGATGACCTTGCTGGTGGCACCGTCCTTCATCACCGCGTACGCGTACACGAGCCGGAGCGGGCCCCGGTCGTCCGCGTCCCAGTCGATCTCATGGTGCGGGCGCTCGTCCCGGCCCGGCGAGTACCAGAATGCATCCCGCCCGCGGACGACCTCCACGATCACGGAGGAGACGGCACCGGCCCGGTAGATCAGCTCGATCTCGCCCTGGTAGCCCCGGATGCCCTGGACCTCCAGGCGGCCCTTCTGCTTGCGGGGCACCAGGTAGAACTGCTCCGTGCCCGGGGTGAGCCCGAGCTGCGCGGCGTCCATCAGCGCGCCCATCAGCGCGGCCGGGTTGTTCTGGGCGGCCTGGGCGAGATTGCGGTCACGCCGCAGCACGCCGACGGCGAGCCGGACGAAAGTGTCGGGCTTGAGATGGGACGGCATCACCATGGCCAGATCGGACTTATAGTGCTCGACCATGGCCCCAGGCCCGTTGTCCCGAACGGCGACGGCATTGGAGACGGTCTCGGTCATCGGGCATTCCTCCGGGTACGGGCGGGGAGAAGCTGGAAGGTACGGCCAGCGCGGACGGTGCGGGTGGCGACGCGGCCGCCGTCGCAGGTGGCGCGGCGTGCGGTGCCGATGGCGTCGAGCAGCGCGGCCTTGCAGGCGGTCAGCTCGTCCTCGGCGCCCCACGCGGCATCCTGCGCGGCGTGGAAGCGGGCGCGGAGCGATGGCGGGATCTCCACGTCGACGTCGTCCAGCCCCTCGGGCAGCGCACGCACGGCCTGATAAGTGGCCGCGTGTCCGTCGATGGCGGGACGTTCGTCCGCGGCCAGCGACTGCATGAACGTCTGCGCGGCCAACCGCATCAAGTGCGCCTCGTCGGGGTCGTACTCAACGAGGTACTCGCGGTAGTCAGCCCCGGCGATGAGCACCGCGACGCGGCAGGTGTCGAGGCCGAAGACATCCAGGTACCACAGGCACTGCGCGCGGTAGTGCACGGGGATGTCGTCGGTGTTCTCCTCGCCCCACCCCTCCGCGTCCCGGGCGGTCTTGGCCTCCAGCAGCGCCCCGGGCCCGTCGTCGGGGCCGATGCCGGGTCCGATGAGGAGCCGGTCCGGGTTTGCGATCTGCCACGGTCGACCGGCCGCGGCGAAAGTGGGCGCGGTCTGCACCAGCCATTCGGGGTGCCTGCGGGCGAACTCGCCGCAGATAGCGGGCTCGTGGAGACGGCCCCAGTACATGACGTCGGTCTCCTCGACCGGCGCGATCAGTCCCTTCTTCCGGTGCCACAGCGAGAACCGCGACTCGTGCGGGGAGATGCCGAGGACAGCGGCGATCTCGGAGCCGCCGATGCCGTGGGCTCGGGCGGTGTGCCATTCAGCGCTGCCGGGGGCGAACCGTCCGAGGACGATCGGCCCGGCGGCCGGGGCCGAAGCCCCGGCGAGCACGGTGTCCGACATCAGGCATCACCACCAGCGGGCTCGCCGTTGATGGCCCGGCGCCACTCGGCCCACTCAAGGCCCGACATGCCCGGCTCGCAGCCGTCCACCGGCGCCTGCATCGCGGTCGCAGCAGCCAGCGCGAGCGTGGCGTGCACCTGCGCCTCGGCAGCCACCGCAGCCCCGGCCACCGGGTCCGGCTCGGAGCCCCGGGTGAGGCACCGAGCCATCGTGGCGAGGCGCTCGGCTTCGCGGTAGTGATCGGGTCCGGTCATCGCTCGTCATCCCCCGTCTGCTCGGTGTCGGTCATCTCGGTCCAGCCGTCGGCCTGGTCCTCGTCACGGAAGAAGCCACGCCACGTCGATCCCGGGGCGCCGCTGCGGCTCCAGCCGATCGCGCGGAGCGTCCCGCGCGCGGGGTGCCGGGTGACGTGCTCGACGCGGAACACGGCCGTGAGCTCTGGTGCGGTGTAGCCGTCCTGGCGGTAGACGTAGGTGCGGCCGGGCCGGAAGAAGCCATCGGAATCCTCGGGCTCTTCCTGCTCGGCGTCGGCCTGCCCAGGAGCGGTGAGCTGGCCCCTGTTCGCCTCGGCCGCGAGGCGATACGTCGCGCACACCCGCTCGACGTCCCGGAGCACGTCGACGTCGTCGTCCTCGGCCCGGTAGTAGCCGAGCGCGGCCGAGGCGAGTTCGCCGAGGAACTCGCGCAACTCGTCGTTGTCCAGCCACGGGAGCCAGGGCAGGCCATACGACGTCACGACGGCCCCGGCGTTCTCGGTGTCGGGGAGCAGCCAGCGCGCGACCTTTACCCGGTCGCGCGCATCGAGCTGGAGCGCGACCGGCCGCCCACCCCGGGCGATAGCTCCGATTGTGAGGACCTGGTCCCCTTCCGGTTCGGGCTCGATCGCCGCGTCGAACCGATCGACGATCAGTGGCGGCGGCGTCTCCTCGTCACGCTCGGCGGTGTCGGCCAGGCGGCGGAGGTGGGTAGCGAGGATGTCGAGCACGTTGTTCACGTGCTCCTGGGCGTCGCCGATCGGCTGCGAGATGCGGTTGCCCGCGACCGCGTCGGCCGCCTCGCGCAGCACCTCGGCTCGGTGGGCTGCGAGAGTCCGGCCGGCGACAGCAGCGGCCTCGTCGATCGACAGGCCAGCACGGCGGGCCAGCACGGCGATATCCTGGCGCGCGCTCACCGGCGCTCACCGCCCCTCGGGCGCGGCACCGCCACCTGCCCACGCGCCCGCGCGAAGCAGGGGTGCCGCAGTGTCGCCAGCAGCCGCTGGCACAGCGGGCACGACCGTGGGTCGTGACGCTCGTTCACGCCGCCCACCCCCGCC
>NZ_JAAKZZ010000587.1 GCF_011045075.1 Streptomyces boncukensis
GGGAGGGAGGGCGCCCTCTCCCCGTCGGCGCCCCTGGCTCCGGTGGTCACCCCGCCGCAGCTGGTCATTCGGGCGTCGACGTGAGTCCCTTGCGGCCGGGCAGAGGGCGCCCCTGACTGCTCGCCGCTCGCACTGCGCCCCGTCAGCGGCGCGGGGAACTGCGCGCTCAGCCACAGATCACCCGCAGCCTGCGACGGGCAGCAAGGGGCTGCCCCTCCCCGGTAGGCCGGAAAGCACTAGTGCCGTGGCCGGAAAGGTCTGCCGTCTCGCGTCTCCCCCAAGCTCTCGGCTCCGCTCGAACTGGGAGGTGCCCCCAGGTGCAGGGGGCACCTCCCAGCGGCAGCTGGGGGAGCCTCGCAAGGCGCCGGATCGCGGCTCGTACGGGGCGTACTCGCGTGATCCGGCAACGCCGCGATGGGGGTCCCCCCTGCTCGAGCGGAGCCGAGAGCTTGAGGGAGGCGCGAGGCGGTGAACCTTTCCGGTCACGGCACTAGCGCGACGTCAGCTCGTCGTAGACGGCGAGGACATGGGCCACCGTGTCGTGCTCCGTCGGCCAGCTCGCCGCCCGCACCCGCCCCGCCGCCGCGAGCGCCGCGCGCCGGGCCGGATCCCGCAGCAGCCCCCGCACGGCCGCCGCCAGCGCGTCCCCGTCCGCGTACGGGACCAGCTCGGCGGCGTCCCCGACCAGTTCGGGAAGGCCACCGACCGCCGTCGCCACCAGCGGCACCCCGCGCCGCAGCGCCTCCTGGGCCAGCACGGAACGGGACTCCCAGCGCACCGGCAGCAGCGCCAGATCCGCCCCGGCGAGCAGCCACAGCGCGTCGTCGCGCCGCCCCAGCAGCCGTACGGGCAGTTCCTCGGCGTCGATGCGCCGCTGCAGCGCCGCCCGTTCGGGCCCCTCGCCCGCGATGGCGAGCAGCGGCTGCGGGTCGAGGTCGCGCCAGGCGCGGGACGCCGTCAGCGCGGTGTCGTACCCCTGGTGCCCGTCGAGCCGGCCGACGGACAGGAGCAGCGGGCGCCCGGTGGCACCCAGTTCGGCGCGCACCTTGTGGCGCGCCGCCTCGCGCCCGTCCCCTTCCGGGCCCGAGGCGCCGTCCGGCGGCTCGGGCCCGGAAGGGGACGCGTCGTCGTGCCCCGCGGCGCACGGCCCGGGGACGGCGACGGGCGCGAGCCGCGCGTCGCGGGCTCCGGAGCGCCGCGCCGCGTCCACCAGGTCGGTGGTCACGCCGAGGACGACGGCGGCGGCCCGCGCCACCCGGCGCCGCAGCAGCCGCGCCAGCAGCGCCCGCGGAAGCACGGCGCCGGCGGGCTCCCCGGCGCGCTCCGTCCCGGCGCCGGCGTCCGCGCCGGGCGGCAGGGGCGTGTGCCAGGTGACGACGAGCGGGATCCGGCGGCGGCGCCTGCCGAGTGCGAGCGCGGCCAGCATCCCGGCGTGCAGCCCGTGCGCGTGCACGACGTCGGCGTCCGCGCACAGCTCCCGCAGTCCGGTCGCGGCGTCCGGCTCGGCGCGGTCCGCCGCGGGTGCGAAGCCGGCGCCCACCTCGGTGAAGACGCGGGCGAGGTCCGGGTCCCCGGCGCCGCACACCGTCACCCGCACCCCGCGCGCCACCAGGCCCCCGGACAGGGAGCGGACATGCGCCAGGGTCTCCGCGCCCGGTGCGCCCCCGCCGCGCGCGCCGGGCCCTCCGCCCAGCACCTGGACGGCGTGCAGCGGTGCCCGGCCGAGGGACGGCGCGGGGGGCAGGGCGGTGCGGATCACAACGGGTCGGGCTCCCGGGGGTCGTACTCAGTCGTGCTCAGTCGTGCTCAGGTGGTCGGGGGACGGCACGCGGGAGGCGGACTCGGGGCCCCGCGATGCGCTCGGTGCGCCCAGGATGCCAGGTAGCGGGCGCGGCGCGCAGGGCCGTACGGTCCCGGCCGCCCCGCTGCGGACGCCCGCTCCCCCGCGGTGGCGCGGGGTCTCACCCGTCCGGGTGGACGGTGTTCGCTGACCGCGTATCAGGACCGGGTGCGGAGACGGCGTCAGGAGGCGGCGCGCGCGGCGTCCAGCAGCTCCTCGGCGTGCGCCCGCGCGAGTTCGGAGTCCTCCTGCCCGGCGAGCATCCGGGACAGCTCGCGCACCCGGTCCTCGCCCTCCATGGCCTGCACCCCGCTGTGCGTCACCGAGCCGTCGTCGGTCTTCTCCACCACCAGGTGGCGGTCCGCGAAGGCGGCGACCTGCGGGAGGTGGGTGACGACCACGACCTGCGCCGACTTCGCGAGCCGCGCCAGCCGCCGCCCGACCTCGACGGCCGCCTTGCCGCCGACCCCGGCGTCGACCTCGTCGAAGAGGTAGGTGGGCACCGGGTCGGCGCCCGCGAACACCACCTCGACCGCGAGCATCACCCGGGACAGCTCGCCGCCGGAGGCACCCTTGGCGATGGGGCGGGGCGGCGCACCGGGGTGCGGGGTGAGCAGCAGTTCGACCTCGTCGGTGCCGTGCGGCCCGAAGGCGAGGGCGCGCCCCTCGATGTCCAGTCCGTCCGGGTCCTCGGTGTGCCCGAGGTCGAAGGAGACCCGGGCGTGCGGCATGGCCAGCTCGGACAGCTCCCCGGTCACCGCGTCGGCGAACCGCTTGGCGGCGTCCCTGCGGGCCTCGGTCAGGGTACGGGCGTGGGTGGCCAGTTCGGCGCGCAGCCGCTCGCGCTCCTGCGCCAGATCGCCGATCCGGTCGTCGTCGCCCTCCAGTTCCGTCAGCCGGGCCGCGCTCCGCTCGGCCCACTCCAGCACGGCGTCCGTGCCCTCGCCCTGCTCGCCGTACTTGCGCACGAGCTGGCCGAGCACCGCGCGGCGCTCCTCGACGGCCGCGAGCCGCAGCGGGTCGGCGTCCAGGTCGTCGGCGTACCCCGCCAGCTCGCCCGCCACGTCGGACAGCAGGATGTGCACCTCGCCCAGCCGGTCGGCGAGGGCCGCGAGCGCCTGGTCGTGCGCGCGGACGGCCTCCAGCGCCCGGAGCGCGCCCGCGACGAGGGTGGCCGCGTCCACGCCCTCCGGGTCGGCCGGGTCGCCCGCGAGCGCGCCGTGCGCCATGGTGGCGGCGGAGGAGAGGGCCTCGGCGTGGCCGAGGCGCTGCGCCTCGGCGGCCAGTTCGGTGTCCTCGCCGGGCTGCGGCTCGGCGGCGGCGATCTCGTCGACGCCGAAGCGCAGCAGATCGGCCTCCTGGGCGCGCTCGCGGGCCCGCGCGGTGAGCTCGTCCAGCTCTCCGGCGACGGCGCGCAGCCGTCGGTACGTCCCGGTGTAGGCGGCGAGCGGGACGGAGACGGACTCGCCCGCGTACCGGTCCAGCGCCTCGCGCTGCCGCGCCGCGCGCAGCAGGCCCTGCTGGTCGGTCTGCCCGTGCACGGCGACCAGCTCGCCGCTCAGCTCGGCGAGCAGCCCGGCCGGGACGGAGCGCCCGCCGACGTGGGCCCGCGAGCGGCCCTCGGCCGAGATCGTACGGCTCACGAGCAGCGTGCCCTCGCCGCCCTCCTCCTCCAGCTCGGCGCCCGCCTCGGCCGCGCGGCGCGCGGCGGGCGCGTCGGGCGGCACGGTGATCCGCCCCTCGACGACGGCGGCCTTGGCGCCGACCCGTACGAGCGCCGCGTCGGCGCGCCCGCCGAGCAGCAGCCCGAGGCTCGTGACGACCATGGTCTTGCCCGCACCGGTCTCCCCGGTCACCGCGGTGAAGCCGGGGGACAGCTCGACGACGGCGTCGTCGATCACGCCCAGGGCTCTGATCCGCATCTCCTCCAACACGGATACGACCATACGAGGTTCCCTGGGGATACCCCTACCCCCGGTCAGGGTGGTACGCCCCTCGCGCGGGCATATCCACCACTTCGAGCATGGGAGGGATCCTGACGCCGACCACCCACACGGGGGCTCTGATGCGCATCCGATCCCGGCGCGCGTTCACCGCGCTGGCGGCGCTGACCGCCGTCGCCGCCGTCACCGGCAGCACGGGCCTCGCAGCGCCGGACCGGGCCGCCGCAGCCCCGCGCACCCCCGATGTGCGCGGGGTCTGGCAGACGGACGGCTACGGCACCGCCGTGGTCGTCGGGGACCGGACGCTGCGGACGTACGACACCACCGCCGTCAGCTGTCTGCCCGGCGCCCTGCGGGCGGGGC
>NZ_JAAKZZ010000588.1 GCF_011045075.1 Streptomyces boncukensis
GGGGTGCTGCTGCTCTCGCAGTGCGCCCGCCGCCTCGGGCGGCCCACCCTGCCGCTGCCGCTGCCCGCGATCCGCTGGAGCCGCAGCGCGCTGCGTACGGTCGGGGCCACGGACTTCTCCGCCGAGCAACTGCGGCTGCTCACCCATGGGCGGGTGGTGCGGACCGCGCACGCCCGCGAGGCGCTCGGCTTCGCCCCCCGGTACACCACGGCGGAGACGCTCGCCGCCTTCGCGCGGTCCCGGGGCGACGGGCTGCTGCCCCCGTGGCGGCTCGCCCGCGCGGTCGACGCCGCCGCGGGGCTGCTGACCCCGGGACCTGAGAAGCCCGAGGAGGAGGTGCGTCGGGATGGCTGACGCGAAGGTCATTCCCTTCGACGAGGGACGCCGCAGGACGCCGCTCACGCCGCTGCCGGAGGACGGGCCGGACGCGGACGCGCGGGCAGCCGCGCGGGACGCCTCCGGGCCTGAGGGCCCTGCTGAAGACTCTCCTGAAGGCGCTGCCGAGGGCCCCGCGGGCGGCCTGCTCGACCGGCTGCTCGGCGCGGACTGGGAGGACCGGGCCGCGCGCGGGCTGGACTTCCTGCGCCGCAGGGTCACCGGCGAGTACGAGGTCGACGACTTCGGCTACGACCCCGACCTGACCGAACAGGTCCTGCTGACCGTGCTCCGCCCGCTGTACGAGAAGTACTTCCGGGTCGAGGTGCGGGGGCTGGAGCACATACCGGACGACGGGGCCGCGCTCGTCGTCGCCAACCACTCCGGGACCCTGCCGCTGGACGGCCTGATGCTCCAGGTCGCCGTGCACGATCACCACCCCGCCGGCCGCCATCTGCGGCTGCTGGGCGCCGACCTGGTCTTCGCCCTCCCCGTCGCGGGCGAGCTGGCGCGCAAGGCCGGGCACACGCTCGCCTGTACGCAGGACGCCCGGGAGCTGCTGGAGCGGGGCGAGGTCGTCGGGGTGATGCCGGAGGGGTTCAAGGGGCTCGGCAAGCCGTTCGCCGAGCGCTACAAGCTCCAGCGGTTCGGGCGCGGCGGCTTCGTCTCGACGGCGCTGCAGACCGGGGCGCCGATCGTGCCGTGCTCGATCGTGGGGGCCGAGGAGATCTATCCGATGGTCGGCAACTCGCAGACGCTGGCCCGGCTCTTCGGCTTCCCCTACTTCCCGATCACCCCGACGTTCCCCTGGCTGGGCGCGCTGGGCGCGGTGCCGCTGCCCACCAAGTGGACGATCCAGTTCGGCGAGCCCATCGCCACCGACGGCTATCCGCCGCAGGCGTCGGAGGACCCGATGCTGATGTTCAACCTCACCGACCAGGTGCGCGAGACGATCCAGCACACGCTCTACAAGCTGCTGGTGCGCCGGCGCTCCGTCTTCTTCTGAGCCTTCTTCTGAGTCTGCTTCTGAGCGGTGTCGCGGTGGGGCCGGGGCCCGGCGGCCCGGCCCCACCGCGATGTCAGCTCTCGCCGCCGCCCAGGTCCAGTCGGGGCAGCACCTCCGGGACGACGGGGGGCAGGGTGATCCGCGGCTCGCTCGTGTCCGGGGGCGAGGTGTCGCCGGAGCCGGACTCGGAGGGCGACTGCTGCCGGTCCTCCTCGCCCTCCTGCTGGGAAGGTGAGCGCCGCTCGTCCTCGCTCGGGCGTTCCTCGCTCCCGCCCTGCGAAGGGGACGGGGTGGGCGCCTCGCCCCCGCCGCTGCCGCCGGGCTGCCGCTGGGTGTCCCGGGGCTGCGCGGGTGCGGACGGCTCGGGGGACGGCCCCTGGCCGTCCGTGCGCTCGCCGGTGCCCCGGGGCTCCCGCTCGGGCCGCTCCTTCTCGTCCGGCGCCTCGGGCAGCAGCGCCTTGAGGGGGCTGACCTCGTCGTCCATGGCGTCCAGGACCGAGCTCACCCCGTCGCCCACATCGGCGAGTTGGGGAGGGAGCCGGTGGCGGAGCTGGGTCCACGCGGCACGGTGGTTCTTGGTGAAGGTGGAGAGCGACTGGATCCGGCCGATGTCGCCGTCCCGCTCGTAGGCGCTGGTGAGCAGCCGGTGGCCCTCGGAGGCGTCGTGCTGCATGCCGGAGAGGGCCTTGCGGACCTCGCCGAGCGACTCGTGGTCCAGACCGCCGCCCGAGCGGTCGCGCTCCAGGAGGCGGCGGGCCTCCTGGAGCCGGGTGGAGGCGTGGTCCAGATGGACGGATCCCTTGTCCGCGTCGCCGCCCGCGAGATCGAGCCGCAGGTCCTCCATGCCGCGCTTCAGGCCGTAGAGGGTGTCTCCCGGAAGGGCGTCCGTGCTCGCGGCCGCCATGCCGCCGAAGGCGCTGGCCGCGACGCCCACGCCCAGCCCGCCCGCGGCGAGCCCCTTGCCCAGCCGCGACTTGGGGCGCAGCTTGCTCAGCGGGCCGAGGCTCGGGGCGCGGTGCGCTCCCCGGGCCGGGGCTCGCACGCGCGTGCGCCCGCGCAGGCCGCGCTGCCCCGGGAACTGCGCGCTGTCGGCGTCCTGCGCGCCCTCCGCGCCGCCCGCGAACGCGGTCTCCATGGCGGCGATGAGCTGGGCGCGCTGGACCGTCTTGACCTCCGGGTCCAACTCCGGCCTCGGCAGCGCCTCCAGCCCGTCGGCGAGCGCCAGGAGCAGGGCCTGCTCGCTGCCGTCAGCCGCCTCCTCGTCGGCCGCCGTGCCCTCGTCGAGCTCCTGCTCGGCCAGGGCCTGGGCGAAGGCGACTGCCCGTCGGTTCGTCGATACGGATCCGATCACCGGCGGCACCTCCTCTCGTCAGCACGGTCGACTCCCCAGCACAGGGGGAGTCTGCAACCACCTCAACGAGCGGCAAGCCAGTCGGGTTACGGAGTCACGATGATGTGACCGGTGGTCCCCGTCCGGGTACGCGGAGTCAGCAGGTGTCGTCGGCGGGTGTCGTCAGCGGGCGTCGTCGGGGAGCAGCCGGGCGAGGGTGCGGACGGCGCGGTACTGGAGGGTCTTGATCGCTCCCTCGTTCTTGCCCATGATGCGGGCGGTCTCGGCCACGGAGAGGCCCTGCAGAAATCGGAGCGTGACGCACTCCTGCTGTTGGGGGTTGAGTTTACGTACGGCCTCCAGCAGTGCGGCGTTGGAAAGGGATTCGAGGACCGACTCCTCCGGGCTGCGCTCGACCTCGTTCGCGTCGAGCATCTCGCCGGTGGTCACTTCGAGGCGGAAGCGGCTCGACTTGAAGTGGTCGGCGACGAGGTTGCGCGCGATCGTGACGAGCCAGGCGCCGAAGTCACGGCCCTGCCAGGTGAAGGTGCCGATGCGGCGCAGCGCGCGGAGGAAGGTCTCGCTGGTGAGGTCCTCGGCGGTGGCCCGGCCGCCGACGCGGTAGTAGATGTAGCGGTAGACCGTGTCGCTGTACTGGTCGTACAGCTGGCCGAACGCTTCCGCCTCGCCGCCCTGGGCGCGCTCGACGAGGTCCATCATCCGGCGGCTGTCGGTGTCGGAGGCCGCGGGGCGGCGCGCCGTGCTTCCGGGGGCCGAGGTGCGGGAGCGTCTGCCGACGGTCGCCGGGGCGGCCGGGCGGCTCGCAGTGGAGGCGGCGGAGGCGGCAGGGGTCGCGGAGGCGGCGGAGGTCGCGGTGGTGGCTCCCCCGGCGCCGTCCGCGAAGGTGTAGCAGGGGCCGGCGGGGACAGGTGCGGCTGTGGCGGCGAGGGCCGGGACGGCGTACGCGGTGGGGACGAATGCGCGCAGTTGGTCGATGACTGTCGTGCGCAGCGCAGCCAGGCCCGAGGCGTCAACCCCGACGAGTGGGTACACGGGACTCCCAGAGGCAGAGCTTCCATCACGTGCAGTGCGGGACCTTCTCGCCCGGCGCAGGGACGCGTAGGGACGGATGGGTACCGAATTGCGTCTGAGGAGAATAACGCTTCGTACAGGCAGCGCTACACCTAGTTGCTGAAATCGTCGATTCGGTTTGGTCTGTTACGGATTGGCGTCGCAGTTGGTCGAGGGTCTGCACGGTGAGCTGACCGGTTCGGCGCCGTAATTTGTCAGATGAAAGATGACTTCTGGCCGAGCGCGGCGGAGGGGACTGGCGGGGCGCAACGGCGGGTAAGACGGTGGGAATGTGCGGGGCCGCCCGGACGGCAGCGGCCGCAGGGCCGCTGCGGCCGGGCCGGGGGCTGTCTCTTATACACA
>NZ_JAAKZZ010000589.1 GCF_011045075.1 Streptomyces boncukensis
GTGCGGGGGAGTGCGGTCGACGGACAGCTTCAGGCCCGCGCCGCTGACCGCCTCCCGCGCGAGCCGCTCCAGCGCTGCGGTGCGCTCCCGGGGCGGGAGCGAACCCGGCGCGGGGAGCGCGGCCTTGGGTGTCGCCGTCCCCGGACGTACCGTTCCGGCGGTCTGGCCGGGGCCCAGCTCCCCGGACCGGCCCGCCTCCAGGGAGGCGGCGGCCGTGGTCAGCCTGGTGGCGGCGTGCGCGGTGGAGTCCGCCACCACGGCGAGGCCGTGCTCGAACTGCCCGCGGTGGGCCAGTGTGCTGGTCACCGCCGGCAGCGGCGCCTCCTCGGCGGTCAGGGCGCGCGCGACATCCCGGGCGTAGCGGGCCAGCCCGGCCCGGTCCCGTGCGCTGAGCACCAGCAGCTGGGCGTCGTCCGCCGCCTGTGGGGCCCGCTCCTGCGGGGACTCCTCCAGTACGAGGTGGACGCCGGTGCCGCCGAACCCGAACGCGCTGACGGCGGCCCGGCGCACCGGACCGCGCTCGGGCCAGTCGCCGACCGCCGTCGGGACGGTCAGCCGGGCCGCGTCGAGGCCGAGGTGCTCGGCCGGCTCGTACTCCGGCTGCGGCGGTATTCGGCCCTTCTGCACGGCCAGTACCGTCTTGATCAGCCCGGCGATGCCCGCGGCGCCGAGCGAGTGCCCGAGGACGGCCTTGACGGCGCCGAGGTACGCGGGCGCGGCGCGCTCCCCGCGCAGCTCGCCCAGCACCCCGATCTCGGACTGGTCGCCGACGTGCGTCCCGGTGCCGTGCGACTCCAGGAAGTCCGCGGCGTCCGGCGCCAGCCCCGCGTCCCGGTACGCCCGGCGCAGCACGCGCAGCTGGCCGTCGGGCCGCGGGTACATACCGCCGCTGACCTTGCCGTCGTTGCCGGTCCCGACGCCGCGGACGACCGCGTACACCCGGTCGCCCGCCGCCAGCGCGTCCGCGAGCGGGCGCAGCACCAGCACCCCGGCGCCCTCGCCGAGCACGAAGCCGTCGGCCCCGGCGCCGAACGGGCGGCAGGTGCCGCTGGGCGAGACGGCGCCGATCCGGCACAGCCCCACCAGCAGATCCGGGGTGAGCATCAGCTGCGCGCCGCCCGCGAGGGCGATCCGGCACCGGCCGGTGCGCAGCGCGTGCACGGCGTTGGCGACGGCCAGCAGCCCGCCGGAGCAGGCGGCGTCCAGCGCGTAGCTCTCCCCGTGCAGGCCGAGCACCGAACTGACGGTGCTGGGCCCCATGTTCATCAGCAGTCCGGCCACCGAGGAGCCCTGCAGGGCGTCGACGGCCCCGGCGAGCGGCGGCAGTTCGTCCGCCGCCGCGCCGAACTCGCCGCCCGCGAGCTGCCGCATCCGCAGATGCAGGGTGCTGATCTCGCGGTAGCCGCTGTCGGTGAGCGCCATCATGACGGACGTGTGCTCGCTGTCGAAGCCGTCGGCCTCCCAGCCCGCGTCCTGGACGGCCTCGCGCGCCAGGTCCACCAGCAGCCGGTGCTGCGGGTCCATGGCCCTGGCGCGGCGCGGCGGAATCCTGTAGTGCGCTGCGTCGAACTGGTCGACGTCCGGCAGCAGCGCCATCGTGTCGGTGTAGACCGAGTGCGAATCTCTTAAGTCGGTGCTGAAGAAGCCGTCCCGGCGCCAGCGCGTGTCCGGGACGGTGTCGAACTGCGTGCTCGGAGCCGTCAGCAGTTCCCAGTACCGGTTCAGGTCTCCGGCCCCGGGAAAGCGACAGGACATCCCTACGATCGCGATGTCCTCGCGGTCCGCCCCCGTTGTGTCGTTCATGACTTCCCTTCCGTTTTCCCGCTGTTGTGCTTCCAGTGAAGCCGCGGTGCCTACGGAGAAGCCGCGGCTGTTGTCATGTAGGTCGCCGTGGAGCTGCCAATCGTTCCCTCCACCAGTCCGCCGTCTGCGCGAACTGCTCGGCCGCCGGGGTCGCGCGCACGGTGAACCGGTCGGTGTACGCGCCGGAGTCCAGCACGAACGGCCGGTCGAACTGGTAGGACACCTCGCGCAGCTCCCGCAGCAGCGGCGAGAACAGTCCCAGCAGGCGCAGCGTGCCCCCCGACATCCCGCGCACCGGCACCGTGTCGACGCCGGCCTGCTCCGCGAGTCCCCCGACCATCTCCCGCGCCGACCGCGCCGGTGCGGTCGGCGCGTGCCACGCCCGCCCCCAGGCGTCCTCGTTGCCCGCGACCTCGGCCAGGGCACGGGCCAGGTCGGGCAGATAGGTCCAGCTGTGCGGCGCGTCCGGGTCGCCGAGCACGGTGACCGGCTTGCCGCGCAGCACCCGGGGCACGACCCGGGCCGCCAGGTGCCCGCCGTCGGTGACGCCGGGCCCGAAGAAGTCCGAGGCCCGTACCTCGACCGCGCGGATGCGGCCCGCCTCGTGGAGTTCCCGCGCCCGCTGCCACACCTCGGCCCGCACCCGCCCCTTGGTTCCGGTGGCGGCGAGCGGCAGCTCCTCGGTGAGTTCGCCGTCGACCGGGCCGTAGCCGTAGAGGTTGCTCAGCAGGACGAGCAGCGCGCCGCTCTCCTCGGCGGCGGCGCACAGCGCGGCGGCCAGCGGCGGGAAGTCCCGTGCCCAGTGCTGGTAGGGCGTCCCCGCGCAGGCGTAGAGCGCGGTCGCGCCCCGTACGGCGGCGGTCAGTTCGCCGCGGGCTGTCGCGTCCAGCGCGATGTGTTCGATCTCCGGCTCGGCGTTTGCGGCTTCCGGCTCCGCGCTCCCGGCTCCCGGCCCGGCGGGTCGGCCGGACCGGGTGATGACCCGCACCGTGCACCCCCGTTCGGCCAGGTGCCGTGCTGTTGCCGCGCCGGCGGGCCCGTAGCCGATGACAATGTGAAGACTCATCCGCCACAAGCTATCGCCTTACGGCGTGGTGTGCCGCACACCGTCAGCGGCCCACCGGGTCGGCCTCGGCGCCGTCGCCGGGAGTGACGAGGGCGAGGTGACCGCCGTCGTCCAGCGGTGTCGGCACGGTGAGAGTGGCCAACTCCCCGGCCCTGTCGAAGAGATGAATCTCACCATGGCCGCCGCGGGTGACCGCGGTCAGCGCGGCCCCGGGCGAGCCCGCCACGGCGCGGCGCTGCACCCCGTCCCAGGGCGTGCCGCCGGCGCGCGGGGCGCCGTCCATGGGCGGCAGCGGCATCCGGGCGGTCACCTCGGGGAGTCCGGAGGGCGGGCAGGAGAGCAGGATCAGCTCGTCGCCGTCGGGGTGGACGCGGGTGTAGGCGGCGTGGTCGCGGGTCACCGCCAGGCGGAAGACCAGCCCGGGGCCGAGCGGGCGGCGTCCGGTCGCGCCGGTGTCGAGGTGGTGGAACCAGGCGTCGTTGGTCCACTCCGGCCAGCGGGCCGGATCCGCCGGGCCGCCGCGCACGCAGGACCACAGCAGCCGCCGTACCGGGTCCAGGCGCAGATAGTAGCCGCGGCCCGGCCCCTCCCAGGACAGCGGCTCCTGAGCGGCCGGCGGGGCCCCCGCGGCCGGACGGGCGCGGTGGACGCCGGATCCGGCCGCCGCGAACAGCAGCCCGGTGCGCGGGTCGTAGGCGTCGCCGTGGCCGTCGCCGTCCGGCAGCGGGACGGTCGCGAGGGGCGCGGCGGGCGGGCAGGAGGGCCCGGCGTCCAGCAGGTCCGCGTGCCGGTAGGCGGCGAGCGCGCCGGGCTCCCGGTGCCTGAGGACCACGAGCGGGTCGTCCCCGCCGGACAGGGTGACGCCGGGCTCGCCGACCCGGGTCCGCACCCGTACGGCGCGCGGGCCGTCCGGCGCTTCGAGGTCCACGGCGGTGAGCACGTCGCTCCAGGGCTCCCCGCTGCGGCCCAGCCCTGTGGTGACGGCGAGGCGGCGGCCGGCCGGGTCGGCGGCCAGGTGCTCGGCGGGGGTGGCGACCGGGACGGTCGCCGCGACCAGCGGGCGCCCCGCTTCCGGGCCGTGGGGATCGAGCACCACCACCTCGCCCGCGAGGTCGTCGGCGAAGGCCCAGCGGCCGCCGGGCAGGGCCAGAAAGCCGGCGTGCTCGGCGAGGTGGCGGCCGGTGAGGGTGGCGCTGATCCGGCCGTCGGGCAGGTCCAGCACATACAGCGCCCCGGCGACCTGGTCGGCGACGAGCAGCCGGGCGGGCTGGTC
>NZ_JAAKZZ010000058.1 GCF_011045075.1 Streptomyces boncukensis
CCCCCCGTCCCGGCACGCGGTCTACCACCGGATGGTGGCGCGCAACCGCGTCTGGCTCGCGCGCCGGAACCTTCCGCTCCCGCTGATACCCGGCTATCCGGGCGTCTGGCTGCTGCTCACCCTGGCCCGGCGTCCCTCCCCGGCTGCGCTGCGCGCGTGGCTCGGCGGATTCAAGGAGGGCTGGACCACCCCGGCGGGGCAACGACAGCCCATGCGGTGGCGTACGGTATGGCGTCTGACGCGGCTGGGTCGCCCTCCCGTGATCTGACAAGCTCGTGTCTGAGAGCATCGGCACCGCATCCACTTGCGCAGTGTGAGGACGAGAGTTTCCAACGTGAGCGAGACAACGCACGACAGTGCGGTCGGTGTAAAGCCCCCACCGTCCCAGGACGACCGACTGACACCCGCCGAACTCGCGGCCAAGTACGGGCTGTCGGTCAGCGGAGCCCGCCCCTCGCTGGCCGAGTACACCCGCCAGCTGTGGGCGCGTCGGCACTTCATCCTGGCCTTCTCCCAGGCGAAGCTGACGGCCCAGTACAGCCAGGCGAAGCTGGGCCAGCTGTGGCAGGTCGCCACCCCGCTGCTGAACGCGGCGGTCTACTACCTCATCTTCGGTGTCCTTCTCGGCGGCCGGGACGGCACGCCGGGTGGCAAGGGCAACTATATTCCGTTCCTGGTTACGGGCGTCTTCGTGTTCACCTTCACCCAGACGTCCGTGCTGAACGGCGTCCGGGCGATCTCCGGGAACCTGGGGCTGGTGCGGGCGCTGCACTTCCCGCGCGCCTCGCTGCCCATCTCCATCTCGCTCCAGCAGCTCCAGCAGCTGCTGTTCTCCATGGTCGTGCTGTTCGCGATCCTGCTGGGCTTCGGACACCTCCCGAGCTGGTCCTGGATCCTGGTGGTCCCGGCCCTGGCGTTCCAGTTCGTCTTCAACACCGGACTGGCGATGATCATGGCCCGGCTGGGCAGCAGGACGCCGGACATGGCGCAGCTGATGCCGTTCATCACCCGGACCTGGATGTACGCCTCCGGCGTGATGTTCCCGCTGGAGCACATGCTGCGCGAGCGGGCCAACGCGGACTCGTGGGTGGTGCACCTGTTGCAGTCCAATCCGGCGGCCGTCTATATGGACCTGATGCGGTTCGCCCTGATCGACAACTACCCGGCCTCGGACCTGCCGCCGCACGTGTGGCCGCTGGCCCTGGGCTGGGCCGTCGTTATCGGCTTCGGGGGGTTTGTTTTCTTCTGGAAGGCGGAGGAGCGTTATGGCCGTGGCTGAGGACACCGGGCGCGGGGCTGCCGCCGAGTCGGCGACGACTCGGGCGGAGCAGCCCGTCGCACGCCCGTCGGCGCCCTGGGTGCCGACCGTGATCGCGGAGGAGCTGCACATCGTCTACCGCGTCTACGGCGGCACGAAGGGCAAGGGCAGCGCGACGGCCGCGCTCAACCGCATCATCCGCCGCAAGCCGGGCGGCGGCATGCGCGAGGTGCACGCGGTGCGGGGCGTCAGCTTCACCGCCTACCGAGGCCAGGCCATCGGCCTGATCGGCTCCAACGGCTCCGGCAAGTCCACCCTGCTCAAGGCCATCGCCGGACTGCTGCCCGCCGAGCGCGGCAAGGTCTACACCGACGGCCAGCCCTCCCTGCTCGGGGTGAACGCCGCGATGATGAACGACCTCACCGGCGAGCGGAACGTGGTCCTGGGCGGCCTGGCCATGGGCATGTCACGCGAGGAGGTCGAGCGGCGCTACCAGGGCATCGTCGACTTCTCCGGGATCAACGAGAAGGGCGACTTCATCACGCTGCCGATGCGCACCTACTCCTCCGGCATGGGGGCCCGGCTGCGCTTCTCCATCGCCGCCGCCAAGGACCACGACGTGCTCATGATCGACGAGGCGCTGGCGACCGGCGACAAGAAGTTCCAGAAGCGCTCCGAGGCCCGCATCCGGGAGCTGCGCAAGGAGGCGGGCACCGTCTTCCTGGTCAGCCACAACAACAAGTCCATCCGGGACACCTGCGAGCGGGTGCTGTGGCTGGAGAAGGGCGAGCTGCGGATGGACGGCCCGACGGACGAGGTGCTCAAGGAGTACGACAAGTTCACCAGCAAGTAGCGGGTATGTGAGCGGCGCGCCCGGTGGCCTTCCCCGAGCCCCCGGACGTGCCTGGGCCCCCACCCGCGCGGGTGGGGGCCCAGGCACGTCCGGGAGGCGTCAGACGCCGGCCGGGACGCGGTCGGGGTCCGTCTCCGGCTCCGGCTCCGGGGAGCCCTCACGCAGCCCCGCACGCGCGTGCAGCCGCTTCAGCGGGGCCGGCGCGTACCACGCGGCCCGCCCCAGCAGCCGCATCGCGGCCGGTACGAGCACCCCGCGCACCACGACCGCGTCGATCAGGATCGCCAGCCCGCTGCCCAGGCCGAACATCTGCAGGAAGGTGACCTCGCCGGTGGCGAAGGCGAAGAAGCTCACCGCCAGCAGCCCCGCCGCCATGGTCACGATCCGCCCGGTGCGGGACAGCCCGCCGGTCACGGCGGTGCGGTCGTCCGCCCCCGCGTCGTGCAGCTCCTTGATCCGGCTGGTGACGAACACCTCGTAGTCCATGGACAGGCCGAAGACGATGCAGAACAGCAGCACGGTCATCGAGGTGTCCATCGGCATCGGGGTGAAGCCCAGCAGCCCCGAGAAGTGGCCCTCCTGGAAGATCCACACCATGGCGCCGATGGAGGCGGTCAGACTGAGGGCGTTCAGCACGATGGCGCGCAGCGGCTGCACCACGCTGCCGGTGAAGAGGAACAGCAGGACGAAGGTGGTGACCACGACCAGCCCCACGGCGAGCGGCAGCCTGGACCCGATGGCGGCCTTGGAGTCGATCAGCTCGGCGTCCCGGCCGCCCACCAGGGGCTGTCCGCCGCCGGGGCCGGGGACGGCGCGGATCTCCCGCACCAGGTCCTGTGCGGCCCCGGAGGCGGGGGCCGGATCGGTGGTGACGGTCAGGCGCTGCACACCGTCCCGCTCCATGGCGGCGTGTGCGCGGGCGGGGGCCTGGACGGACCGGCCGCCGGCGTAGCCGCCGGTGGACGCATGGACGCGGACGACGCCGTCCAGCCGGGACAGCTCCGCCGCGTACGCCGCAACCCGGTCCCGGCCGGCGGGCCGCTCGGTGACGACCGGCACGGACGACGCGTCACTGCCGTCGAAGTCCCGCTCCAGGGCCGTGGCGACCTGCCTGCTCTGGGCGCTCTCGGGCAGCACCCGCTCGTCCGGCCCCCCGAAGGACGCGCCCAGCAGCGGGCTCGCGGCGACCAGCAGCGCGGCGAGGGCGGGCAGCGCGGTGAGCGCGGGGCGCCGCATCGCGGTGGCCGCGAGACGCCGCCACAGCGGGGCCTCGGGCCTGCGGACGGCGTCGGCCCAGGGCAGCCGCCCGCGGTTGACGCGGTGCCCGAGCAGGGCGAGCAGCGCGGGCACCACGAAGAGCGCGGCCAGCGCCGCGATGGCCACGACCCCGATCCCGGCGTACGCGAACGAGCGCAGGAAGTACTGCGGGAACAGCAGCAGCGCACCGAGCGCGGCGACCACGGTGGCGGCGGAGAACAGGATGGTCCGGCCCGCCGTCCGCACCGTCGTGCGCAGCGCTTCGGGCACCTCGTCGCCCGCGCCGAGCCGCTCCCGGAACCGGCTGACCAGCAGCAGGCCGTAGTCGATGCCGAGTCCGAGGCCCAGCGCGGTGGTGAGGTTGATGGAGAAGACGGAGACATCGGTGACGCTGCCGAGCACATACAGCTCGGCGAAGGTGCCGACGATCGCGATCAGCCCGATGGCCAGCGGCAGCAGCGCGGCCAGTACGTTGCCGAAGGCGAGCACGAGCAGCAGCAGGGTGACCGGCACGGCGATGGCCTCGGCAAGCGCGAGGTCGGTGGAGATCTGCCCGGTCACGTCGTGGTTGACCATGGCCGCTCCGCCTGCCCGTACGGACAGCACGCCGCGCTCGCCGGTGAACGCGTCCGAGACGGCGCTCGCCACCTGGGTGTCGTTCTGCCCGATGTGCGCGAGCACCAGCGCCTCGGTGCCGTCCCGTGAGGCGAGGGAGGAGCCGCCGGTCGACCAGTAGGACGTGACACGGGTGACGCCCGGCTCCTCGCCCAGCCGCCGGGCCAGGTCCTTCCCCTGCCGCTCGGCTGCGGGCGAGTCGAGGGTGCCGCTTCGGGCGCGCACCAGCAGGACCACGTTCTGCTCGCCGCCGAAGGTGTCGTCCAGCACGGCGGCGGCACGGGACGAGGCGGACGCGGGGTCGTCGGTGCCGCCGGGCTGGAGCTTGCCGAAGGCCCCGGCCCCGAGGGCGCCCATGGCGATCACGGCGAGCAGGGCGAGGGCCAGGACGAGGCGTGACCGGCGCCAGGTGAGCGAGGCAATGCGTTGGAGCACGGTGTTCTCTTCTCCCCCGTGGGCGGGATCGGGATGTTAACGGCGTGAACATCAGCTTGGCAGGGGATGTTAATGGCGTCAACATCGGGCAGGATGGAGGCATGCGGGCGATGGGCAAGGAGCGGTACCACCACGGGGACCTGCGCAACGCGCTGATCGAGGCGGCCATCGGACTCGCCCGCGAGGGCGGCCCCGAGGCGGTGGTGCTGCGCGCCGCCGCGCGCCGGGTCGGCGTCTCGCCCACGGCCGCCTACCGGCACTTCGCCGGCCAGTCCGAACTGCTCGGCGAGGTCAAGGAGTACGGCCAGCGCCGGCTGGCGGACTGCATGGAGGAGGCGGGCGGCGCGGTCGCGGGGGAGGGGCCCGAGGCGGTGCTCGCGCGCATCCGCGCCCTGGGCCGGGGCTATGTCCGCTTCGCCATGGAGGAGCCCGGGCTCTTCTCCGCCGCCTTCCACGGCAAGTCCCTCGAAGCCGTGGACGGCGGCCAGGGCGGCGGGTTCGACCTCGCCGACCAGCCGTGGCAGGCCCGCTCCTTCGAGCTGCTCACCGAGTCCCTGGATGCGCTGCTCGCCTGCGGTCTGATGCCTCCGGCGCGCCGGCCGGGCGCCGAGGTCGGCGCCTGGGCGACGGCGCACGGACTGGCCCGGCTCGTCCTCGACGGCCCGCTCAGCGGCATCCCGGCCGAGACGTTCGAACCGCTGATCGACCGAGTGCTGTCGGACTTCCTCGCCGGACTCACGGCTCCGGTCACCTGACGCGCTTTCGCCTCGTGGTTTCCCGGGAATAACCCCTCGCGTCCGGGGTTGATGTACGGCGTAAGCTGTCTCGGTGCCGGATTTCGGCAAGTCGGGCGGCGGTGTACAGATTCCTGTCGCACCCCGGGCCCTCCGCGAGGGCCGGGCCGCGCGGCGTGTCCGAAAGAGGATGTTCTGGTGCAGCAGTGTAGAAACGGAGATGTGACGGCAATGGCTCCTGGCAGCACGTGGTGACCGCGGAGGAGGACGCGCACGCGCGCACCGTACTGGCCAAGGCCGCGCGCGAGAACTTCCCGGTGGCGCCGCGCTTCGTACCGCGCGCGTGGCGGGACGACCTGATGGCCGTCTACGGATACGCCCGCCTCGTCGACGACATCGGCGACGGCGACCTCGCCCCCGGCGGCGCCGACGCCGTCGCCCTCGGGCTCGATGCCGGCCAGGCGGACGACCGCCCGGCCATGCTGGACGCCTTCGAGGCCGACCTGCGCCGGGTCTTCGCGCGCACCGGCAGCGCACCCGGCCATCCGCTGCTGCGCGCCCTGGTCCCCACGGTGCGCCGCCGCTCCCTCACCCCCGAGCCCTTCCTCGGGCTGATCGAGGCCAACCGGCAGGACCAGAAGGTCCGCCGCTACGCCACCTGGGGCGAGCTGCGCGACTACTGCACCCTGTCCGCCAACCCGGTCGGCCGCCTGGTGCTGGCCATCACCGGGACCGCCACGCCCGAGCGCGAGCGCCGCTCGGACGCCGTGTGCACCGGCCTGCAGGTCGTCGAGCACCTCCAGGACGTCGCCGAGGACCTGGCCAGGGACCGGATCTATCTGCCCGCCGAGGACATGGACCGCTTCCGTGTCGGCGAGGGCGACCTGGCCGCGCCCAGCGCCGGCGCCTCGGTCCGCGCCCTCGTCGCCTTCGAGGCCGAGCGGGCATGGGAGCTCCTCGCCGAAGGCACCCCGCTGGCGCTCAGCGTGCACGGCAGGCTGAGGCTACTCCTGGCCGGATTCACCGGTGGAGGGCGGGCCGCCGTTCGCGCTGTCAGAGCGGCGCGATATGACGTACTGACAGGAACACCCCGGGCTGGTGCGCTCAGTGTGCTGCGCGAGGCGGGGGCAAGCCTGCGTAGAGAGGGGTGACCGGAAGTGGACAGGGCCAGGTCCGTAGTGCAGATGTCCCCGCAGGTGGCGGCAGCGTACCGGTACTGCGAGGTCGTCACCGGGCAGCAGGCCCGCAACTTCGCCTACGGCATCAGGCTGCTGCCGGTGGGCAAGCGGCAGGCGATGTCCGCGCTGTACGCCTTCTCGCGGCGCGTCGACGACGCCGGTGACGGTGCGCTCGACGCCGCCGCCAAGGAGGCGCGGCTCGCGGACGCCAGAGAGCTGCTCGTGCGGATCGGCAACGGCGAGATCGCCGACGACGACACGGATCCGGTCGCCGTCGCCCTCAGCCACGCCGCGCGGCGCTACCCGATCCCGCTCGGCGGCCTCGACGAGCTGATCGACGGGGTGCTGATGGACGTGCACGGCGCCACCTACGACACCTGGGACGACCTGCGGTCCTACTGCCGCTGCGTGGCCGGGGCGATCGGCCGGCTCTCGCTGGGCGTCTTCGGAACCGCCCCCGGCGCACGGGAGGCCGCCCGCGCCTCCGAGTACGCCGACACTCTGGGGCTCGCGCTGCAGCTCACCAATATTCTCCGGGACGTCCGGGAAGACGCGGACAACGGACGCACATATCTTCCCGCGGAGGACCTCGACAAGTTTGGCTGTTCCGCCGGCTTCCAGAGCGATACGGTGCCACCCGGTGCCGACTTCACCGGGCTTGTGCACTTCGAAGTCCGCCGTGCCCGTGCGCTGTTCGCCGAGGGCTACCGGCTGCTGCCGATGCTCGACCGGCGCTCCGGCGCGTGTGTGGCCGCCATGGCCGGGATCTACCACCGGCTCCTGGACCGCATCGCCGCCGAGCCCGAGGCCGTGCTGCGCGGCCGGGTCTCGCTCCCCGGCCACGAGAAGGCGTATGTCGCCGTGCGCGGGCTGTCCGGACTCGACGCGCGGCAGATCTCCCGGCAAGGTCAGCGGAGGAGCGCGTGAAGATCCCGCGCCGGTCGCCCGGCCGGGCAACCCGCCCCGTGGGGGCGGCGTCCCAGCGGGCACAGACCTCGGACACCACCCCGGCGCACCTGGAGGGGGAGAAGTACGTATGACAGCCGACCGGCACCCGGACCAGCGCGCCGTCGTCCTCGGCGGCGGCCTGGCGGGGACGACGGCGGCGCTGCGGCTCGCCGACGCGGGCCTGCACACGACCCTGGTCGAGACCCGCCCCCGGCTGGGCGGCCTCGCCTTCTCCTTCCCCCGCGACTCCCCGGCGGGCCCGCTCACCGTCGACAACGGCCAGCACGTCTATCTGCGCTGCTGCACCGCCTACCGCTGGTTCCTGGAGCGCGTCGGCGGCGCCGGGCTCGCCCCGCTGCAGCCCCGGATGGACGTCCCGGTGCTCGATGTCGCGCCCCGGCGGCCCCGGCTCGGGCGGCTGCGCCGCACGGCCGCGCCCGTACCGCTGCACCTCGCCGCCAGCCTCGCCACCTATCCGCACCTCTCGCTGGCCGAGCGCGCCTCGGTCGGCAGGGCCGCGCTCGCGCTGAAGGGGCTCGACCCCGCCGACCCCGCGCTCGACGGCGTGGACTTCGCCACCTGGCTGCACCGCCACGGCCAGTCCGCGCGCACCGTCGAGGCGCTGTGGGACCTGGTCGGCGTCGCCACCCTCAACGCCCGCGCGCCGGACGCCTCCATGGGCCTGGCCGCGATGGTGTTCAAGACGGGCCTGCTCTCCGACCCCGGCGCCGCCGACATCGGCTGGTCGCACGTGCCGCTCGGCGACATCCACGACGCCCTGGCCCGCGCCGCGCTCGACCGGGCGGGCGTGCGCACCCTGCTGCGCACCCGCGCCCGCTCCGTCACCCGGCAGGACGGCGGCGGCCCCTGGCGGGTGACCGCCGAGCCGGGCCGGGGCGGCACCGAGGAGCTGACCGCGGACACCGTCGTGCTCGCGGTCCCCCAGCACGCCGCGCACGCGCTGCTGCCCGAGGGGGCGTTGCCCGACGCCGACAAGCTGCTGGACATCGCGGACGCGCCGATCCTCAACGTGCACGTCGTCTACGACCGCAAGGTGCTGCGCCGCCCCTTCTTCGCCGCGCTCGGCACCCCGGTCCAGTGGGTGTTCGACCGCACCGCCGCCTCCGGGCTCACCGGCGGCGGTCAGTACCTCGCGCTCTCCCAGTCCGCCGCGCACGACGAGATCGACCGGCCGGTCGCGGAGCTGCGCGAGCGGTACCTCCCGCAGCTGGAGCGGCTGCTGCCCGCCGCGCGCGGCGCGGGCGTCCGCGACTTCTTCGTCACCCGCGAGCGCACCGCCACCTTCGCGCCCAGCCCCGGAGTCGGGCGGCTGCGCCCCGGAGCCGGGACCGCGGCGCCCGGCCTCCACCTCGCGGGCGCGTGGACCGCCACCGGGTGGCCCGCGACCATGGAGGGAGCCGTACGCAGCGGAGCGACAGCCGCACACCACGCCCTCGCGGCCCTCGGCCGACCCGATGAGAAGGATCCGGTACCCGGCGTGTCCGGACCCGCCGGCACGGAAGGAAGGGCCCTCGCATGAGCACCCTCGACGCAGCGAGCACCGCCAGCACAGACCACAGAGGAGACCCTGTGACCCCCGCTCACCAGCGCCCCGGCGACACGGCCGCCACCGACAGCGTGAGCGCGCTGCTGGAGCGCGGGCGAGCGCTCGCCACGCCGGAACTGCGCGCGGCTGTGGACCGGCTGGCGCCGCCGATGGACACCGTCGCCGCCTACCACTTCGGCTGGATCGACGCCGATGGCCGCCCCTCGGCCGCCGACGGCGGAAAGGCCGTGCGCCCGGCTCTCGCGCTGCTCTCGGCCGAGGCGGCGGGCGCCCCGCCGGAGCGCGGGATCCCCGGAGCCGTCGCCGTGGAGCTGGTGCACAACTTCTCCCTGCTGCACGACGACCTGATGGACGGCGACGAGCAGCGCCGCCACCGGGACACCGTGTGGAAGGTGCACGGACCCTCCCAGGCGATCCTCGTCGGCGACGCGCTCTTCGCCCTGGCCGGCGAGATACTGCTGGAGCTGGGCACCGCGGACGCGGGCCGCGCCACCCGGCGGCTGACCCGCGCCACCCGCCGCCTCATCGACGGCCAGGCGCAGGACATCTCCTACGAGCACCGCGACCAGGTCACCGTCGAGGAGTGCCTGGAGATGGAGGGCAACAAGACGGGCGCGCTGCTGGCCTGCGCCGCCTCCATCGGCGCCGTGCTGGGCGGCGCCGACGACCGTACGGCCGACGCGCTGGAGTCCTACGGCTCGCACCTGGGCCTCGCCTTCCAGGCCGTCGACGACCTGCTCGGCATCTGGGGGGACCCGGAGGCGACGGGCAAGCAGGCGTGGAGCGACCTGCGCCAGCGCAAGAAGTCGCTGCCGGTGGCCGCCGCGCTCGGCTCGGACGGCGAAGCGGCGACCCGGCTGGCCGGACTGCTGGCGACCGACGCCAAGAAGAGCCAGGCCGAGTTCGAGGACTTCGACGAGGCCGAGTTCGCCGAGCGCGCCGCGCTGATCGAACAGGCGGGCGGCCGCGAGTGGACGGCCCAGGAGGCCCAGCGGCAGCATCGCACCGCCATCGAGGCCCTCGACTCGATCGAGATCCCGGGCCGGGTACGCGAACAGCTCACCGCCCTCGCCGATTTCGTCGTCGTGCGGCAGAGGTGAAATTTATTGACGGGGAGCTTAGTTGCCATCTTTCGGGACGTTTCGAAAGGAGAAGCGATGACAGCCACGACGGACGGAACCGCTGGATCCGGCCTGTCCGGTACGGAGCACACGGACCGGGAACCCCCCGGCACGGATGCCCCGGGGCCGGAGAGCCTCACCGCGCTTGCGGAGCGGACCACGGCCCGCGCCGTCGACCACCTGCTCGGCCGGCAGTGCGACGAGGGCTGGTGGAAGGGCGACCTGGAGACGAACGTCACCATGGACGCCGAGGACCTGCTGCTGCGCGAGTTCCTCGGCATCCGTGACGAGCGGCTGCTGCGCGCCGCGGCCCGCTTCATCCGCGCCCAGCAGCGCAAGGACGGCACCTGGGCGACCTTCCACGGCGGCCCCGGCGACCTGTCCGCGACCGTCGAGGCGTACGTCGCCCTCAGGCTGGCGGGGGACGAGCCGGAGGCGCCGCACATGGCCCTCGCCTCCGCCTGGGTCCGGGAGCGCGGGGGAGTGGCCGGCGCGCGGGTCTTCACCCGCATCTGGCTCGCCCTCTTCGGCTGGTGGCGCTGGGACGACCTGCCGGAGATGCCGCCGGAGCTGATCTACCTCCCCAAGTGGTTCCCGCTCAACATCTACGACTTCGGCTGCTGGGCCCGGCAGACCATCGTGCCGCTCACCGTCGTCTCGGCGCTGCGCCCCGTGCAGCCGGCGCCGTTCCGGCTCGACGAGCTGCACCGCGACCCGGCGCGCCCCAGCCCGCCCACCGCCGTGCAGCTCCCCACCAGCTGGGACGGCGCCTTCCAGTGGCTGGACCGCGGGCTGCGCGCCTACCGCAAGGTCGCCGTGGGCCCGCTGCGCCGCGCCGCGCTCAAGGACGCCTCCCGCTGGATCATCGAGCGCCAGGAGAACGACGGCTGCTGGGGCGGCATCCAGCCCCCCGCCGTGTACTCGCTGATCGCGCTCAAGCTCCTCGGGTACGACCTGGACCACCCCGTGATGCGGGCCGGGCTGGAGTCCCTGGACCGCTTCGCCGTCTGGCCGGACGAGGAGACCCGGATGGTCGAGGCGTGCCAGTCGCCGGTCTGGGACACCTGCCTGGTGTCCATCGCGCTGGCCGACGCCGGCCTGCCCGGCGACCACCCGGCGCTCGTCAAGGCCGCCGACTGGATGCTGAGCGAGCAGATCGTACGGCCCGGTGACTGGTCCGTGCGCCGTCCGCAGCTGCCGCCGGGGGGCTGGGCCTTCGAGTTCCACAACGACAACTACCCCGACATCGACGACACCGCCGAGGTCGCCCTCGCGCTGCGCCGTGTCGAGCACCCCGAGCCCGAGCGCGTCGACAGCGCCGTGCGGCGGGCCGTGCGCTGGAACCTGGGGATGCAGTCCAACGACGGCGCCTGGGGCGCCTTCGACGTCGACAACACCAGCAAGTTCCCCAACCTGCTGCCCTTCTGCGACTTCGGCGAGGTCATCGACCCGCCCTCGGCGGATGTCACGGCGCACGTCCTGGAGATGCTGGCCGCCGAGGGCAAGCAGGCCGAGCCGCGCGCCCGCAAGGCCATTTCCTGGCTGCTGGCCGAACAGGAGTCCAACGGAGCCTGGTTCGGGCGCTGGGGTGTCAACTACCTCTACGGCACCGGAGCCGTCGTCCCCGCGCTCGTCGCCGCCGGGATCCCCGCCTCGCACCCCGCCGTGCGGCGCGCGGTGAGCTGGGTGGAGAGCGTGCAGAACGACGACGGCGGCTGGGGCGAGGACCTGCGCTCGTACATCGACGCCGACTGGGTCGCCAACGGCACCTCCACCCCGTCCCAGACCGGCTGGGCGCTGATGGCGCTGCTCGCGGCCGGCGAGCGGGACTCCAAGGCCGTCGAGCGCGGCGTCGTCTGGCTGGCCGAACAGCAGCGCGAGGACGGCTACTGGGACGAGCCGTTCTTCACCGGCACCGGCTTCCCGTGGGACTTCTCGATCAACTACCACCTGTACCGGATGGTCTTCCCGCTCACCGCGCTCGGCAGGTATCTGCACGGCGACGGGCTGGGCCATCTCGCGGCCCGGAGCGCCTGATGGAGGGCCCGGGCGTGCCAGGTCCGCTGCTGATCGCATGCGCGCTCGGCATCGAGCGCCTGGCGTTGAACGGCGGGCCCGGACGGCCGGGCCGCACCCTGAAGGACGCCCCCGGCCCCGTGACGGTGCTGCGCACCGGCATGGGGCCGCAGGCGGCGCGCCGGGCCCTGGCCCGCGCGCTGCGGGACGAGTCCGTGCCCGGTGGCACGGCCGTCCTCGCCACCGGCTTCTGCGCGGGGCTGGCACCCGGCATGCGCCCGGGGGATCTCGTCGTCGCGGACGAGACCCGGGACGCGGGGGGAGAGCACACCCCCTGCACCGGCACCGGGCTGCTCGCCGCCGTGCTGAAGCCGTACGGCACCGTCCACACCGGGCCGCTCGTGGGCAGCGACCATGTCGTCCGCGGGCCCGAGCGTGCCGTCCTGCACGCCACGGGCGCCGTGGCCACCGACATGGAGTCGGCCGCCACCTTGCGTACGGCCGCCACCGGGGCGAAGAGGCGCCCGGTTGCGGCCGTACGAGTGGTGGTGGACGCTCCCGGACACGAACTGATTCGAATGGGGACGCTGCGGGGTGGAATATCGGCATTCCGCGTTCTCCGCGGCGTCCTGCCCGCATTTCTCGAATGGCACCGATCGTTGCTGCTCCCCTGGAGGTGAGCGAGACATGGCCATGCCACTGCGACAGACCGTCCGCACGGCTACCTATCTCTTTCAGCAGAAGCTCCGCAAGCGTGAGAAGTTCCCGCTCATCGTCGAGCTGGAACCGCTCTTCGCCTGTAACCTCAAATGCGAGGGGTGCGGCAAGATCCAGCACCCCGCGGGGGTGCTCAAGCAGCGCATGCCGGTCGCCCAGGCCGTGGGCGCGGTGCTGGAGTCCGGCGCCCCCATGGTCTCCATCGCCGGCGGCGAGCCGCTGATGCACCCGCAGATCGGCGAGATCGTGCGGCAGCTGGTCGCCAAGCGCAAATACGTCTTCCTCTGCACCAACGCCATGCTGATGCGCAAGAAGATGGACCAGTTCAAGCCCTCGCCGTACTTCGCCTTCGCGGTGCACATCGACGGGCTGCGCGAGCGGCACGACGAGTCCGTCGCGAAGGAGGGCGTCTTCGACGAGGCCGTGGAGGCGATGAAGGAGGCCAAGCGGCGCGGCTTCCGCGTCACCACCAACTCCACCTTCTTCAACACCGACACCCCGCAGACCATCATTGACGTCCTCAATTACCTCAACGACGACCTGAAGGTGGACGAGATGATGATCTCGCCCGCCTATGCTTACGAGAAGGCGCCCGACCAGGAGCACTTCCTGGGCGTCGAGCAGACCAGGGAGCTGTTCAAGAAGGCGTTCTCCGGGGGCAACCGGGGCCGCTGGCGGCTGAACCACAGCCCGCTCTTCCTGGACTTCCTGGAGGGCAAGGCCGACTTCGCCTGCACGGCCTGGGCCATTCCGAACTACTCGCTGTTCGGCTGGCAGCGCCCCTGCTATCTGATGAGCGACGGCTACGTGCCCACGTACCGGCAGCTCGTCGAGGAGACCGACTGGAGCAAGTACGGCCGCGGCAAGGACCCGAGGTGTGCCAACTGCATGGCGCACTGCGGCTACGAGCCCACCGCCGTGCTGGCCACCATGGGCTCCCTCAAGGAGTCGCTGCGCGCCGCCAGGGAGACCGTCGCCGGCAACAGGTGAGCCGAGGAGAACGAGCCGTACCAGACGGAGGGCAGGGGGGCCGACCATGACCTTGCTGGAGTCCATCGACGGGCCGCGCGACCTGGACGCGCTGTCCGAGGAGGAGCTGGCGGAACTCGCCGCGGAGATCCGCGGATTCCTGGTCGAGGCGGTGTCCCGCACCGGCGGCCATCTGGGGCCCAACCTGGGCGTGGTCGAGCTGTCCATAGCCCTGCACCGGGTCTTCGACTCGCCGGCCGACCGGATCCTGTGGGACACCGGGCACCAGAGCTACGTCCACAAGCTGCTCACCGGGCGGCGGGACTTCTCCGGGCTCCGTACCAGGGGCGGCCTCTCCGGCTATCCGTCACGCGCCGAGTCCGACCACGACATCATCGAGAACTCGCACGCCTCCACCGTGCTCGGCTGGGCCGACGGCCTGGCCAGGGCGGACGCGCTGCGGGGGAGCGGTGACCATGTCGTGGCCGTGACGGGGGACGGCGCGCTGACCGGCGGCATGGCGTGGGAGGCGCTGAACAACATCGCGGCCGCTGACCGCCCCCTCGTCATCGTCGTCAACGACAACGAGCGCTCGTACTCGCCTACCATCGGCGGCCTCGCCAACCACCTCGCCACCCTGCGCACCACCAACGAGTACGAGCGGGTGCTGGCCTGGGGCAAGGGCGTGCTGCGGCAGACGCCCGTGGTCGGCAAGCCGCTGTACGAGTCCCTGCACGGCGCGAAGAAGGGCTTCAAGGACGCCGTCAACCCGCAGGGCATGTTCGAGGACCTGGGCCTGAAGTACCTCGGGCCCATCGACGGGCACGACATCGCCGCCGTCACCTCGGCGCTGCGCCGGGCCAAGCGCTTCGCCGGGCCCGTCCTGGTGCACTGCCTCACCGAGAAGGGCCGCGGCTACGAACCCGCGCTCGCCGACACCACCGACCACTTCCACACCGTCGCCAGGATGGACCCGACCACCTGTGAGCCCGTCGAGCCGGCCGGCGGGCCCTCGTGGACGTCGGTGTTCGGCACCGAGATGGTGCGCATCGGGGCGGAGCGGCCCGACGTCGTCGCGGTGACGGCGGCCATGCTGCACCCCGTCGGGCTCGCGCCCTTCGCCGAGGCGTACCCCGACCGGATCCACGACGTCGGCATCGCCGAGCAGCACGCGACCGTCTCCGCCGCCGGGATGGCCACCGGCGGGCTGCACCCCGTCGTCGCGCTCTACGCCACCTTCCTGGGCCGCGCCTTCGACCAGCTGCTGATGGACGTGGCGCTGCACGGCTGCGGGGTCACCTTCGTCCTGGACCGGGCCGGGGTCACCGGGCCGGACGGGGCCTCGCACCACGGCATGTGGGACCTGTCCGTGCTCCAGTGCGTGCCCGGCCTGCGGATCGCGGCCCCGCGCGACGCCGAGCGGCTGCGCGAGGAGCTGCGCGAGGCGGTCGGCGTGGCCGACGCGCCGACCGTGCTGCGGCTGCCCAAGGCGACCGTCGGCGAGCCCCTCGCTGCGCTGCGCCGCGAGGGCGGCATGGACGTGCTGCGCGAGGACGGGACCCGGGATGTGCTGCTGGTCGCGGTGGGCGCCATGGCACCGGTCTGCCTGGAGGCCGCCGGGCTGCTCGCCGAGAGCGGCGTCGGCACCACCGTGGTCGACCCGCGCTGGGTCAAGCCCGTCGACCCCGCGCTGGCGCCGCTGGCCGAGCGCTACCGCGCGGTCGCGGTGGTCGAGGACGGGGTGCGGGCGGGCGGCGTCGGCTCGGCCGTCGGGGACGCGCTGCGCGAGGCGGGCTGCGACGTGCCGCTGTGCACGGTCGGACTGCCGCGGCAGTTCCTGCCGCACGCCAAGCGGGGCGAACTGCTCGCCGAGCACGGGCTGACCCCGTCCGGGGTCGCCGGACGCATCGGCGCGACGCTCGCGCGCCGGGAGGAGCGGGAGCGGGCGCGCCGCGAGCGCTGGGAGCGCGAGGCCCGCGCGAGTGAAGGGAGCGTGGCGTGACCACCGACTTCGACCTGGCGAAGCTGCTGTCCGAACGCGGCGCCGAACGCTATGAGCTGCACACCCGGCACCTGAACCACCAGTTGCCGCGGATGCTGCACACCATCGGCTTCGACAAGGTCTACGAGCGCGCCGAGGGCGCCTACTTCTACGACGCCGAGGGCAACGACTACCTCGACATGCTCGCCGGATTCGGCGTCATGGGGCTGGGCCGCCACCACCCCGTCGTCCGCCAGGCGCTGCACGACGTGCTCGACGCGCAGCTGCCCGACCTCACCCGCTTCGACTGCCAGCCGCTGCCCGGGCTGCTCGCCGAGAAGCTGCTGTCGCACGCGCCGGGGCTGGACCGGGTCTTCTTCGGGAACAGCGGCACCGAGGCGGTGGAGACGGCGCTGAAGTTCGCCCGCTACGCCACGGGCCGGGGCCGGGTGCTGTACTGCACCCACGCCTTCCACGGGCTGACCACCGGCTCCCTCTCGGTCAACGGCGAGTCCGGCTTCCGGGACGGCTTCGCCCCGCTGCTGCCGGACACCGCGGTGGAGATGGGCGACCTCGCGGCGCTGGAGCGGGAGCTGCGCGCGGGGGACGTGGCGGCGCTGGTCGTCGAGCCGATCCAGGGCAAGGGCGTGCACGCCACCCCGCCCGGCTATCTGCGGGACGCGGGGGAGCTGCTGCACCGGCACGGGGCGCTGCTGATCGCCGACGAGGTGCAGACCGGGCTCGGCCGCACCGGCGACTTCTTCGCCTACCAGCACGAGGAGGGCGCGGACCCCGACCTGGTCTGCGTCGCCAAGGCGCTCTCCGGCGGCTATGTCCCCGTCGGCGCGACGCTGGGCAAGGAGTGGATCTTCAAGAAGGTCTACTCGTCCATGGACCGGGTGCTCGTCCACTCCGCGAGCTTCGGCTCCAACGCGCAGGCCATGGCCGCGGGCCTGGCCACGCTCGCGGTGATGGAGCAGGAGGGGACGGTGGCCAACGCGCGCCGCGTGGGCGACCTGCTGCGCACCCGCCTCGCGGCGCTGGTGGACGAGTACGAGCTGCTGCACGAGGTGCGGGGGCGGGGCCTGATGGTCGGCATCGAGTTCGGCAGACCGAAGTCGCTGGCGCTGCGGGGCCGGTGGAAGATGCTGCAGGCCGCCAGGAAGGGGCTGTTCGCGCAGATGGTGGTGGCGCCGCTGCTGCAGCGGCACCGGATCCTCACCCAGGTGTCGGGCGACCACCTGGAGGTCATCAAGCTGATCCCGCCCCTGATCGTCGGGGAGCGGGAGGTGGACCGGTTCGTGGACGCCTTCCGCCAGGTCATGGACGACGCCCACGGCGGGGGCGGACTGATGTGGGACTTCGGCAGGACGCTGGTGAAGCAGGCGGTCGCCAACCGCTGAGCGCCCCGCGGCGCCGCGGGCCCGCCTCCCGGACTCAGTCCCTCAGTCCTCCAGGAGGCGGGCCCGCAGCCGGTCCCGGGTGCCCTCCGTGAGCCGCAGGCCCTTGCTCAGATAGCTGTCCACATCGCCCCAGGTCTCGTGGATCGCCGTGAACGCGGCGTCCAGATAGGCGGCGCGCGCGTCGAAGAGCGGCGCCAGCAGCTCCATCACCTCCGGCGACATCCCGGCCTGGGACTTGCTGCTGCGGTGCACTTTGTAGCGCCGGTGCGGGGAGTTGGACTCCAGGTAGTCCGCCTCGATCGCCTCCCGGCGCACGCCCAGCGCGAGCAGGGTGACCGCGATGGACAGCCCCGCGCGGTCCTTGCCCGCCGCGCAGTGCATCAGCGCGGGCACGCTGTCCTCGGCCAGCGCGTGCAGCAGCCGGCCGTGCTCGGCGGTGCGCCCGGTGACGATGGTGCGGTACGAGTGGACCATGCGGTCGGCCGCCTGCCCGTCGCCGAGCGCGGCGCGCAGCTGGTCCAGCTCGCCGTCCCGCACCATCTGCCAGAAGTCGGCGCCGTCGGCCGGGTCGCTCAGCGGGATGTTGACGTTGCGGACGCCCGGCAGCGCGATATCGGGGCCCTCCAGCGCCTGGTCGGCGGAGTTGCGGAAGTCGAAGACCGTGTGCAGGCCGAGCCCGGTGAGGAAGTCGGCGTCCTGCTGCGTGGCGTGTGCGAGATGGCCGCTGCGGAACAGCACCCCCTGTCGTACCCTGCGCCCGTCGGCCGTGGGCAGTCCCCCGACATCGCGGAAGTTCCGGACTCCGGTCAGCACGGTCTCGGCGGGCTGCTGGCTCACATGTGCTCCCTGGGTTGGGCCGGCTGGGGGCGCTTCGTCGGCACTCTGCTGACCATACGACTTTGACCATACGACACGGTCAGCGCCGTGGGACGGGTCCGTACGCGTGACGCGGGCGACAGCGGTCCCCGGCGTGCGCCGGGGCGGGCGTGCGGTGCCGGAGCCGCCCGCGCGGACCGGACGGAGCGGCGCCTCCGTCAAACAGGCACTCGGGATCTTCACTCTTTGGGAGCTGGCGAGGGGTGGCGAATGCATCGTCCGTGTCGGGTGCGGGTGGCACTCGGGGCTAGCGTGGCAACTCCCCTGAGCGCCACCCCGTTTCATCAGCCCTCAACCCCATCCGAGGAACCCCATGCCTGAACCCCCGAGCTACGCGCCCCCCGGCACGAACGGCTCGCGGCGGCGGCACGGCAGGATCCCGGTGCGCGAGAGTCCGGGCGATGCCGCGGTACGGCACCGCATGGTGCGCCTCGCCGTGCTGCCCGCCGGGCTCATCGCTGTCGCCGGGGCCGCTGTCGTGGCCTACGTCCTGCGGGCCGGCGGAGGTCTCGACACCACGGGCGCACCCGCGCCCGGACCCGTCGGCGCCCCGGTGTGGGGCGTGCTCGCGGGCAGCCTGCTGCTGGTCTGCGCCGTGATCGTCACGGCCGCGATGCTGGCCTCCTCGGAGGCGCGCGGCACCGTCGAGCGCTATACCGCGCTCCGCCGCTCCGCCGTCCGCGGCCAGGCCGAGCTCCGTGCGATGCTGCGCGGCCTGGAGCGCGGCGAGCGCCCCAAGGCGCGCCCCCGCGCCCCTGAGGCCGAGCCCGAGCCGGCGGGCGACGCGCTCGACCTGCTCAGCTACGAGCTGGGCCTGGCGCAGCGGAACGCCGAGGCCGCGGTCGCCGAGGCCGCGGCGGTCGTGCGCAGCACCTACAGCGGCAGCGAGGAGAAGGTCGAGGTCTTCGTCAACCTCGCCCGCCGGCTGCAGTCCCTGGTGCACCGCGAGATCGAGCTGCTGGACGAGCTGGAGAACGAGGTCGAGGACCCCGACCTGCTCAAGGGCCTCTTCCATGTGGACCACCTCGCCACCCGCATCCGGCGGCACGCCGAGAACCTCGCGGTGCTGGGCGGCGCCGTCTCCCGCCGCCAGTGGACCCGGCCGGTGTCCATGACGGAGGTGCTGCGCTCCGCGATCGCGGAGGTCGAGCAGTACCCCAGGGTCAAACTGGTGCCCCCGATCGAGGGCACGCTGCGCGGGCACGCCGTCGCCGACGTGATCCATCTGCTGGCCGAGCTCATCGAGAACGCCACGGTGTTCTCCGCGCCGCAGACCCAGGTGCTGCTGCGGGCCCAGTACGTCACCGCCGGGCTCGCCATCGAGGTGGAGGACCGCGGCCTGGGGATGACGGCGGCCGAGCAGAACCATATGAACGCGGTGCTGTCCGAGCCCGACCGGATCGACGTGCCCGAGCTGCTGCGGGACGGGCGGATCGGGCTGTTCGTGGTCTCGGCGCTGGCCCGGCGGCACGGCGTGGTCGTCCAGCTCCAGAGCAACATCTACGGCGGCATCCAGGCGGTGCTCGTGGTGCCGCGCGGGCTGCTCGGGGAGGAGGCGGCCGAGGACGCCGCGGCGGGTCCGGGAGCCGCGTCCGCCGTGCCGCCGCAGGCCGCTGCGGCGACCCCCGTGCCGCTGCCCGCTGAGCGGCCGGAGCCGGAGCACGGCACCGCCCAGCCGCACCCCTCGGAGGCGTGGCAGGCCGGCGAGTCCGCGCCGGAGGAGCAGGGGGCCGACGCCGTCTCGCCGCACCCCGTACGGCCCCGGCTGCCCAAGCGCCGCCGGCAGGAGCACCTCGTGCCCGAGCTCCGCGATCCGCCCGGCCTCTCCGGCCGCGGCTCCCGCGCCGAGGCGGTGGCCGAGGAGGGCCACGACCCCGGCCTGATGGCCGCCTTCCGGCGGGGTACGAGCCTCGCCGACGAGACCGACCTCGACGGGGAGCCGTATCGCCCGCCCGCCGGGGAGAACCCCAGCGATCCGTCCCCGGCACCCGGCGGGGACGCCTCGCGCACCGCACGGTAGGCCGGTCCGCGGCCCGCCCTCAAGGAGTAGAAACGACGATGGTGAGCGAAGCGCCCGTGGGCCAGAACACAGATATCTCCTGGCTGCTGACCGGCCTGGTGCAGCGCGTACCGCACACGTGCAGTGCGCTCCTGCTGTCCGCCGACGGCCTGGTGAAGGCCGTGCACGGCCTCGAAGCCGACACGGCCGACCATATGGCGGCCCTCGCCTCCGGGCTGTACTCGCTGGCGCGCAGCGCCGGGGTGCGGCTGGGGGAGGGGGGTGAGGTACGCCAGGTGGTGGTGGAGCTGGATGCCTCGCTGCTGTTCGTCTCGACCGCGGGGCAGGGCGCGTGCCTCGCGGTGGTGGCGGGCCGCGAGGCGGACGCGGCCGTGCTCGGCTATGAGATGGGGATGCTGGTCAAGAGCGTACGGCCCTATCTGGTGACGCCCGCGCGGCAGCCCGCGGGGCACTGAGGGTCCGCCGGATGCGCGACCCGCAGCCACCTCCCGGGCAGGATGAGGGAGAGGGGCCGCTGCTCGACGACGACGCCGGGCGGCTGGTCCGCCCGTACACCGCGAGCAACGGACGCACCAGGCCCTCGGCGCACTTCGACCTGATGACCTTGGTGATGGCCACGGGCGCCCGGCCGCAGGGCTACCTCGGGCCCGATCACGCCCAGGTCCTCGGGCTCTGCTGCGGTCCCGTCTCCGTGGCCGAGCTCGCCTCGCGGATACGGCTGCCCGCCGTGGTCACCAAAGTGCTGCTGTCCGACCTGGCGGACTGCGGGGCGATCTCCACCAGGGCTCCCGCCCCGGCGCCGCTGGGCCCGGATCCGACCGACCGAGAACTGCTGGAGGCGGTGCTGGATGGGCTCCGTAAACGACTCTGACCCCTTCCCCACGGCCCTGAAGATCCTGGTGGCCGGCGGCTTCGGAGTCGGCAAGACCACCTTCGTCGGCGCGGTCAGCGAGATCGAGCCGCTGAGCACCGAGGAGCTGCTCACCCAGGTCAGTGTGGGCAAGGACGACCTGTGGGGCGTCGAGGAGAAGGCGACGACGACCGTCGCCATGGACTTCGGACGGATCTCCCTCAGCGGCGGCCAGGTGCTCTATCTGTTCGGCACACCCGGCCAGGAGCGCTTCTGGTTCCTCTGGGACGAGCTGTGCGCCGGTGCGCTGGGCGCCGTGGTGCTGGCCGACACCCGCCGGCTGGAGGACTCCTTCTCCGCCGTGGACTTCTTCGAGCGCCGGGGCGTCGGATTCATCGTCGCGGTCAACGAGTTCGACGGCGCCTTCCACTACGACCCGGAGGAAGTGCGGGCCGCGATAGATCTGAAGCCCGAGGTGCCCGTGGTGCTCTGCGACGCGCGCCAGGCCAGCTCGGGGACCCAGGCCCTCGTCCGTCTAGTCCAGCATCTGATCGAATCTTGGAGCGAGCATGGCGCCGATGTCCTATGACCCCACGAGCCATCTGCTGCTCACACCCGAGGACGCCGAGGCACCGCGACGGGTGGTGCGGCTGCGGGAGCTGGGAATCGGTGACGCACCGGTTCCGGAGTTCGACGAGTTCGCCCGCAAGCTGGCGCGCGTCACCCAGGCGCCGTACGCGATGGTGAACTTCATCGACGAGCACCGCCAGTACTTCGCCGGGCTCTACACCCCGGCCATCGACCAGGCGGTCGAGCTGGACCCCGCCGCGGCGCCCACGGCCCGGCCCGGCCGGGTGATGGCCCGCGACCACGGCTACTGCCCGCATGTGGTGGTGCGGCGCAAGGCGCTGGTGCTGGAGGACGTGTGCGACTATCCGCGGTTCGCGGGGAACCCGGTGGTCGACGAGATCGGTATCCGCTCGTATCTGGGCGCACCGCTCATCGACCACACGGGGATGACGCTGGGCACCGTCTGCGTGGTGGACCAGGAGCCCAGGCCCTGGGGGCGCCAGGGCCTGGAGACGATCAAGTCGATGGCCGCCGAGCTGGTGGAGCAGATCAACCAGCGCGAGTGCGGGGACTCTTGACTCGGCGGATCCCGGTCGAGCTCTTTCCCTGTGCTGGGAAGGGGCTGCCCCTTGCGCTGCGCTGCAGTCTGCGGGGTTGTTGTGGCTGGGCGCGCAGTTCCCCGCGCCCCTGAAGCGCCCCTGCGGGGCGCCCCGGGACGCGCCCGCAGGGGCGCGGGGAACTGCGCGAGCGACCGGCGCGCACCCGCAGACTGCGAAGCACAGGTCGGGGCAGCCCCTGTCCACAGCCAACGACGCAGGGCACCCAGGACCGCTAGGGAACCGGAGTCGGCTCCCGCCGCACCGCGTCGGCGAGCCTGCTCGACCAGGACCCCTTCGCCGTGCCCAGCGCGATCTCGCCCAGCCGCAGCAGCTGGATGTCCGAGGTGCCGGCCGGGGCGAAGATGTGGTGCGCGTCGCGCAGATAGCGCTCGATGGGCCGGTCGGTGAACAGCCCGCAGGCCGCGTGGATCTCCATCGCGTTCCGGGCCGAGTCCAGTGCGGACTCGACGTTCACCAGCTTGGCGTTCATCAGCTCCGCGTCGCACGGCAGACCGCGGTCGAGGAGGTGCACCGCGTGGTACGCGGCGAGCCGGGCGGTCATCAGCCGTGACTGCATCTGGCCGATTTTCAGCTTGATGCTGCCCAGGCCGGCGAGCGGGGCGCCGTAGCGCTGCCGCTCGGCGCAGAAGGCCGTGGTCGCGTCCAGGATCGCCTGGTGGATGCCGAGCGAGACGGCGGTGAGGTTGGCGCGGCCGTAGAGCATGCTGGACGAGTACGCCACGGCGAGCCCGTCCCCCTCGGCGCCGAGCCGGTTGGCGGCGGGCACCCGGCAGTTGTCGAACAGCAGCTCGCCGAAGCTGAAGCCGTGCAGCCCCATCGTGGTGCGCTGCGGGGCCAGCGCGAAGCCGGGGCGGTCGGACTCCACCAGGAACGCCGACAGCCCCGCCGAGCCAGGACCGGTGCGCACCACCACGCCGTGCAGATCGCCGACGTGGCTGTTGCCCACATAGATCTTGCTGCCGTTGAGCACGTAGTCGTCGCCGTCGCGCACGGCGGAGCTGGTCATACCGAGCACATGGCCGCCCGAGCCGGGCTCGGTCACCGCTATGGTCGGCAGGCACTCGCCTGCGGCGATCGGCGGCAGCCACTCCTTCCGCTGCTGCTCGCTGCCATAGTGAATGATCTTGGCCACGCCGAGCTGCGACGCCTGGACCATGGCCCCCATGGCGCCGCTGTGCCGCGACAGCTCCTCGATGATCATGGTCTTGGCGAGGTGCCCCGCGCCCATGCCGCCGTAGGTGCGCGGCACGGTCACGCCGATCCAGCCACGGCGCGCGATCATGCGGGAGAGGTCGCGGCAGACCGTGCGCGCCGTCTCCATGGCGGGTATCCGCGGGCTGACCTCGCTCTCGGCGAACTCCCTCACGCGGGTTCGGAGCTCGGCGTGTTCGGTATCGATGAAGTAGGCGTCGTGGTGGTCCATGAGTCTCCTCGCGCAAGGACCGCTGGCTCGGGCCGGACGGCGTGGTCGCGTCCCCGCGGCCGGGGCCAGCGTGAGCGGATTCCCTGGCCTGTAGAACCTCCCTCGCTCCCCCTGCGGGACAGGCTTGGTCGGGCCGGATACCCGGACAGCATTACCCAGTGGCATAGCCGGATTACCCTCCGAATTGGCGAGCGGCGGCCGGTGTCCGGGGACTCGGCCGCGGCGGGGGCGGTGTGGGAGG
>NZ_JAAKZZ010000590.1 GCF_011045075.1 Streptomyces boncukensis
CAGGAGGAGACCCTGCGCCTCACCCTCCCGACGGCGTCGGCCGGCCGGTCGAACGGTTCCGGGCCGGGCTGACGAGGGCGGGCTCAGGAGGGAGACGGGCCCTGGTCGTCGATGCCCAGGTGGCGGACGATGGCGTGAACCATACGGCCCAGCTCGTCCAGCTTCGCCGTGTGCTCGTCCAGCTTCGCCGTGTGCTCCCTCTGTGTCTCCCCGATCTCCTTCACATCCCGCTGGAGCTGGCTCACCGAGCGGTGCACCAGGAGCTGGTCGGCGGACAGCCGCATCTCGACCAGCTCGACGCGGCGGGCCAGTTCGCTCATCTCGGACATGGCGGGGTGCTCCTCGGGTCGTTCCTCTGCCGTCACGATCGACTCACCCCGCAACCTAGCCGCCCGGTCACACCATCATCGTCGCGTTCGAACCGTCCTGGCCAGAGCGCACAGGTGTGCGCTCCTCAGTCCAGCACCGTCGTCAGGAACTCCCCGACCCAGGCCAGCAGTTCGCGGCCGGCCAGCGGCTTGCCGCCGATGCCGCTGGGCTTGGGACGCGGGACCAGCACCTGGTGGGTGGCGGGCTTGACCACCGCACCCGGATACAGCCGCTTGAGCCGCAGCTCCTGGGACTCGCGCAGCTCGACCGGGGAGAAGCGGACGTTGTTGCCCTGGAGCGTGATGTCCGTGACGCCCGCCGCGCGGGCGAGCATACGCAGGCCCGCGACCAGCAGCAGGTTCTCCACGGGCTCCGGCAGCGGGCCGTAGCGGTCGGCCAGCTCCTCGCGCACCGAGGCGATGTCGCTCTCGGAGTTCGCGGAGGCGATGGAACGGTACGCCTGGAGGCGGAGCCGCTCGCCGGGGGCGTAGTCGTGCGGGACGTGCGCGTCGACCGGGAGCTCGATCTTGACCTCCAGCGGGGCCTCCTCCGGCTGCTCCCCGGATTCGAGGGCCGCGCGGTAGTCAGCGACCGCCTCGCCGACCATCCGGACGTACAGGTCGAAGCCCACGCCCGCGATGTGCCCGGACTGCTCGCCGCCGAGCAGGTTGCCCGCGCCGCGGATCTCCAGGTCCTTCATCGCGACGTACATGCCCGCGCCCATCTCCGTGTGCTGGGCGATGGTGGCCAGCCGCTCGTGCGCCGTCTCCGTCAGCGGCTTCTCCGGGGGGTAGAGGAAGTACGCGTAGCCGCGCTCGCGGCCCCGGCCCACCCGGCCGCGCAGCTGGTGCAGCTGGCTCAGCCCGAAGGTGTCGCCGCGCTCGACGATCAGGGTGTTGGCGTTGGAGATGTCGATGCCCGACTCCACGATCGTCGTGGAGACCAGGACGTCGGACTTCTTCTCCCAGAAGTCCACCACCACCTGCTCCAGGGCCTGCTCGGACATCTGGCCGTGCGCCGTGGCGATCCGGGCCTCCGGGACGATCTGGCGGAGGCGGGCCGCCGCGCGGTCGATGGACTCGACGCGGTTGTGGATGTAGAAGACCTGGCCCTCGCGCAGCAGCTCGCGGCGGATCGCCGCGCCGATCTGCCGCTCCTCGTACGGCCCGACGAAGGTCAGGACCGGGTGCCGCTCCTCGGGGGGTGTGGTGATCGTCGACATCTCGCGGATGCCCGTCACCGCCATCTCCAGGGTGCGCGGGATGGGGGTGGCCGACATGGTCAGCACGTCGACGTTGGCGCGGAGCTTCTTCAGCTGCTCCTTGTGCTCGACGCCGAAGCGCTGCTCCTCGTCCACGATGACCAGCCCCAGCTCCTTGAACTTCGTCTCGGAGGAGAAGAGGCGGTGGGTGCCGATGACGAGGTCCACCGTGCCGTCCCGCAGCCCGTCCAGCGTGGCGCGGGACTCGGTGTCGCTCTGGAAGCGGGACAGCGCGCGGACGTTCACCGGGAACTGGCCGTACCGCTCGGTGAAGGTGCCGTAGTGCTGCTGGACGAGGAGGGTCGTGGGGACGAGGACCGCGACCTGCTTGCCGTCCTGCACCGCCTTGAACGCCGCGCGCACGGCGATCTCCGTCTTGCCGTAGCCGACGTCGCCGCAGATCAGCCGGTCCATCGGGACCGACTTCTCCATGTCCTCCTTGACCTCGCCGATGGTGGTGAGCTGGTCGGGCGTCTCGGCGTACGGGAACGCGTCCTCCAGCTCGCGCTGCCAGGGGCTGTCCGCGCCGAAGGCGTGGCCGGGGGCCGCCATCCGGGCGCTGTAGAGCTTGATGAGGTCGGCGGCGATCTCCTTGACCGCCTTCTTCGCGCGGGCCTTCGTCTTCGTCCAGTCCGCGCCGCCCAGGCGGTGCAGCGTGGGCTGCTCGCCGCCCACGTACTTGGTGATCTGCTCCAGCTGGTCGGTGGGCACGAAGAGCCGGTCGCCGGGCTGGCCGCGCTTCGCCGGGGCGTACTCCACCAGCAGATACTCGCGGGTGGCGCCCTGCACGGTGCGCTGCACCATCTCGATGTACCGGCCGACGCCGTGCTGCTCGTGCACGATGTAGTCGCCGGGCTCCAGCGTCAGCGGGTCGATGGTCTTGCGGCGGCGGGCCGGCATCCGGGCCGCGTCCTTGCCGGCCGCCTTCTGGCCGGACAGGTCCGTCTCGGTGAGCACCGCGAGCCGCAGGCCCGGCGCGAGGAAGCCGTTGTCGAGCGAGCCGCAGGCGACGTGCACCAGGCCGGGGCCGACCTCGCCCTCCAGCGTGCCCTGCCCGGCCAGCCGCGCGGGGACGCCCTCGCCGCCGAGCACCTCCGCCGTACGGCTCGCGGGGCCGTGGCCCTCCGTGACGTACACGCAGCGCCAGCCGTCCGCGAGCCAGCCCTTGGTGTCGGCCAGGGCGCGGGCGGTGTCGCCCCGGTAGGTCTCCGGGGCCTGCAGGCCGAGCCGCAGCGTGTCCTCGCCGTCGGTCTCCAGGTCCGCGTCGGCCGAGAACTGGCTGACCGACCACCACATCATGCCCAGCGCCTGCGCGTGCTCCCGGATGTCCGCGATGCCGCGCAGCGACGCCGCGCCCACATCGATCGGCGCCTCGCCGCCGCCCGCGGTGGCGGCCCAGGACGCCTGGAGGAACTCCTGGCTGGTGGCGACCAGGTCCGCCGCGCGCGTCCGCACCCGCTCCGGGTCGCACACCACGGCCATGCTGCCCTCGGGCAGCACGTCGAGCAGCAGCTCCATCTCGTCCACGAGGACCGGCGCGAGGGACTCCATGCCGTCGACCGCGATGCCCTCCGCGATCTTGTCCAGCATCTCGGCGAGCTCCGGGTGCTGCTGCGCGAGCGCCGCGGCCCGCTCCCGTACCTCCCCGGTGAGCAGCAGCTCGCGGCAGGGCGGGGCCCACAGGCCGTGCTCGGCGCCCGCGTCGAAGACGCCTTCGGCCGGGGCCAGCGAACGCTGGTCGGCGACCTTGAAGTAGCGGATCTCCTCGACGTCGTCGCCCCAGAACTCCACCCGGAGGGGGTGCTCCTCGGTGGGCGGGAAGACATCCAGGATGCCGCCGCGCACGGCGAAGTCGCCGCGGTTCTCCACCAGCTCCACCCGGGAGTACGCGGCGGCGGCGAGGGCGTCCACGACCTCGCCGAGATCGGCGCTCCCGCCCTGCCGCAGTGACACGGGCTGCAGCTCGCCCAGCCCCTTGACCTGCGGCTGGAGCACCGAGCGAATGGGCGCCACGACGACGGAGACCGGGCCGGTGGCCGGATCCCGCAGATCCGGGTGCGCCAGCCGGCGCAGCACGGCGAGGCGGCGGCCCACGGTGTCGCTGCGGGGGCTGAGCCGCTCGTGCGGCAGGGTCTCCCAGGAGGGGAACTCGGCGACGCCCTCGCCGGGCAGGAGCGAGCGGAGGGCCGCCGCCAGGTCCTCGGCCTCGCGGCCGGTCGCGGTCACGGCGAGCACGGTCCGGCGCGCCTCGCGCGCGAGCGCGGCGACGGCGAACGGGCGGGCCGCGGCGGGGCCGACCAGGTCGACGTGGTGCCGGTTTCCGTCGGCCGCCGCCGTGACGGCTTCGCCGAGCGCGGGGTCCTTGACGACGGCGTCGAGCAGACCGTGCAGGGTCATGGGCTCCTGAGCTTCCATCCGGGGGGTGGCATCGCGAAGACCCCCAGCGTACGCCGCGCCACCGACACCCGGCGCCGAGCCCGGGAGGGGGCGGGCGCGGACCCCCGTCC
>NZ_JAAKZZ010000591.1 GCF_011045075.1 Streptomyces boncukensis
CGGCTGGTGCGTCCGGCCCCCGGGCGGCTCCGGCAGCCAGTAGCGGTCCGGCGCGAACGGGTAGGCGGGCAGGGGGACGCGCCGCCGGGGCGCGGCACGGTGCACTGCCGCCCAGTCGACGTCCCTGCCGCGGACCCACAGCGACGCCAGCCACCGGGGAGAGCCGCGCCGTGCGAGGGCCTCGGCCTCCGCCGCCTCCGCGCGCCCGTCCTGGCCCCCGTCCCCGGCGTCGTCCCTGTCCTCCCTGTCCTCCCTGTCGTCCTTCCCGTCGGCGCCGGTGACCAGGAGGCCGGGGACCGGCCCCGGCCCTTCGAGGTGGGCCCGCAGCTGGTCGGCCAGCTCCGGGAGGGTGGCCGCGACGGCGGCGAGCCGGAAGGGCAGCGCGGGCCGCCCGGTCTGGAGGGTGTAGGCGACGTCGGCGGGCGCCGGCAGCGGGTGGGTCCCGGTGGTCAGCCGCCGCTCCAGATGGGTGCGCAGCCGGTGTGCGTAGCTGCGCAGGCCCTCCGCGGTGTGCGCGCTCAGCACGAAGACCTGGCGGCCCCCGGTGTCCTCCGGCGCCGCCCCGGCGCCGGTGGGCACGGCCTCCTCCACGACGACGTGCGCGTTGACGCCGCCGAAGCCGAACGAGCTGACCCCGGCCCGCCGCGGTCCCGGCGCGCCGTCCCGGTCCCGGGGCCGCTCCCACGGCCGCGCCTCGTCCACGAGGTGGAACGGCGTGCCGGAGAACTCCAGTCCCGGGTTGGCCCGCTCCACGTGCAAGGTGGGCGGCAGCATGCCGTGCCGGAGCGCGAGCAGCACCTTCAGCAGCCCGGCGATGCCCGCCGCGGTCTCCAGATGGCCGATGTTCGACTTCACGCTGCCCAGCCCGCAGCGCCGGGCCCCCGCGCCGTCCCCAAGTTGGGCGAAGGCGCTGGTGAGGCCGGTGAACTCGATCGGGTCGCCGAGCGCGGTGCCGGTGCCGTGGGTCTCGATGTAGCCCACCGTCTCCGGCGCCGTCCCGGCGCGCCGGTGGGCCTGGACGATCACGTCGGCCTGCGCTGTCGGGTTCGGCGCGGTCAGCGAGGCGGAGCGGCCGCCGTGGTTGACGGCGCTGCCCCGGATGAGGGCGTGGATGTGGTCGCCGTCGGCCCGCGCCCTCTCCAGCGGCTTGAGCAGGACGGCGCCGATGCCCTCGCCCCGTACATAGCCGTCGGCGCGGTGGTCGAACGCCTTGCAGCGGCCGTCCCCGGCGAGCATTCCGGCGCTGCTGAACGCCGCGAACGCGTCCGGGGTGAGCATGAGGTTCACACCGCCCGCGACCGCCTGCTCGCACTCGCCCTCCCGGATGGCTCGCACCGCCCGGTGCACGGCGGTGAGGGAGCTGGAGCAGGCGGTGTGCACCGGCTCGCTCGGGCCGTGCAGATCGAGCTGGAACGAGACGCGGTTGACCAGCATCGCGTGGTCGTTGCCGGTGGCGAGCTGCCCGTCGGCCGGCAGGCCGGCGCGGTGCGCGAGGCGGGCGTAGTCGGAGGAGGCCACGCCGATGAACAGCCCCGTGGCCGTGCCCGCGAGGGACCGCGGGTCGTGCCCCGCGTCCTCGACGACGTGCCACACCGTCTGCAGCAGCAGCCGGTGCTGGGGGTCCATCAGCCGTGCCTCGCGGGGCGAGATGCCGAAGAAGGCGGCGTCGAAGCGGTCGATGTCGTCCAGGAACCCGCCCCAGCGGCAGGCGAGCGGCTCCGCGCCGCCCTCGGGGCCGGTGGCTGCGGTGCGCCAGTCGAAGCGGTCGGCGGGGATCTCGCTGATCAGGTCCCGGCCCGCGACGAGGTTCGACCAGAAGGCTTCCAGGTCCGGCGAGCCGGGGAAGGCGCCCGCCATACCGACGACGGCCACCGGCTGTCCGCACTCCGCCGGGTCCGGGGCGCCGCTCGCGCCCACGGCCGCCGGTTTGCGCTTCTGCTGCGGTTCCGGTCCGGGTTCGGGTTCCGGCTCGGTCCGGCGCTGCGGGGGGTCAGCGGACGGCACCCGCCGCGCCAGGTCCGTGACGAGCCCGGCCACGCGGGCGTAGCCGTACAGCTCCGCCGGGGACACCGTCACGGACAGCGTCCGCTCCAGCCGTTCCGAGAGCGCGACGATGCTGAGCGAGTCGAAGCCGAAGTCGCTCAGATGGCACTCCATGTCGACCTCGTCACCCGGAACGCCGAGGATGTCCGCCACCGCCGTGACCAGGGCGGCCCGTACGGCCTCCAGCGCACCGGCGCTCGTGTGGGTGTCGTGGTTCCCCTCGCTTCCCATGCCGACCTTCCCGTCCCTGAGATCCGTGTGTTCCCTGTGTTCGCTGTGTTCGCTGTCGGGTGCGGCAGGCGGTGCGGGGAGCCAGCAGCGCTGCCGGGCGAAGGCGTAGCCGGGCAGCGACACCACGCGGCGGTCCCGCCCGCTGTGCAGCCGCGCCCAGTCGACGTGCGCGCCCTGCGCCCAGGCCCGGCCCAGCTCCAGCAGCGCCCCGGGGTCGGCGCGGTCCGGCACCGCCGCGTGCTGCTGCGGCTCCGTGCGCCGCGCCACGGCGGTGACGACGGCGTCCTCCCCGTCACCCGCCAGGAACCGGTCGAGCCGGTCGGCCAGTTCGGGCAGGTCCCGTACGGCTGTGGCGAGCCGGGCCGCCAGCTCCTCCCGGCCGGTCTGCAGGGTGTACGCCACGTCGCCCAGCGGGAGCCCGGCGCCCGCTGAGCGTACGAAGTCGCGCAGCCGCCGGGCGTGTTCCGCCAGCTGCTCGGGGCGGCGCGCGGAGACGACCACGAGGTGCGGCCCGTCCGGCTCCGGCGTACGGGGGCCGGGGTCGGGGGCCTGTGCGACCAGCGCGTGGGCGTTGGCGCCGCCCGCGCCGAAGGAGCTGATCCCGGCGATGCGGGGCCCGCCCTGTCCGGCCGGGCCCTCGGCGGGCCACGGTGTGCGGGCGCGCACCAGGCGGAGCGGGGTCCCCGCACCGTCGAGGCCGGGCACCGGGCGGTCGCCGGCGGAGGTCGGCGCGAACTCGGCGTGCCGCAGCTGCAGCAGTACCTTGGCCAGCTGCGCCATCCCGGAGGCGGCTTCCAGATGGCCCAGTTCCGGCTTCACCGAGCCGATCGCGCAGCCCCCCGGCCCGGCCGACGCGCGCTCCAGCACCCGGGTCAGCGCCGCCACCTCCACCGGGTCGGCCACCGGCGAACCCGAGGCGTGGGCCTCGACGTAGTGCAGGGCGCTGCCGTCGATCCCGGCCCGCCGCAGCGCGCCCTCCAGCAGGTCCTCCTGGGCGCCCGCGCGCGGCGCCGCGTAGCCGGGGGAGGGGCCGTTGGCGTTGACGAAGGTGCCGAGCAGTACCCCGTGCACCCGGTCGCCGTCCGCCAGCGCCCTCTCCAGCGGCTTGAGCACGACGGCCCCCACGCCCTCCCCGGTCACCATGCCGTCGGCGTCCTGGTCGAAGGCGCGGGCGCGGCCGTCGCGGGAGAGCAGGTGCGCGGCGGCGCGCGCATGGTGGTGCGCGGGGTGCAGGATCACGCTGACCCCGCCGGCGACGGCCGCGCCGCAGTCCCCGCGGCGGATGGCCTCGCAGGCCAGGTGGAGCGCGGTCAGCGCGGAGGAGCAGGCGGTGTCGGTGGTGAGGCTGGGGCCGGTGAGACCGAGGCAGTGCGAGACCCGGTGGGCGACGGAGCCCTGTCCCGGGTGCACGCTCGCACGCTGTCCGGCGGCCCAGCGCCCGGCCGCGAGGGCCTGGTACGGCGTGTCCGCGACCCCCGCGAACACCCCGACCCCGGCGGCGCCGTCGCCGGACTGCCGGCGGATCCGCCGCTCCAGCCCGCGCGGCGGGTACCCGGCGTCCTCGGCCGCTGACCACGCGGCCTCCAGGAACAGCCGCTCCTGCGGGTCCATGCGCTCGGCGTCCCGCGGGCTGATGCGGAAGAGCAGCGGGTCGAACCGGTCGACATCGGAGAGGTAGGTGCCCCAGCGGGGCGCGTCCGCCTCGGCGTCCGGAGCGTCGCGCTCGGGCGCCGGTTCCGGTACGGCGCGGCGTCCGGAGCACAGGTTCTCCCAGAGCTGCCAGAGATCGTCGGCCCCGGGGTAGCGGCCGGACACGCCGATGATCGCGATCGGTTCGGCGGGGGCGGTGGGGGTG
>NZ_JAAKZZ010000592.1 GCF_011045075.1 Streptomyces boncukensis
GCCGGGGGGCGCATACCGCGGAGGCAGAGGAACCCCTCGGGCCGGGCCGCCAGGCCCGCCGCCAGCCCCACGTCCAGCGCCCACTGCTGGTCCCCGGCCACGTTCCGCACCTCCGCGCCCGCCCCCTCGGGCAGCCCCAGCAGGGCGGCCGTCAGCACCCGCGCCGCGATCCGCCGGGACGTCGCGGCCAGCAGCTCGACCCGCCCGTTCTCGCGGACGTAGCAGTATCCGCTCCCGGCCAGATCGTCCGCGACGACGAGCCGGTGGTGCCGGACGAGCAGTTCGTGGTCGGGCCCGTGCGCCCCGCCCCGCAGCCGCCGGTCCACCGAGTCCAGCAGATCCCGGTCCCTTGCCGTGCCCGCGACGGCGGCCCCGTCCGGCGCCGTCAGCCCCGCGTGGCTGACGGGGCCCCGGAGTGACAGCGCGGGGTGCACATCGAAGCCCGCGCGGCGGTACCCGCGGACGGCCGCGGGGTGCTCCGAGGCGCAGATCACGCCGCGCAGACAGCTCCGCCCGTACTCCAGCGCCCGCCCCAGCAGCGCCGTGCCGACGCCCTTGCCCTGTGCGCCCGGCAGCACCACCAGCAGGGACAGGCCCCAGGTGCCCTCCCGGCGCACCGCCTGCGCGGCGCCCAGCGCCCGGCCGGAGGCGTCCTCGGCGAGCCAGCTCCCGGCCGGGTCGGTGCGGGCGAGGTGCCGGATCTTCGCGCGCCGGAAAGCGGGCCCCGCCGCTTCCGCGGGCCCCGCCGCTTCCGCGGGTGTGTCCGGCGCCGGGCCGGGGGGCGCGCCGCGCAGCGCGCGGCGGTCCCCGAAGGCGGCCTCCCTGAGCAGCCGGACCGTCTCGGCGTCCTCCTCGCAGTCCCGCACCGGGCGCAGCAGTGGCAGCGGCATGGACCGCAGGCTACGGCAGCGCCAGCATCCGCTCCAGCGCGAGCTTGGCGAACTTCTCCGTCTCCGCGTCCACTTCGATGCGGTTGACCACCGTGCCGTCGGCCAGGGACTCCAGGGCCCACACGAGGTGCGGCAGGTCGATGCGGTTCATGGTCGAGCAGAAGCAGACCGTGCGGTCCAGGAAGACGATCTCCTTGTCCTCCTCCGCGAAGCGGTTCGCGAGCCGCCGCACCAGGTTCAGCTCGGTGCCCACGGCCCACTTGGAGCCGCGCGGCGCTGCCTGGAGGGCCTGGATGATGTGCTCGGTCGAGCCGACCTCGTCGGCCGCCGACACCACCTCGTGCTTGCACTCGGGGTGCACCAGGACCCGTACGCCCGGTATGCGCTCGCGCACCTCGCGGACCGAGTCCAGCGAGAAGCGGCCGTGCACCGAGCAGTGCCCGCGCCACAGGATCATCTTCGCGTCGCGCAGCTGCTCCTGGGTCAGTCCGCCGTTCGGCCGGTGCGGGTTGTAGACCACGCAGTCGTCCAGGGACAGGCCCAGCTCGCGGACCGCGGTGTTCCGGCCGAGGTGCTGGTCGGGGAGGAACAGCACCTTTCCGCCCTGCTGGAACGCCCAGTCCAGCGCCCGCCGGGCGTTGGACGAGGTGCAGATGGTGCCGCCGTGGCGGCCGGTGAACGCCTTGATGTCCGCCGAGGAGTTCATATAGGAGACGGGCACGGTGGTCTGCGCGACCCCGGCCTCGGTCAGCACGTCCCAGCACTCGGCGACCTGCTCGGCCGTGGCCATGTCGGCCATCGAGCAGCCGGCCGCCAGGTCGGGGAGCACGACCTGCTGCGCGTCGCCGGTGAGGATGTCGGCGGACTCGGCCATGAAGTGCACACCGCAGAAGACGATGTACTCCGCGTCCGGGCGGGCCGCGGCCTCCCGCGCCAGCTTGAAGGAGTCCCCGGTCACATCGGCGAACTGGATGACCTCGTCCCGCTGGTAGTGGTGGCCGAGGACGAAGACGCGCTCGCCGAGCCGCTCCTTGGCGGCGCGGGCGCGCGCGACCAGGTCCGGGTCGGAGGGGGCGGGCAGGTCGCCGGGGCACTCGACGCCCCGCTCGCTCTTCGGGTCGGCCTCGCGGCCGAGCAGCAGCAGCGCGAGCGGGGTCGGCTGTACGTCCAGGGGCTGGGCGGCACTCAACGGATCCACCCTTTCTGTAAGCGCCACACGAGAGACTTCTCGTCTATCTGACGTTATCTATCATAGCCGCTTCGCGTCAGTTTGACGATGGCCATCGCGTCGATGTGACGCATTCCCACTCGGGCGCGCGGTGTGCGAGCATGCCGAAGGGGACACAGAAAGAGCCGTGCCGCTCCTGGAATGAATCCGGGACGCCGTCGGTTGATGTTGACCGCAAGAGCAGTCCGTACAACCCGGGAGAGAAGCAGATGTCCGTTTCGGACGAGACCGCTGTAAGCGAGGGCATCATCCTGTCCGACGCCGCGGCGGAGAAGGTCAAGAGCCTGCTTGAGCAGGAGGGCCGCGACGACCTGGCGTTGCGTGTGGCCGTCCAGCCGGGTGGCTGCTCCGGCCTGCGGTACCAGCTGTTCTTCGACGAGCGCTCGCTCGACGGCGACGTGGTCAAGGACTTCGACGGCGTCAAGGTGGTCACCGACCGGATGAGCGCCCCGTATCTGGGCGGCGCCTCCATCGATTTCGTCGACACGATCGAGAAGCAGGGCTTCACGATCGACAACCCGAACGCCACCGGCTCCTGCGCCTGCGGCGACTCCTTCAACTGACCCGCACGGTTCGTACCGGCGCCCGCCGCGCGCGTCTCGCGGGTCAGCGGCGCGGCAGTACGTCGCCGTCCCGCGCGTCCACCACCTTGCGGTCCCCGAGCGGCTTGTCGAGCGTCACCTCGGCGGTCATCCGCTTGGCGACCTTCACACAGAGGGTGTTCTCCGGGTTCTTGGGCCGGGAGGAGAGCGTCACCCGCACCCGGGAGTCCGACTCGGCCGCGGTCGCCCGGTAGGTCTCGCAGACCCCGCCCCAGAAGGTCACGGTCAGCGTCCGCCCCTGGATGTCGTACGAGGTGAGGTCCTCGGCCTTGCTTCCAGAACTCCCAGAGCTTCCAGGGCTCCCGGGGCGGCTGCTCGGCGCCTCGCCGCCGGGCCGCTGCAGAAACCGCGGCTCCACCGCCGGGTGGGCCAGCTGGTAGCTGCCCTTGCCGCCCGTCCGGCGCACGTCGTAGATCCAGGACGGCACGAGCACGGGCTTGCCGTCCGAGAGGCGCGCGGCGTAGCCGAACGCGGCGCCCACGACCTTGGCGGGCCCGCGCTTCCCCTGCGGCGCCGAGCGCTCGACCGCCTCCGGGCGCCCCGCCTGCCGCTGCTTGTTCAGCTCGTTCAGCGTCCGGCTCGCACTCATCACCGGGTAGTCGGCGCCCTCGGAGGTGCCGCCCCAGTGGCCGGTGCCCCGCACGACCCGGCCGTCGCCGTCGACCTGGAAGGTGACGGTCCAGCGGTGCGTCGGCTTTCCGGCGACGCGCGGCTCGGCGTTCACCGTGCGGTGCGCGCCCGTGGCGCGGTGCGTCTCCACGCGGGCCCCGCCCAGGTCCAGGGCGCGCAGCGCGGGGCGCACCGCCTTCTTCGCCGCCTCCTCGGACGCGGTGCCGCCTCCGGCGGTGCCGGGTCCGTCGTCACGGGAGGGCAGGTCGGGGGCGGCCTCGGGCGGACAGCCGGGCCGCGTGCCGCCGCGCGCCGGCTCCCGCTCCGCCGCGGCCGGCAGCGGGCGCCCGCAGGTGCGGCCCGCCGCTCCCTGCCCGGCGTATGTCCACCGCCCGTTCCGTACGGTCAGCCGCGGGTCGCCGGACTTCCGCTCCCCGGACTCCGACACCTCCCAGCCGCCGTTCCGCTGGCGCGGGGTGCCCTCCAGCTTCAGCGCGGCGGCGAGCTCTCCGACCTCGGCCCTGCCGGGCTTCCCGGCAGGGCGGTGGACCGCGGCCCGGTCGGGCCCGTCCGGCAGGTCGGTCGCGGGGACGAGGGCGCGCGGCCCCATCGGCTCGCCCGGCGCGACCCCCGAGCCGCGGCTGTCGTCCGCCCCGTCCCGCGGAGCCGGGGCCGGGGTCTCGACGGCGATGTCGTGCGCGTCCGCCGCGCGGTTGTCGAGGGCCAGCAGGGGCGGGCGGTCGGCGCCTGGCGCGGCGGAGCCGCCGTCGCCGTTCGGGGCCTGGGACGCCCAGTAC
>NZ_JAAKZZ010000593.1 GCF_011045075.1 Streptomyces boncukensis
CCGCTCCTCCGCCCTCGACCCCTCCGTCCTCCGCCCCTCCGCAGTCCGCACCGGCCGGGGGGAGCGCGGAGGCGGAGGGGCGCGGGCGCGGAGCCGGGCGCGCCTCCTGCGGTCCGGAAGTCACCTCGCCCGAAGGGGTGGAGGCGCAGACTTGTGTGTTGACGGGTGCCGAGGGTGCGCGGGCGCGTACGTACTACAGGAACGCCACCAGCGGTGAGTTGAGGCTGGTGGTCACCCTGCTGCGGCCCGACGGCCGGGCGACCGAGGTGCGCTGTGCGATGCCGGCGACGAACGAGCCCCGGCTGTGCGAGACGCCGCCGGGCGCGGGACGTGCGGGCGGCGCCGGGCGGCCCGGGGGTGCGTACTCCGCGGTGGCGGAGGTGGCCTCGGCGGACGGCGAGCGGCTGCTGCTGCGCGCGGGGAGCAACTCCCCTGCTCGCTCCCGGACATAAGCTCCGCATAAAGATCCGTACGGCGAGATCCGCACGGCAAGACGCGTATGGCGGGGCGGGGAACACAGAACCCGGTCGCTGGCGACGGGGGATGCACCAGCGACCGGGCTCTTAGAACGGTAACAAGAGATCGGCTGTTCGCAAATTCGATCGCGCAGATCCGGACGCCGATTTACCTGTGAGTATGGAGAGTTGGGTGCCTAGTGTGATGCGTGTCACGATCCGATTTCGCTCCCGTATCGTTCTCGCGTCAACTAGTCAGCGCGCCGACGGCCCCTAGCTGAGCGTCACCTGACGGTTGGTGAGACCGCTGCGGGCCTTGCGCTCCTGGGCCGTCAGCGGTGCCGTGACCGCCAGCGCCTCCGTCAGCCGCTCGGCGAAGGCCGCTGCTGGCTTCTCGCAGTCCTCCGAGGTCATACCGGTCGGCAGGTCCCACACGGGCACCGTCAGGCCGTGTGCGCGGAACGACCCGACGAGCCGCGAGCCCTCGCCGCCGCCCGCGGCCGAGCCCTCGCCGAGCGTGTCGGCACCCGCGGCGTGCAGCCGCGCGAGCGCGTCGAGGAGCTGCTCCTCCGGATGCGTCATGACCCAGCGGAGATGGTTCTTCTCCCCCGCGTCGCACCAGTAGGCTCCGTCGACACCGGCCAGCCGGGCCGTCGGGATGGCGGCTGAATTAGCACGCTCCAGTGACGCCGCGACCTCCCCGGCGGGCTGCTCCGCGGCGTCCGTACCCTCCAGCCAGAACTCGAAGCCGCTGTGCACCTCGGGGACCAGCGGGGCGTCCGGAGCCAGCAGGTCCTGCAGGCGCGGGCCGTCGGTGCCGGGGCGCTCGGCGGCGACCGGCGCTCCCGGCTCGGCGGTGAGCGCCCGCTGGAGCGTGTCGGCCAGATCGCGACTGAGGTCGCCCGATGCCGTGTCGTTCTGCAGCCCGAGCAGCACCGCGCCGTTGTCGCGGCGCAGCGCGGGCCACGCCATGGGCAGCACCGTCGCCAGCGTCACGGACGGCACATCGGCGGGCAGCCCGTCCCGGAGGGTGAGCGGCGCCGTGGCGGCGGGCACGAGCTCGCGCAGCGCCACCCAGTCGCTCTCCCCGGGCAGGCCCTCGAAGGGGCGGCGGACCAGTTCGGCGACGGCGTGGGCTGCTGCGCGCCCGTGGCACGCCTTGTAGCGGCGGCCGGAGCCGCACGGGCAGGGTTGGCGGGCGCCGACGGCGGGGTAGCTGCCTTCGGCGCCCTCGCTGCCCTTGGCGGCCAGTTTCTGGGGTCGGCGCTTCTTTGCCATGACGAGCGGTTCTCCAGGTCTGCGGCAGTGGTTGGGCCGGATGGGCGTACGGCCCGCGGGCACAGTGCCCGGCGGCGTACGGCCGTGGGCGCACGGACGGGCGGGGCACGGACGGTGCGCGGCGCGTGGCACGGAGCCCGCACGCCGCGGCCCGTAGGGAACCCCCGGGGCTCCTGCGGAGCCCGTCCGGGGCCCGTCCGGAGCCCGCGCCCGGGGTGTATGGCCCCGGGCGGGGGATACTAGTCCCTCACGCCGACTCGTCCACGGCGGCCAGGTCGAGGTCGAGGCTCGACGCGAGGCGGTCGCTGAAACCGCTGCTGGACGGGAGCACCGCCCAGACCGTCACCTCGGTCACGTCCCGGCGCGGCCCCGTACGCACGCCCCAGTCGCGGGAGAGGGCGGTGATGAGGGCCAGGCCCCGTCCGCCGCGCGCGCTGACCGAGGGAGTGGCCGGGAGGGGCACGGTCGGCCCGCCGCCGTCGGTGACGGAGACGGTCAGCTCGCCCTCCGCGTCCCGGCTCCAGGACGCCTTGACGGATTCGCTGCCGCACAGCGGCCGGGCGTGCCGGCACGCGTTGCTGAGCAGCTCGGAAAGAATGAGTACCGCATCGTCCACGACCGCGTCAGGCACGCCGCCCGCGAGCAGTTCCTCGCGCATCCGGCGCCTCGCCGCCCCCACGCCCGCAGGCCCATGGGGCACAGTCATGGTCGACGAAGTAGGCACCTGCTGTGCCACCACCAACGCCACCCCCGAGACCTCCTTTGCCCCACGCCAGGGGATGAATGCCCCAACCGAGTGGATCGGAAACCGGCCACACGTGGTCTCTTGACGCATTCGCAACCTTCGAATACATGGCGAATGCGCCGGTGCACACCCTGTAGGGGTGGGCGACTCGGCTTCCGCAGCTCGTCAGCTCACCGCAGTTCGTCCAGCTGTGCGCGCACCTCGCGCGGACGGTTGGTGATCACCGCGTCGACGCCCAGCCGGGCGCACAGCTCGACATCCGCCGGATCGTCCACCGTCCAGACGTGCACCTGGTTCCCCGCGCGGTGCGCCCGCTCCACGTAGTCCGGCCGGGCCCGCAGGATGCGCATTCCCGGCCCCGCGATCCGCACCCCCTCCGGCAGCCGTCCGTCACGGTGCCGGGGCAGCAGGAGCTGCATCAGATAGACGGTCGGAAGGTGCGGTGCGGCGGCGCGTACGCGGTGCAGCGAACGCGCGGAGAAGCTCATGACCCTGACAGGGGTGCGCAGCCGGTACCGGTCCAGCAGCCCGAGCAGCCTCTCCTCCACCTGGCCGGCCCAGCGGGTGGGGTGCTTGGTCTCGATGGCCAGCTCGACGGGGCGGGGCGCGTCGGCGACGAGCTGGAGGAGCCGTTCCAGGGTGAGCACCGAAGTGCGCTCCGGGTCGGCGGTGTCCGTGTCCGCGTCGGTGTCGGGCGACTCGTACGGATCCGCGTCGCCGTTCTTCCAGGAGCCGAAGTCGAGCGCCGCCAGCTCGGCCAGCTCCAGCGTGGAGACGGCGCCCCGGCCGTTGGACGTACGGTTGATCCGGCGGTCGTGCACACAGACGAGGTGCCCGTCGGCAGTGAGCCGTACGTCGCACTCCAGCCCGTCCGCGCCCTCCTCGATGGCGGTGCGGTACGCCGCCAGGGTGTGCTCCGGGGCGGCGGCGGAGGCCCCGCGGTGCGCGATGACGGAGAGCGGGCGGGCCAGCGGAGGCCGTGCCCCCTCGTGGATCTCAGAGCTCACCCGATCATCGTCCCATTGCGCGCGACGGCGCGGAGGCGCACGGCCCCGGCGCCCGGACTCCCCCTCCCCGCCGCCGGGCAGTCCCCGGGGCGGCGTCCTACCCTTGACCGGGGAGTGCGGGCTCCCCTGTCGGCCGGGCGTATAGGCCGGGCCGGCGGACACCAGGTTCGGCTTATGCCGGTCTGACGTGTCATGGGAAAAGCTGTAGGTGGACAACCGTATAGAGATGTGAGAAGTGCAGAGAAGCGCCCGCCCTGGGCCCGTCCTGGCGATGTCGTGCACCTGATGAGGAGTAAGTTGTGAGCACCGAGAACGAGGGCGCTGCCGTACGGCCTGCGGCGGAGTCGGCGAACGGTGAGGACGAAGACTTCTCCCTGGCTTCCCCCACCGCCTCTACCGCCGCCCCCACCGCGTCGGAGCCGCGCGAGGAGCGGGCAGCGCCCGGAGCGAGTGCGGCGCCCCCGGCGCCGGACGAGGCACCGGACGCGCCCTCCGCTGCCCCCGCCGGGGCCGCCGCCCCGAAGAGCGGTACGGAGGAGACGACCGTGCTGGAGCGGCAGGAGGCGCCCCGGACGCAGCCGGACACCGAGCTGAGCAAGGCCCAGCAGCCGCAGCCCGAGCCCCCCGCCCACACC
>NZ_JAAKZZ010000594.1 GCF_011045075.1 Streptomyces boncukensis
GCCCGCGGTGGCGCGGGCGGGGAGCCGGGGCGGGCGGCCCCGGGTCCCTGGAGGCGGGTACGGAGGACCGCGCGCCGCCCGAGGAGGGCGTACGCCGTGGCAGCGGTGACGATACCGACCGGCAGGGCGAGGTCCATGCCGTCCAGGGCCGTGGCGAGGGGGCCGGTGTAGAGGGTGTCCACGCACAGCGCGGCGGCGGTGGCGCCCAGCGCGAAGGCCGCCGCGCCCGCCCAGTTGACGCCGTGGCGGAACCAGAAGACGCCGCCGGGGCTCTCGTCGGTCAGCGCGGGCCCGTCGTAGCGGTTGCGCCGCAGCACGATGTCCGTGGCGTAGATGGCCATGGCGGGGCCGAGCAGGACGACGGTCAGCTGGAGCACGTTGCTGACGGTGTCCAGGAAGTTGGACACCAGCAGCGCGTACAGGGTCAGCGAGACGGCGGCGGCGCCCAGGAGGAGGACGCTGACGGAGCGCCGCAGGCGCACGCCGGCGGACTGCAGGGCGAGGCCGGCGCTGTAGGCGGTCAGGGCGTTGAGGGAGACCGTGCCGAGGACCAGCGCGAGCGGGAAGACGGAGGCGAACCAGCCCGGCAGGATCCCCTCCAGCCCGGACTGCGGGTCGTTCATGTCGACGGCGGTGGCGGCGAGCGCGCCGAGCGCGCACACCACGCCGCCGGGCAGGAAGCCGCCGAGGAAGGTCCAGCCCACGATCGACTTCGCCGGTGTGGTGCGCGGCAGATAGCGGGAGAAGTCGGCGCTGGTGGTGTACGACAGCGGGGCCGCGGAGACCAGGGTGACCCCCGCGAGCAGGGTGACCCACAAGTCGGCACCGGTGGGCGCCCCCGCGGGCCGGTGGGAGAAGTCGGCGTGCGTGCACACGCCGACCGCGACGACGGCGAACGCGGCGGCGAGCACCAGCGCTATCGGCCCGTACAGCTTCATGATCACGCTGTGCCCGTAGACGCTGATGGTCAGCGTGATCGCGGCGATGACCAGGATGACGACGGTCTGGACCGGGGCCGTGGCCGTCAGCCCCGCCCGCTCGACCAGGGAGAAGGCGGCGGTCGCGGCGGCGGCGAGGTTGAGCGCGAAGTAGCAGACGGAGATCATCCAGCCGATGACCGCGTTGTTGACCCGGTTGCCGCGGACGCCGTAGATCGCGCGGGGCACCACCTCGCTCGGTGTGCCGGAGGCCGGGCCCGAGGTCGAGAGCACCCCGGTGAGCACCCAGAACAGATTGCCCACCACGATCACCGCGAGCGCCTGCCACGGGTTCAGCCCCATGAGCACGAGGGAGCCGCCGACCACCAGATTGAGGTAGTTGACGCTCGCGGCGGCCCATACGGAGAACAGGCTCCGGGGCCGGCCGTAGCGTTCCCGGTCGGGAATGTAGTCAATGCCGTGCGCCTCGATGCGGGGCGCGGGGCCGGGGCGCTGCGCAGCTTCGGGCGCCGGCTCTGAGACCTGTGCGTGCTGGTCGGGAACAGCGGCAGCCATACGCCCTCCGAAAGCTGGTCGTACCCACCTGGTTGCGTAACCGCTTGCTTATTGGTCGGCCACTCAATAGCATCCGCCCCATGGCGTCAAGAGTTCAGCGCAAGCGAATCCGAAAGTCACCTGCGGATCGACGTGCGGAAATCGTTGCGTCTGCTGCGAGAGTTGCTATTTCCGAAGGTCTGGAGGCCATCACGCTGCGCCGGATCGGGGAGCTGCTCGACATCCGGCCGGGGCTGGTCAGCCACTACTTCCCCGCGGTGGAGGACCTGGTGGCCGAGGCGTTCGGCAATGCGGCGACCGCTGAACTCGACGGCCTGCTGCCGCCAGGGCAGCGCACCGGCACCCCGTCGCAGCACCTGACCCGCTTCTTCGCACAAGCCACGGGTGAGGCGTATGACGCGATCAGCCGGCTCTGGATCAACGCCCGGCACCTCAGCCGCTACCGGCCCGTCCTGCGCGAGCGCGTCGCGGAGCAGGAGGCCGCGTGGCGCGAGCGGCTGGCGGACGTCATCCGCGCCGGAGCCGAGCGGGGGGAGTTCCGCACGGACGACGCCTATGTGACGGCCGTTCAGATCCTGGTCGTGATCGACGGCCTCGCCGCACACGCCAACACCGGAACCGACAGCACCGTCCCGCGGGTGACCCGGATGGCCGCCGCCACCGCCGAGCGGGAGTTGGGGCTGCCGGACGGGGCCCTCGCGGACTCCGCGCCCGGCGCGCCCCGTGGGCGTGGCTAGGCCGGGTCCGGCGGAGCTCGCCGGACCCGGGCTGCCCCTTGCTGTGCATTGCGGGGTGCGGCGCCGTTGTGGCTGGTCGCGCAGTTCCCCGCGCCCCCTACGGGGCACGGTCACAGCCCCGGTGCCGGACACGCCGAACCCCGTATGAAAGGAGCCACCGTGCGCACCAGTCTCATCCTGCTCTCCGGTCGCCTGCTCGACCCCGTCTCCGGCGGACTGCTGCCGGAGTCCGCCCTCGCCGTCTCCGGCGGGCGGATCGCGGACCTGGGCGACGACCGGCGGATCCGCGCCCTCGCGGACTCCGCGACGACGGTCGTCGACCTGAAGGGCGCCGTCGTCACGCCCGGTCTCGTCGACGGCCACCTCCACCCGGTCATGGGCGCCGAGTTGACCCGCGGCCTGGACCTGTCCGGCTGTACGACCCTGGACGGGGTGCGCTCGGCCCTGGCCCGCGAAGCCGCCGCGCTGCGGCCGGGCGCCTGGCTGCACGCCTGGGGGCTGGACCCGAACGTCTTCGGCGACCAGCCCGTCGCGTCCGCCGCGCTCGGCGGGGTCCTCGTTGACGTCCCGGCCTGCCTCCGGCTCTTCGACGCGCACTCCATGCTGGCCAGCCCGCGCGCCCTGGAGCTGGCCGGGGTCACCGGGCCGCGCACCTTCGAGGAGGCGGCCGAGGTCGTCTGCGACGCGGAGGGCCGTCCCACCGGCCTGCTCCTGGAGGAGGCCGCGTGCCACCTCGTCGAGCGGGCCGCGCCGCAGCCCACGCACACCGAGCGCCGCGCCCGGCTGGCCGCCGCGCTGCGGGGCATGGCAGCGGCCGGGCTCACCGGCGGCCACGTCATGGACGCCAACGGGGACGGCCTCGCCCTGATCGGCGAACTGGACGCGGCCGGTGAACTGCCCCTGCGGCTGCGCGTCGCGCCCTGGTGCCGGCCCGGCGCCGGCGCCGACGCGCTGCGCGCCCTGATCGAGCGGCAGGGCGAGGGCGGCGCCCTGTGGCGTACCGCGGGCGTGAAGCTCTTCATGGACGGCACGGTCGACAACGGCACCGCCTGGCTGGAGCACCCGGACCGCTACGGCGAGTCCACTCACGCCTTCTGGCCCGACCCCGACGCCTACAGCGACGTCGTCCGCGCGCTGCACCGGGCCGGGGTGCCCACCGCCACCCACGCCATCGGCGACGCGGCGGTCCGGCACGCCCTCGACGCGGTGGCACGGGCACAGGCGGAGGACGGCGCCGGGAACGGCACGGGGGGCGGCTCCGGGGACGGCGCGGCCGGGAGCGCGCGGGTCCGGCACCGGATCGAGCACATCGAGACCGTTCCGGACGACACCGTGCGCCGGTTCGCCCGGCTCGGCGTCATCGCCTCCATGCAGCCCACCCACTGCTGCGACTTCACCCGGGCCGACCACACCGACAACTGGTCCCGGCGGCTCGGTGAGCAGCGCGCCTCGCGGGCCTGGCGCTGCCGCGACCTGTGGGACGCGGGCGCCACGGTCGTCCTCGGCTCCGATTGGCCCATCGCCCCCTACCCGCCGCTCGGCGTGCTCGCCGGCGCCCGCCACCGCCGCCCCAGCCAGGACCTGACCCGGCCGCCGCACGGCCCCGAGCAGGCGCTGAGCGCACGGGAGGCGCTGCACGCGATGACCGCGGGGCCCGCGTACGCGGCGGGCGAGGAGCACGAGGCGGGCCGGCTCGCCGTCGGCTGCCGCGCCGATCTGACGGTGCTGGCGGACGACCCGCTCACCACCCCGGCCACCGCACTGGCCGACCTGCCGGTCGTGCTCACCGCCGTCGACGGCCGCCCCACCTACCGCGACCCCCGGCTGTGAGGCACGCCGTACCCGTCCGGCGGACGGCGGACGGGTAC